>JAJTDU010000271.1:3169-5678 GCA_021298725.1 Verrucomicrobiaceae bacterium | reverse complement strand
GCCCGCCTTGGAAGACTTCTGGAGCCACTCACTTCTCACTCCTCACCTCTCACTCCTCCGCCGCTGCATCCCCCAAGGCTGGGTGGGCGATCCGGTGCCGCTGCCACCGTTCGCGGTGTGGCCGAAGCTGGACATCCAGAGTTGGCATGAGATGAAATCGTTCGGAGGCAGGCTGCGGCAGCTTGTGTTGAAGATCAGCGGCTTTTCCGAACGCGGCTGGGGTTCGCGGGGGGTGTTCATTGGTCACGATTTGTCGCAGGAGCAGTGGGGCGCGGCGATTGATGAGGCGCTGGCAAGTTTCCCGACGAATCCGTTCGTGCTGCAGGAGTTTCATCGAGCGAAGGTGGTCACGCATCCGGCTTGGGATGAGGAGAAACAGACCACGAGAGCGATGCAGAGCCGGGTGCGACTGTGCCCGTATTATTTTGCCACTTCGGACGAGGACAATGATCCGGCGCTGGGTGGTGTGCTGGCCACGGTTTGCCCGGCCGACAAAAAAATCCTCCACGGCATGCGGGACGCGATGATGCTGCCTTGCGTTGCGCGGTGATTTCCGCTCCAATGGCGCATCATGAAGCTCCTTCCCGCCCTTCTGCTCGTCTCGACCTCCGTTTTCGCCGCTGAACCGATGGTGGTGAAGCTCTGGCCCAGTGGAGCGCCGGAAAAGCCCGGCGTGAAGATTGAGGCAGAGAAAGAGGTGCCGAAGAAGAATGCCGAGGATGTGCAGCGCATCACAAACGTCACAGATCCGATGATCACGGTGTTCAAGCCGGAAAAACCGAACGGCACGGCGGTCCTCGTCTGCCCTGGCGGTGGTTACGGCATCCTGGCGTATGAGCACGAAGGCTCACAGGTCTGTGAATTCCTCAATCAGCACGGCGTGACGGGCATCCTGCTCAAATACCGCGTGCCAAAGCGTGATCCGAAAGATCCAGGCCGTGAGGCGCTGCAGGACGCACAGCGTGCGATGGGCATCATCCGCCATCACGCCGGCGAATGGGGACTCAAACCCGACCGCATCGGCATCCTCGGCTTTTCTGCCGGTGGTCATCTCTCGGTCATGACCACGCTGCACGCCAACGAGCGCACCTACACGACTGATCCAGCGCTCGATGTCGATGATGCGACACCGAACTTCGCGATTCCTGTGTATCCGGCTTACCTCGTGAGCAAAGAGGAGCCAGGGAAGCTGCTGCCGGGCTACGAGGTCACGGCGAAGTCGCCGCCGATGTGCCTCATCCATGCGGGTGATGATCCATGGCCGGCAACAGCCAGCGCCTTGCTCTACCTCGAATACAAAAAGCTCAACATCCCCTGCGAACTGCACATTTACGCCAAAGGCGGCCACGGCTTTGGCATGCGCAAAAGCGGCGGCCCGGTGAACGACTGGCCGAACCGAGTGGCGGAGTGGATGAAGTCCATGAGTTACATCCCCTGATGCCATGAAGCTTCGTCAGCAATCCACACCTGCCAGCGTAGGGCTGACGAAGGCAGACCGACACCAGCCAATGGTGTCAGACCTAACAGAGACGATCTGCCGCTTCTCACCAGACGGCACCCTGACTTATGTGAACGAGGTGGTTTGCCGATTATTTGGCAAGACGAGCGAGGAGCTGATCGGCCGCCGCTGGCAGTCCGTGGTGGTGCCTGAGGAACCGCAGATGATTGAGGACAAACTGCAGGTGCTTTCGCCGCAGAACCCGGTGGTAGTGATCGAAACCCGCGTGCAGGACGGCCAGTTACGAATGCGCTGGATGCAGTTCGTGAACCGGGGACTGTTCAACGAAGCCGACGGTCTCATCGAGATCCAATCGGTCGGGCGTGACATCTCGGAGCGCGTGCATGCCGAGCAGAAACTGAAGGAAAGCCAGCAGCGCTGGCGCTTCGCGCTGGAAAGCTCCGGTTTTGGCGTGTGGGACTGGGATGTCGAAAACGACCGGATTTTCTTTTCCACCCAATGGAAAGCAATGCTCGGCCATGAGCCGCATGAGCCAGCGCCCGGGAGTTATCCCGAATTTCAGACGATTGTGCATCCGAGTGACATGGCAGGGCTGCGCCACGCATTTGAAGAGCATCTGGAGGGGCTAATCCCCAGCTTCTCCATAGAATTCCGGCTGCGCTGCAAGAACGGCTCATGGAAATGGGTGCTGAGCCGGGGGCGTGTGATTGATCGCGACCTCCAAGGCCGCGCGTTGCGCATGATCGGGACCACGGCGGACATTTCGCAGCGCAAGGCAGCCGAAGAGCGTGAGGCGCGCAGCCTGCAATTGATCGCCGAAGGAGCGCCCGCCAGCGCGGTGCTGGAGGCCATCACACGCAATGTGGAGGCAGGGCATGCTGGGATGCGATGCAGCGTGATGTTGGTGGACGCGTCCGGCTTGAGTTTGAAGATGAAAGTCGCGCCGACTTTGCCGAACTATGTATGGAAGGCCATTGACGGCCTACCCGTCGGCCCAAACGTGGCCTGCTGCGGCGCGGCAGCGCACTCAGGGATGCGGGTAATCTGCCC
>JAJTDU010000271.1:0-3149 GCA_021298725.1 Verrucomicrobiaceae bacterium | reverse complement strand
GGCAGCGCACTCAGGGATGCGGGTAATCTGCGCGGATGTGCTGGCAGATGCGCGCATGGAGTCCTTTCACAAAATAGCTTCCAAGGCCAGCCTGCGGGCCTGCTGGTCGGAGCCGATCATCAGCAGCGCTGGCAAGGTGCTGGGCACCCTGGCCTGCTATCACAATCATCCTCACGAACCTTCACCGAAGGAGATACACACCGTCGCACACGCTGCTCGGCTCGCCGCCCTGGCACTCGAGCGCGAGTGGAAGGAGCAGGCGCTGCGCATCAGCGAGGAGCGTTATGCGCGTGCGCTGAGAGCCACCACCGACGGCTTGTGGGACTGGAACATCTGCTCTGGAGATGTGTACCTCTCGCCACGCTGGAAGGAGATGCTCGGTTTTGCCGAAAACGAGCTAGTGACCATTCGTGAGGAGTTTTTCATGTCACGGCTGCACCCGGAGGACGTGCCGAAGGTCCAAGCGGCGCGTCAGGCGCATTTTGAGCAGAACCTTCCTTACCAAGTTGAGTTCCGCTTACGCACCAAGGATGAGAGCTACCGCTGGTTCCTGGCCCGAGGGCAGGCCGAGCGGGATGACAGCGGCGAGATCATCCGCATGAGCGGCACGATTTCCGACATCTCCGCCCGCAAAGTGGCCGAGCTGGCGCTGGAGCAGAGTGAGCAGCGCTTCCGTGAGGTGTTTGAACTCGCGGCCGTAGGCATCGCGGTGATCGACACGCCCACAGGCCGCCACCTCAGCGTGAACCAGCGCATGTGCGAGATCAATCACCGCAGCCGTGAGGATCTGCTGCGACTGACCTTCATGGACTTGACCCATCCGGATGATCTCAAGAACGATTTGGACCATATGGAGGAGCTGAAGGCAGGCCGCATCCGCAGTTTCAGAATGGAGAAGCGCCATGTGGCCCCGGATGGCCGCATCACCTGGATTCACCTGGCCGTCGCTCCGATGTGGCGACCAGGAGAGCCCCCCCTGCGCCACATCGCCGTGATCAAGGACATCAATGAACGCAAGCAGGCGGAGTTCAATTACCGCCGTGAGCTGGCCTACGATCAGGCGCTAGTGAAGCACACCTCGGCTTTCATCGTTGTGATGGACATTGAAGGCCGCTTTGCCCATGCCAACACGGCCTTCTTCACCACGATGGGGTATGGGCAAAAGGAAGTGATCGGCAAAACAGCCTGGGAAATCGGTTTGATGGACGAACCGGAAATGACACGATCCAAAGCACGCTTTGCCCGCCTGCTGCGCGGCGAGGACAACCCGCCCACCGACGCGCGGCTGCGTGCCAAAAACGGCGAGTGGCACACCATTGAACTCCGCAGCACCTCCACCCGCGCACCAGATGGCAGCCCGGACCGCATCATCATCACCGGCACGGACATGACCGAGCGCGACCGCCTCCAGCGCGAATTGCTGCGTGTCGTCGAGCAAGAGCAGGCGCGCGTGGGGCACGACCTGCATGATGGCGTGGGCCAGACCATGACCGGCATGGTCATCATGATCGAGGCACTGGAGGCAGAGCTTCAGGGAGAGGCCAAGGCTAGCGCCAAACGCATCCATGAGCTGATGAACGAGTCAGTGTCAGAAGTCCGCCGCATGTCCCACGGTCTCTCGCCCACCAGCGTCAAATATCGAGGACTAGCCGGTGCCTTGAACCTACTGGCGGAAACGGTGCGCACCAATTTCCGCACGCCCTGCACCTGTGAGGTGGA
This sequence comes from Verrucomicrobiaceae bacterium, assembly GCA_021298725.1. Classification (GTDB taxonomy): domain Bacteria; phylum Verrucomicrobiota; class Verrucomicrobiia; order Verrucomicrobiales; family Verrucomicrobiaceae; genus Prosthecobacter. The sequence continues at coordinate 1,430 of JAJTDU010000271.1, read as the reverse complement.
CACCGGACTCGCCATCAACAACGAGGACAAGGAGAAGCATCTTTTCCGCATCGCCCAGGAAGCCGTGAACAACGCCTTGCGCCACGGCAAGCCTAGCAAGGTGAAGATCTCACTGCACGGCACCGAGCAGCGCGAATGCGAGTTATGCGTGGAAGATGATGGCGCCGGCATCCGAAAGACGAAGTCCGCGCCAGAAAGCGGCATCGGCATGCGGGTGATGGAGTATCGAGCCAACCTCATTGGCGGCAGACTCAAGATTCAGAACAAGCCCAAACGCGGCGTCATCGTCACCTGCCGTTTCGAGTGCGATGAGGCCAAAAAGGTCCAATCACCGAGAAAACGGAAGTCCCCCCAGTAAACAGACCTGGTTACTCCCGCGTGATGAGTTCATCCAGGTTCAGCACGATGCGGACCGTCGCTACCCAGGCCGCATTTTCGGTGGCGGGTACCATTGAAACCGCATGAGAGCCAAGCGCGGCCTTGGCCTCATCGGCGGGACCGTTCTGATAGGTGTAGCGCGCTTCATCGAGCAGTTTTGTCATCGCCGTGAGTTCTTGCGTGGTCGGCGCTCGTGATACACATGAACGAAAGGCGCGGGCTAGGCGGGAGGTGTCATCTTTGAGCGTGGCGTCGGTCAAAACATGTTTCGCCAGGGCTTGTGCTGCTTCGGCGAAGGCCTCGGCATTCAACGTCGTGAGGGCTTGCAGCGGCGTGTTGGAAACGGTGCGTTTCACGTTGGTCGTGTTGGCATCTGGGCAGTCGAAAGTGGTGAGGTCAGGATGCGGGGCGGTGCGCTTGAAGAAGGTGTACATGCCACGGCGGTAGCGATCCTCGCCCTTGCTGGTGGTCCATTTGAAATTGCCCGCGTAGCTGAGCGCATCAATGCCCTCAGGAATCGGCGGAAAGACACTCGGACCGCCGATCTTGGCGGAAAGCAGGCCGCTGGCGGCGAGGTAGAGGTCGCGCACGACTTCGCCATCGACACGCAGGCGGTTTTGACGCCAGAGCAACGCGTTCTTCGGATCGATCTCCATCACCTTCGGCGGCAGATTCGCGGGTATGCCAGAGCTTTGCCGGTAAGTGGCCGACATCATGATGGTTTTGAGGATTTTCTTCCGGCTCCAGCCCTGCTTCATGAATTCATCGGCCAGCCAGTCCAGCAGTGCGGGGTGCGTCGGCGGCTCACCGCGCACGCCGAAGTCGGCGACGGTGCGCACGAGGCCTTCGCCGAACAAACGGTTCCAGAAGTGGTTCACGGTGACGCGTGGCGTGAGCGGATGGTTCGGGCCAACGAGCCAGCGTGCCAAATCAAGGCGTGAGGAGCCTTTCACAGGCGGTAGAATGCCCAAAGCCCCGGGAACGACCAAATCGGCAGGCTGCAGGAAGTCGCCACGATGCAGCAGGTTCGTTTGACGCGGGTTGTTGTTCCG
>JAJTDU010000071.1 GCA_021298725.1 Verrucomicrobiaceae bacterium | reverse complement strand
GCCAGAGGATCATCCGCCATGGGGTTTAGCCTCCGTTGCGTTTCGCCCGGCATTCGGTGCAGATCTCATCGCCCGAGTCCAGCACGCGGAAATCGAGCTGTGGATTGTCGATCTCCGTCTTTTTGCAGACCGAGCATTGATGGAACTACGTGCCTTCGGGTAGCTTGGCGGAATCAAACTGGCCGCGTCGTGCCATGACACGCGCCTGTTTGGCCCGCTCACTCATAAAGCCGGGGCCGAAGACCACGAGATAGTTCAAGTGGCAGGCCAGCACCGGCAGCAGGAAGGAAGGATCACGCATCACCAGAAACGCTGTCATCCCGGCGCTCAGCAGCGCCACCCACTTCATTTTAAGCGGCAAGATGAAGTAAATCATGATCTCCTCGTTGGGGTACAGCGTCGCGAAGGCAAACAGCAGCGTTTGATACAAAAACATGCCTGGTGCGGGCCAGCCAAAGATCAGTGCACCCAGCGTCACCGCAAACATCCAGCCGAAAATGTAGAGGTTCACCCGGAATGCGCCCCAGGCATCGTCCAGCCCACGCCCGATCCACATCATGAACATCGTGCCGATCAGCGCCCAGATCAGCGAAAAATTGCCTGGGATAAACACATGCGTGATCAGCCGCCACACCTCCCCATTCATCACCCGCGCCGGATTCAGGTCCAAAAACATCAAATAAGCCGCTGCGCCCTCTGGGGACATGACCATGACCATGATCAGCACCAGCAATTGAAACATCGCGATGACCTGCACGAGGCCCGGAATGGCAAAACGACCGAACTTGGACTCTAAACTGGAAATGAGGCGCATGAATGCTTGTTGGTAGCCGGGTTTCAGCCCGGAGCAAAGAGAAGAACCATCACTACGCATGCCGCTGCCAGCCAGTCGCGTGTTCCGAAGCGATCCGCAGCGCCCGTGAAGCGCAGCAGCTTGAACAACGCGCCTGTCGGGCAGCCGTAACGGCAATACGCCAGCGGCGTGACCAACGACCACAGCAATCCCGCGATGGCGATCACCATGCTCGCCCAGCCCGCGACGCGGAACAGATACGCGTCGAACGGTTCCAGCGCGTTCAAATCCACCGGCAGGGCAAACACCACGCTCAAGAGCACGAACGCCAGCAGCATAAACGGCAGCTTCGAGAAAAACGCGTCCACCCGCTTCGATGGCGACCACTGAAACGGCAGCCGTTTCGCCAAAAGCTGCTGCAAGGCACCGTGCGGGCAGATGTGGTGGCAGTAGAGCTGCTTGCCGGTGAAAACCGGTCCGAGCAGCGCCAGCGCTGCCAGCAGCACGAGACCGTGCACGTTGCGCCACGGCGTGCCATGCGCCGCCCAGCCGGCCAGCAGGCCTTGGGAGAGCATTTCGCCCGCCATGAAGCCCCCGTAAGCCACCAGCAACGCATGATGCAGATGACGGCACCACGCCCGCCCGCGCATCGGCGTGAACGCCATCACGAACGCTGCCAGAATGACCACCACATGCCCTGTGTCCTGCCAGCGCCAGCGGATCAGCGCCCACCAGCCACGCTTCGCCTCCCTTTCTTTCAGCAAGGCCTGTGACCGCACACGCACGCCTTCCGCCACGCCATAACTCGTCTGCGTCGCACCCGAGACACCTTCCACACCTGCCGCAGCGTAGTCGATGCTCGCGATCTTCTCCGTCGTCATGCCATCAAAGGTTTTTAAAAACGCCGTGTCTCCTGTGACGTAGCCGACATAGGCCTCGTTGTCATAACTCCGCCGCAGCGCGATGCCTCGCAGCGTCAAACCTGCCGCGTCCATCAGCATGAACGTGTCGCTCGGCCCCTTGTAACCCACCACACCATCTGAACTCGGTGCCGTGCGCACTGCCAGTGCGATGATGGCACCTTTCGCATCGAGCACCTCCTGCGAACCCGGATGCGCTTTCGATTCGCGCAGCTTCGCCGCCTTTGGTTCGAGTTTCTTCACCTCATCCAGCGTGATCGCGTCAGGAAAACGCAGGGAAGTCGTCGCGCTCTTGCCCAAACGACGCAAAACACCTTCGGCGATCGCGCTGCTCGTCAAAGTCGCTCCAGAAACCGCATCCACCGGCATGTTCGCCATCTCGGCGGCCTTCTTGTTCGTGAACTGCTTGAAGAACGCCCGCTCACCCACCACCTCGGCCACATGATCCGTCGTGTCGCTGCTGTGCAGAATGCGCAGGCCGAGCACCTTCCCACGCGAATCGAGCGCGATGAGCGTGTTCGTCGGTCCCGCGTAACCGATGATGTCATCCGCCTCCGGCGAGGTCTGCATCACATGCCCGAGCGTGATCCCGGATTCATCCTTCACTGCCTGCATGCCCCCCTGAGGCGTCAAAACAGCCGCCGTGGGAAAGAAATCACGCACACGCTCGACCGTCAGCTCCAGCGCAGATGGCTGATGCGAGCGCCGGATGGCAAAAACCACCGCAGCCAGCAGCACCACGCGCCAGAGGCGCAAAGCGGTGGATTTCCAGGGGCGGACCGATGACATGCTCGAACCGTTAGCAACCTAGCCACGAAAGTCACATGTTGTTCGCCTGGTTAAGTGGTTCTCCTGCCGAAAGATCACTCGTGGATCGTTGCGATGAGTCAGGCGGACATCGAAAACCGCTCTGCCACACTCCAAGACTGCGCACAGCCCACCCGCGCTGCGTTTGACGCTCTGCCCTTGCGGCGCAATCGCGATCTGCTCCGCGCCGTTCTCATCGAAGGCGCGGAGGCACGCATCGCACAAGTTGCCGAGGAGAAAGACCGTGGGCGGAAGCATCCGCAGTCGCTGATTGAGGGCACCAAGCGGAAACGCTCCTGCTGCGATTGCTCGCCGTGATCAAACCACGGCGATGACTTTCGCCAGCGCACCGGGGCGCAGCGCCACCGCATCGCCAACCCGGCGTCCCAGCAGCTTCTGCCCCAAGGCCGAGGCAGGCGTGATGACGACGATCTCGCTTCCCTCATGCACGATCTCCGTGCCACCAGCGAAGGGGCCGATGAAATAGTGCGCGGTTTCCTCGGGAGTCTCCAAACTCACCAGCGCACCGAGCGAGATCGCCACACCTGCGGCCAGTTCATTTCCCGACAAAGCTTCAAACGCCCGCACGGCCTCCTGCAGCTCCGTCACACGCTTCGCCTGTCCTCGCGCGACGTAGGAGGCCTCCAGCGTGCGTGTGTCATACTTGTTTTCCGCCTTGCTGTCCGGGTCCGTGGCAGCGGCAAAGGCTCCCTGTGCGGCGCGGGTGAGCGCGGCGAGTTCCGCCTTCAGCACGGCGAGGAATTGAGCGAGGACGGCAGGTTTGTTCACGCCAAAGACATTCCTTCTTCAATCATGCCAGGTCCGCGCGATGCGCTCGATGCTCAGCGCTTTGCCGGTGGCCGGGTCGATGGTGATCAGCGCACCATTCAGGCGCACAGCCCCGCGACCCACGCCGAAGCGTGTGGGCATCATGGTGTGGAAGCGCTCCAAAACGGGCTCGATCTGGCTGCCGATGACGCTGTCCATCGGTCCGCACATGCCGGCATCGCTTTGAAAAGCGGTGCCTTTGGGCAGCACGCGTTCATCGGCGGTGGGCACATGGGTGTGCGTGCCGACCACGGCGCTCACTTTGCCGTCGAGATGCCAGCCCATGGCGACTTTTTCGCTCGTGGCCTCGGCGTGGAAATCGACAAAGATCACCGGTGTCTCCTCGCGCAGCTTTTCCACACAGGCGAGGATGGCCAGGAAGGGGTTGTCGAGCTGCTGGTTCATGAAGGTGCGGCCTTGCAGGTTCACCACGGCTACCTTGCACTTTTTGGACTCCAAAACGACGAAGCCATTGCCCGGCGTGCCGGCGGGGTAGTTCAGCGGGCGCAGCATGCGCGGCTCGTCGCCGAGGTAGGGCACGATTTCCCGCTGGTCCCAGATGTGATCCCCGCTGGTCACGACTGCGGCACCGGCGCGCATGAGGCTGATGGCGATCTTTGGCGTGATGCCGCGCCCACCGGCGGAGTTTTCGCCATTCACGACGATAAAATCGAGTTTGAGCTCCTCCTTGAGCAGTGGCAGCAGCACGGAGACCGCCTTGCGCCCTGGCTCGCCCACCACATCGCCCAAAAAAAGAAGGCGGAAGAGTCCGTCCGTGCTGTCAGCCGTAATGTCGTTCATGTGCCGCCACTTAGTAGATGATGAGGCCGGGGATCAAGTCTAGGATGCGCAGATGATGAAACGAATGACTCGCCGCCCCCTGCCAGTCGTCGTGCTGACGTGCTGCTTTGCGGCCTCAGGCATGACGCAGACCATCGCGCCGGCACCTGCGCCCCCGGCCAGCGCACCGCTTTCGCTCGCTCCACCGCCTCCGCCGCCCCAGTTGAACCAGCTCAGTGCCCTGGGCACGACGCCGGAATGGCTGAAGCTGCAATCTTTCCACCAGACGATGACTCGCGCCGAGTTCGAGGCTGCGGTGAATGACATTTACTCCGATGCCTCGCCCCTGCCGCCGCCGTGGAAGCTGGAATCCGACGGCGTCGTTGTGCAGACGGGAGATCCGGCCAAGCCGGAGGCACGCATCGCCTTCACCCAAAAAGCGCAGCCACCACTGCCCGGCACACGCACCTGGCGGAAAGCCAGCGAACTGCCGCCGTTGAAGGGCCGCCCGATCCTCAGCGATGTTCATTTTGCCATCGATCCCGGCCACATCGGCGGGGCATATTCGCCGCTGGAGGAGCGCTACCTGAGCTTTGCCTCAGGCGAGGCCATTCAGGAGGGGCATCTCACGCTGCTCCCCGCCCAGGTGCTGGCGGAGCGTCTCAAAGCCCTGGGGGCCTATGTAAGTCTCGTGCGCGAGTCCTTGGAGCCTGTGACCAACATGCGGTCGATCGACCTCATCGCCCCAGCGCGTCAACTCCTCCAAGAGGCTGGCTTTCCGCAGCCGCAGGAATCCTACAGCGGCCTCACGGGCGAAGCGAAGATCATCACCGTGCAGTGGCAGAGTGAAAAGCTCTTCTACCGCGTCAGTGAAATCCACGCCCGTGCCAAAAAAGTCAACGTCACGATCAAGCCCGACGTCGTGCTCTGTCTGCACTACAACGCTGAGGCCTGGGGGGATGCCACATCTCCGCAGTTCTCGCCCGCGAACCACCTGCATGTCCTCGTGAACGGCTGCTACGCGCCGGTGGAGCTGCAACAGCAGGACGTGCGCTTTGAGATGCTGCACCGCCTCTTTTCACGCATCCATGAGGAAGAACTACCGCTGGCCGAGGCGGTGGCCGGTGGCATGAGTTCTGCGACGGCATTGCCCGCCTACCTCTACACCACGCCCAATGCCCGCCGTGTCGGCGCCAGCCCGTATGTTTATGCCCGCAATCTCCTCGCGAACCGACTCTATCAGTGTCCGGTCGTCTATCTGGAGCCCTACGTCATGAACCACGAAGAAACCTACCGCCGCCTGCTGAATGGCCACTTCCTCGGTCGCACGCTCATCGCCGGGCGTCTCCAATCCAGTGCCATTGAGGACTATGTTCGCGGCGTCGTGAACGGCGTCGTGGCATACTACCAGAAACACCGTCCCCAATGAAGGTGCTCATTGCAGGTTGTGGGTTCGTCGGAGAACGGGCCGCAGATCAGCTTCATGCCGCTGGGCATGAAGTGATCGGCCTCACACACTCGCCGGAATCCGCCGTGCGTCTTGCCACCGTCAAACCCTGGCGTGTGGAATCCTGTGACATCTCGGATGGCAACGACGTGGCCGCCCTCGCCGCCAAACTCAATGCCCCGAGCCTCGACGCCTTCATTCACTGCGCCAGCTCCAGCCGCGGGGGCGCGGAGATGTATCAAAGCGTGCCGCAGATCCACGGTGAAATGGTCGATGAAACCAGTTTTGCCGATCCCGAGCGCGACACCGGCCGCCTGCTGCGCGAGGCTGAAAACATCGCTCTCAATGCAGGCGGAGCTGTGGGACGTCTCGCCGGCATCTACGGCCCTGGGCGCTCCTTCGTGTTGAAAAATCTGCTCGAAGGCAAGGCCGCCGTCGAGGGCAACCATGGCCAGGGCCGCCTGCTCAATCAAATCCATGCCGATGACGCCGCTGCCGCGCTCGTCCATCTCGTCACCGAACGTCTCAGCGGCATCTTCAACATCGTCGATGACGCGCAAATGACCCAGCGGCAGTGTTTGGAGCGCCTGTGCATGACCTTTGGCACCAAAATGCCGCCAGAGCGTGATCCCGATCCTGCCCGCAAACGTGGCTGGAGCCACAAACGCGTCTCCAACACCAAGCTGCACGCCACCGGTTGGAGTCTGCGCTATGAGAGCTATTTCGTCGCCCTGCGGGACGATCCCGAGCTGGCCTCGTCCATTTTGAACCTCGTCCACAGCAGCGGCGAGGTGCCATTGCCCCGCCAGCCGAACATTCTGCTCATCGGCCTCATGGGTTCGGGCAAAACCACCGTCGGTCGCATCGTCGCGCAGATGATCGGCTTCCAATTTGTCGATACCGACGCGATGATCGTCGAAACGGCGGGCCAAACGATTCCCGAAATCTTCGCTAGCGAAGGTGAGGCCGGATTCCGTCTGCGTGAGTCCGCCGCGCTGCGCTCGCTGCTAGGCAAACGCGGCTGCGTCATCGCCACAGGTGGCGGCATCGTCACCCAGTCGCGCAATCTGCCCATCCTGCGTCATCTCGGTTACACCGTCTGGCTCGACGCCGATCCCGAGCGCCTCGCCCGCCGCACGGCGATGAACAACAACCGCCCGCTGCTCACCGGTGAGGAAGATCCGAAAGCCAAGCTCGAACGCCTGCTCATCGAGCGCAAACCGCTCTACAAATCCCTTTCTGACCTGCGCATCCAGACCGCTGAACTCACGCCGCAAGAGACCGCCTATGGCGTCATGGAGAGCGCCCGTGTCTTCTTCGCGAAGATGAAGCGCTAAACGATGCCCGCCAGCTTCATCGCATAGGCCAGCGTGTCGATCTCGGCTGGTGATTTGTCGCGGCGGATGGCTTTGATACGCGGGAAGCGCATGGCGAGGCCGCTGCTGTGGCGGTCGCTGGGCTGGATGCTGTCGAAGGCGATCTCCAGCACGATCTGCGGCACCACAGTGCGCACGCGGCCTTTCTGGCTGAGCGTCGTTTGAGTGAAATGCTCCGTCAGTTCCTCGATCTCGGCATCGGTGAGGCCACTGTAGGCCTTGCCGATGACTTTGAGCGCGTTGCTGTCTGTTTCATCGCGCACAGCGAAGGTGTAGTCGCTCAGCACATGGCTACGCTTACCGTGACCTTGCTCCGCCTTCACGACGACGACATCGAGCGTGGCAAAAGCCTTCTTGAGCTTCAGCCACGACTTGCCGCGTCTTCCGGGCGCGTAAGTGCTCACCGCTTCTTTGGCGATGAGGCCTTCGTTTCCACGCCGCCGAGCGGCGAGGAAGGCGGCTTCGATCTCCTCGGCATTCGCGGCCCGGATGACGGAGATCGTTTCAAGGCCTGCAGGCATGGACAGACCCTCCAATTCGGCCCTGCGAACTTCCAAAGGACGTTCGAGCAGCGAGACGCCATTTTTCCACAGCAGGTCGAAAACGACGTATTTCACGCTCACCTCGCTCGGCAGGAAAAGATCGGCCTGGTCGCGTCTGCCGAGGCGTTTTTGCAAATCGAAAAAGGTCAGTTTCTTGCCCTCGGCATGCGCGATGATCTCGCCGTCGAAAACGACCTCGTCGCTCAACAGGCGCATCGAGGTGCAAACCTCGGGAAATTGGCCAGAAATGGGTTTGAGGTCGCGCGTGAAGATTTCCACGCGCTCCGCGCTGCGATGCACTTGAGCGCGAATGCCGTCAAATTTGTCCTCCAGCCACACGTTCTCCCCTGGAAGACGATCCCGAATGGCCTGCGCCGTTTCTTCCGGCGAGGCGAGCATGACTTTAATCGGCACGAAAAGCCTCGGCGCGGCTTCGTGGAGCTTTTGCGACTTCGCGAGTAGCGCTGCCGCGCTGATGTCTCCGCAGAGCATCGCAGCCTCGCGCACGTCATCGGGCTTTGCCTCGAATGCGGCAGCCACGGCTTCCTCAATGAGACCTTCCTTCGATCCCATGCGCAGATCGCCGGTCATCAAGCGCACCAGCCATGAGCCTGCGGAGGCGCTGAGAAGGTGCAGGCGTGTTTTGAGCAAACTGACGCGCTCCATCTGGCTGCCAGCTTTGCGCAGACGCTCAAATACCTCCGCGACATCGGCAAGAGCACACTTCTCCGGCGTGAGCGCTGCGCGACTAAGCACGAGGAAGGCGGTGCGGCCCGCATCCGCCTGAGAACGCGAGATGGCGCGATACTCGGCCTCGTTCAGGCCGCTGAGCTCGATCAACGCGCGTTTGATGAGCGCCCAGCCTGTATTTAACGCACCTTCACCGGTGCTGCCGCTCGAAAACTCCACCGCAAGCCTTAACGGGCCCTCATCCAGCCCGCGCAGCAACCCCGCGAGCACCTCCACCTTCCGCAAGCGCGACGAAACCTCCGCCGTCTCCGCACAAACCCGCGCCCACTCAACAAAACTGCCTTCGCCCCAAGACACCTCCTCCGACTTGGAACCTGAAACCTGAAACTTGGAGCCTTCGATGCCCAGTTCCAACTGATCATCTCTTTCCAGCGTCCACGCCTCGACGCCACGCGTGCGCAGTTCCGCCGCGAACTCCCGTGTGTAACCATGCACCAGCCAGACGCGGCGTGGTTTCACGAGTTCGACCGTTTCAAGAAGTTCCGGGTGGTCGGCGTGATCGCTGAGCGGAAAGACTTCATCGACTTGATAACGAAACCTCGCGCCGGGGGTGAGCGCCCAGCCGCTGAGCATCGCGGTGCGGCACACTTTGAGTTTTTTCAGCGCGAGCGACTTGCCGTTGCTCGGTGGAAAGATCAGCACGTGGCCGTGCGCCTCCGTAGCATCGAAGAGGCGGAACTGCGGCAGCTTGCCCAGCAACGGCGCGGTGGCGCGGGTCATGTCCCACACCGACTTGTGCAGCATCACGGGATGCCCGGTCTCGGCCAGGGCACAAAGGATTTCCTGCGCCTTGCCGAGCGAGTAGCCCAGCAGCACGGGAATGCCGCCGTCCTCAATCGTCTCCTGCACCCACTTCAGCACCTGCGCATTCCATGATGAGCGTGTCCGCGTGCAGCAACTCGCAGCGCTCGGAGCTGAGGCCCTGGCGCAGTTTGTAGTCGCCACTGTAGAGCAGCGTGGCTCCGTCCGCCTTGCGCGTGAGATGGAGCATGGCGGAACCGATGATGTGGCCCGCTGGCAGCAGGCGCAGCTCCCAGCCCTCCCACTCAATGACGTCGCGCAGCGGCAATGCCCGCACCTCGCCCTCGTTTTTGAAGCCGTAGCGCGTTTTCATGAGGTCGCGGGTGACTTCGGAGCAAAACGTGAGCTCGTGCCGCGCCACATGATCGCTGTGCGCATGCGAGATGAAGGCGCGCTTCACGCCAAAGTGCGGATCGAGCCACAAATCCGCCTCCGGGAGGTAAATCCCGTGTCGGTGGGTGACTGTGATCAGCGGAGGCATGGTGGAAACGCATTCTACGCGTTGCGCGAACGCTACGCTTCGCCAGTCTCCTCGGATGGCCTCCCTCGCCGATCAACTCGTTTCCCTCCTCGGTCCTGACCGTGTTTCCGTGACACAGGACGACCTCGCCACGCACAGCACGGACAAATGGTTCGCCTCCAATCCTCCCCAAGTCGTTGTGCATGCGCAAAACACGGAAGATGTCTCCAAAACGCTGCGCTTTGCCAACGAGCACCAGATTCCCATCACCCCGCAAGGTTCGCGGGTCGGTTATGTGGGCGGCGCGGTGCCAATGAAGGGCGGCATCGCCCTTTCGGTGGCACGCATGAACAAGATCAAGGAGATCGCGCTGGACGACGGTGTCGCCGTCATCGAGCCAGGGGTGATTACAGGCCATCTTCAAAGCGAAGTGCGCAAACTGGGCTGGTTTTACCCGCCTGATCCCGCTTCGCTCAAAGAATGCAGCCTCGGCGGCAACATCGCCACCAACGCGGGGGGGCCGCGCTGCCTGAAATACGGCGTCACGCGGCATTACGTGCTCGGTTTGGAGGCAGTGCTCGCAGACGGCTCAATCGTGAGAGCGGGCGGTCGTTGTCACAAAAACAAAACCGGTTTTGACCTCGTCGGCCTCATGGTCGGCAGCGAAGGCATGCTCGGCGTCGTCACCGAGGCCACGTTGCGCTTGATCCCGCATCCGCCGATGCGCGCGATGCTCTCGGCGGGTTTCAAATCGTTCGCGGAAGCTGCCAATGCCGTGCAGCGCATCCTTGGCAGCGGTTTCCTGCCTTCCGCGCTCGAAATCGCCGACAAGTTTACGCTGCGTGCCGCGCGCGAGTATCTCGGTGCCTCCGTCACGCCCGAGGGCGATGCGCACCTGCTCGTCGAAATCGACGGGCAGGCAGAATCGGTCAAAGGCGAGCTGCAACAGCTCGCCAAGCTCGTGCGTGAGCTCGGCTGCATCTGTTTGAACGAGGCGATGGGTGATGAAGCCTGCGAGGCGTTTTGGAAACTGCGTCGTGAGTTCAGCTACAGCCTGCGCAACACCGGTTTGATCAAGCTGAACGAGGACATCGTCGTGCCACGCGGCAAACTCGTTGAACTCGTCGATTTCGCTGAGCAGTTGCAGGCCGAGTTCGGCTTCCCCGTCGCCAGTTTCGGCCATGCGGGCGATGGCAACATCCACGTCAACATCATGGTGCCCACGATGGACGATCCCGCGATCCGTGAACGCGCTGAGGCCGCGCTCGATCGCCTATTTCATCAAATCATCGCCTGGAATGGCGCGATCACCGGAGAGCACGGCATCGGCATCGCCAAAAAACGCTGGTGGCGGCATGCCGTCTCTCCTGCCGCGCATGAAACCCATCTGCGCCTGAAGGCCGCTCTCGATCCCAACGGGATTTTAAACCCTGGGAAGTTTCTCGACTGACGTCGCTCCCTGCAAGATGATGCTCTTTTGACCTGTTCCCTGCCAACCACCATGACCAAACTGCTGATCCCAACCCTGTTGCTCGCGCTGCCGCTGTGCGCCGCCGAGCCGAAGTTCAAGAAACTCACGCTCTCCAATGAGTTCTGGTGTGAGGGCGCTCACTTCGCCGACTTCGACCAGGATGGAAACAATGACATCTGCGCGGGGCCGTTTGTGTGGTGGGGGCCGGAATTCAAGGAGCGCAGCGCCTACAACGCGCCAAAACCGGACCGCAACAAGCCGCTGACCGATGAGAACTACCTGCCAAATCACGCGAAGTTCATCGAGTCCGCGCCTGAGTTCAAAGGCAAGGCGGTCGATCCACTTGGCTACTCGGATTATTTCCTCACCAACACCTACGACTTCAACAGCGACGGCAAGATGGACATCCTCGTCTTCTCCTGGCCTGGCGACATCACGGCCTGGTATGAAAACCCCGGCAAGCGCACGACGGAAGCCTGGAAGCGCCACATCCTCTTTGACGTGACCGACAACGAGTCCCCACAGCTCGGCGACATGGATGGCGACGGCAAACCGGAGCTGATCTGCCACACCGGCGGCCGTCTCGGCTATGCGTCACTGGATTGGGCCAATCCGGGCGCGAAGGCTGCTTATCACGCGATCGCCAAGCCGGATCTGAAGCGCTACTTCCGCTACACGCATGGCTACGGCTTCGGCGACATCAACGGCGACAAGCGTCCTGACATCCTGGACAAGGATGGCTGGCGTGAGCAGCCGGGCACGGCCTCGGAAGAGTGGGCCTTCCATGAGGTGCCTTTCGCACCCGCTGGTGCTCGTGGTGGCTCGCAGATGCAGGTCTATGATGTGAACGGAGACAGTCGCAACGACGTGCTCACGAGCTGGGACGCGCACGGCTACGGCTTCGCCTGGTATGAGCAGAAAGCGGACGGCAGCTTCGCCACGCATCAGATTCTCGGTGAGAAGCCGGAGGACAGCCCGCATGGCGTGAAGTTCACGCAAACCCACGCCACCACGATGGCAGATGTCGATGGCGACGGCGTGCTCGATCTCATCACCGGCAAGCGCTATTGGGCGCATGGCCCCAATAAAGACGCCGAACCTGCGGCTCCTGCCGTTTTGTACTGGTTCCAAATCAAACGCGACGGCAAAGGTGGCGCTGATTTGATCCCGCATGAAATCGACAATGACAGCGGCGTCGGCACGCAAGTGTCGGCTGGTGATGTGAACAAAGACGGCAAGACCGACGTGATCGTCGGCAATAAGAAAGGCGTGTTCGTCTTCTTGCAGGAGTAATCCGGCCTACAACAACACATCACCCGCGTGCAACGGATGCCCGCGCAGGAAGTCGGCGGCAGACAAACGTCTGCCGCCTTCGATTTGGACTTCGAGCAGGCTCAACAAGCCGCTGCCACAACTGACCAAGATGCCATTCGCATCAGCACTGACGATGGTGCCCGGTGCCGGGCAGGCATCGGCATTCAAAATGACTTGGGCGCGGTGAATTTTCATCTGCACCTCTTGGCGCAGGCATGAAGTGCCGGGCCAGGGCGTGAAGGCGCGGATGAGGCGGTCGAGTTCGATGGCGGGACGCGTCCAGTCGAGGCGACCGTCCTGGCGGGTGAGTTTGCGGACGTGCGTGGCCTCGGCGTCGTTTTGCTTCTCGCGCGGCGGATTGCCAGCGGCCAAGAGATCGAGGGCTTCTTCGAGCGCGGCGGGAGCTTGGAGCGCGAGTTTGTCGTGAAGACTGCCCCCGGTCTCGTCCGCAGCAATCGGCCGGCGCTGCATCAAGAGGATGTCGCCAGTGTCGAGTCCTTCATCCATGAACATGATGGTCACGCCAGTTTCCGTGTCGCCGTCGCGAATCGCGGCCTGGATCGGCGCGGCACCGCGATGGCGCGGGAGAAGCGAGGTGTGGACATTCAGGCAGCCGAATTTCGGCCCATCGAGCACAGCGCGGGATAAAATCTGGCCGTAGGCCACGACGACGGCGACATCGGCGTCGAATGCTTTCAGTTCCTCGACGGCGTGACGGATTTTGAGCGGCTGGATGACCTGTTTGCCTGCAGCGAGCGCACGCATCTTGATCTGCGGTGGTGTGAGCACCTGTTTGCGCCCCACGGGCTTGTCCGGCTGCGTGACGACGCCGACGACCTCGTGCTTGGTCGTGTTGAGCAGCCATTCCAGCGAAGGAAGGCCAATGTCGCCGGTGCCAATGAAGAGGACGCGCATTAGATCTTCATCTTCTCCTGCTCTTTCCAGGCATCCAGCGTCATGACACCGGCCAGGATGTCATAGAGCACTTTCGCGGGTGGCTGGCTGGCGTCGATGTCCACGATGCGATCACCGGCATAGTAGTCGAGGATCGGCTTGGTCTCGGCTTCGTAGGTGGCGAAGCGGTTTTGGATGACGGTTTCGTTCGCGTCATCGAAGCGGTTGTCCTTGAGGGCGCGTTTGCGCAGACGGCGGGCCAGTTCGGTGCGGTCAGGGCAGGAAAGATGGAAGACCTTCAGCACTTCGATGTGGGGCTCCATGAACCGGGCCTGCTCCACATTGCGCGGGATGCCATCGAGCACGAGGAAGTCGATCTCCGGCTTAAACATGTGGGAATCAACGCGCTGTTTCACGTTCGCGTTCCAAAGCTGCACCGTCACATCATCCGGCACGAGTTCGCCACGGCTGGAATACTCGACGAATTTCTGCCCCAGCAGCGTGCGGGTGTCGAGTGAGCGAAAGACATCCCCGCAAGCGAGATGATGGAAGCGCGGAATGGAGCCGAGCACCTTGCCTTGCGTGCCTTTGCCGCTGCCAGGAGCGCCAAGGATGAGGAAGGTGCGGAATCGTGCGGAGGGAGGAATGTCAGGCATGATTTGAAAGAGCAGGCTAGCACGTTACGATTTCGCCACAACTTGCGCGGCAGCGCATTTCACGCGCTCAAAGTCCAGCGCAGCCAGATCACCGCTCTCCTCACGTAAAACTTCGACCCAGGGCTGCGGTGGTGCCCAGATGGCTGGATCGGTAGGGCCAAACAGCAGCAACGATGGCACTCCGCAGGCGGCTGCCAGATGCGAGATGCCGCTGTCATGGCCGAGAAAGACTGAGCAGGTGGTCAGACGTGCGGACAGCTCGGATAGCGGGAGAGAGTGCCAGTGGGTGTGTGGGGTGATCTTTACGCCACGTGCTTCTTCGGCCTCGCCGGTGATGAAAACGACCTCGTGAGCGGAAAATTCGTCTGCAAGCCGCCGCCAGTGCTCCAGGGGCCAATTTTTCTTCTCAGAGCCACTGCCGGGATGCATGGCGATGCGCACTTGGTCCTCCATGCGTCGCTCAAAGTGCGCACGCTGCAGATGCGCGTCTTCCAGGAACATGGCGAGCTTTTCGAGGCCCTTGGCAAGCTGCCTGGAAGCGTGTTCGCCTTCGTTTTGCACGCGAGGGGAGCATTCGATGAGCGTTTTAACACCGACGCGCTCCAGACTGGCACGAAACAGGCCGTCGGGGTCGTAAAGGAAGCTGACAACGAGATTAAAACTCCGCAGGTGCTCTGCAAGCGCCTCGTCGATAGGTGCGGTTTTGGCGAAGAGCGCGGCCATCGTGCGGTGTTCGAGGCTGCGGATGGAATCCGCGAGACCAGCCGTGTGGGCAAGTTCGGCGATGGCAGGATAGCCGATGACTTCAAGGTGGCAGTTCGCGATGGTTTCGCGCAGCAGACGGATCGCGGGCAGCGTGAGGATGAAATCGCCAATCGCACCGCCACGAATGACGAGGACTCGGGGCGGAGGTTTCATCAATAGAACAAAAGCGCCGTCACGAGCAGCACTGCGCCGTAGCCGATGCCAGAATACACCACCAGATTCCAGCGCTGCGGCTTGGCGAGCAGCCAGTTGATCCCATCACGCATCAGGAATGGCATCCCGATGAAATACATGCCGACGATGATCCAGACGTAGGCGAGGATGGGCAGCAGCAGGCGGCTGGTTTGCGGCTGGAGGAAGGCGGCGGTTAGGACCGGGCCGGCAACGAGCAGCATCAGCGCTCCAAGGGCGCGCACCGCGAGGAATTCCTTCACATAGACCAGCACGGCCACATAGCCGCCGATGGTGATCATGATGAAGGTGCGGCGCATGTTGAAGAACTCGCCCATGTCCATGTTTGAAAGCGCGAAGACGCTCCAGATCACGTCAATGGTCAGCAGGATCGCGCCCCAGTGGAAGGCGCGGGGGAAGGATTTGAGGAATGCCTGGGTTGCCGCGGTGTTTTTCAGCGCCCAGACATGAGACAGGATGAGCCCGAGCGCCACGACGAGGCCTGTGCCCTTCAGCGGGATGCCGCCGGTGGGATTTTGGTGGTAGAAGTAGTCGTAGAGATCCGCAAACATGCGTTTAGCCCGGGAAAAACGGGCGCATAGGTGGCGCAGACCTCCGCGAAGCGCAAACGCGATGTTCCAGATGCAGGATTGAGGTTGCTGGTGTGTTCAGACGCGACAGCTTGAGTCATCCAACCTTGATGAAAGACCAAGACACCACCCCGGCATGGTATGTCGTCCACACACGACCCAAATGCGAGCACATCGCCGCTGCGCTTATGGTGGGGTTTGAGAATGTGGAGGCATGGTGCCCGCGCATCCGTTTCCAGAAAAACACCCGGCGGGGCAAGGTGTGGTTCGTGGAGGCGCTCTTCCCGAGTTACTTTTTCGCCAAATTTGCGCCCGCAGAGTCGCTGCGGGCGGTGAAATACTCCCAGAGCGTGATCAAGGTGGTCGATTTCGGCGGGAATCTGACTCCCGTGCCTGACCGGGCCATCGAGGAGCTCAAGGCCGAGATGAAAAACATCGACATCTGCGAGGTGGAGGTCGGCGTGAAGGTGGGGGACACCGTGGAGCTGACCGAGGGGCCGATGCGAGGGCTGAAGGGCATCGTAAACGCACTGCTGAGCGGTGCTGACCGGGTGCGCATCCTGCTAGAGTTCCTGGGCCAGGAAAATGCGGTGGAAGTGCCGATGTCAAAAATTCTCACGGAGCACAAACCGCGTGCAGTGATGGCGGCCCGGTGATACGCAGGGGCAATGCTAACGATCCGAGACGTCACCAAAACCTTCAATGCGCGCACGCTCTTCAGCGCCGCGTCCATGACCATCAACTACGGCGAGCGCGTGGCGCTCGTGGGGCCAAACGGGGCGGGCAAATCGACCCTGTTCTCGCTCATCCTCAAAACGGACACGCCGGACGCCGGCGAGGTCATCCGTGACGAGTGGACGACCGTCGGCTTCCTGCCGCAGGAGAGCGAGCCGGTCGGCGACGAGAGCGTGATGAACGTTGCCACGGGCAAAGCGGGCGAAATCCAGGCGCTGGAGAAGATTTTGCGTGATTTTGAGGCCACGGGGGATGTCTCGAGCCCGGAGTACTTTGAGGCCCATGCCAAGCACGACGCGCTGCAAGACCCGCAAACCGAGGCCAAGGCCAAACGCATCCTCAAGGGCCTGGGCTTCAAGGAATCCGACTTCACACGTCCGGCGCGTGAGTTCAGCGGCGGCTGGGTGATGCGCGCGCACATGACACGACTGCTCGTCATGGAGCCGGATTTGCTGCTGCTCGACGAACCGACGAACCACCTCGACCTGCTCTCGCTGATGTGGTTCCGCAATTATCTGAAGAACTACCCCGGCGCGCTGCTGATCATCTCACATGACCGTGATTTCATGGATGAGCTGGTGCAGTCGGTCTATGAGATTGAGGAAAGCAGGCTGATCGCCTACCAGGGCAACTACAGCGACTACCTCAAGCAGCGTGAGGAGAACTGGGAACGCGCGAACCAGGCGTTTAAGAACCAGCAGAAGGAGATCGAGCAGATCCAGGATTTCATCGACCGCTTCCGCTCGGTGGCCTCCAAGGCCTCGCAAGCGCAGAGCCGTGAGAAGCAACTGGCGAAGATGGACAAACTCGAAAAGCCGCGCCCACTGCGCAAAGGCTTCCGTTTCAACTTCCCGCAGCCGCAGCGCAGCGGTCAGCGCCTGATCGCGCTGACAGACATCCATCAGGCCTACGGCACGAAGCAGGTTTACACCGGTCTTGACCTCGAAGTCGAGCGCGGCGAGCGCACCGTCCTCGTTGGGCCGAACGGCGCGGGCAAATCGACGCTGATCAAGATTCTGGCCGGTGAAGTGCCGTTTCAGAAGGGCGAGCGCAAGCTGGGCACGAATGTGAAGCTTGGTTACTTCTCCCAGCATCGCGCTGACACGCTGGACCCGGATTGCAGCGTGCTGGAGGAGCTCAAACGCGTCGCACCCGAGCTGCGCGAGGACGAGGCCCGCAGCGTTCTCGGCTCCTTCCTCTTCAAGCGCGAGGATGTGCATAAAAAGTGCCGCGTCCTGAGCGGCGGCGAGAAAAGCCGCGTCAATCTGGTCAAATTCCTCGTCGATCCGCCGAACCTGCTGCTGATGGACGAACCGACGACGCATCTCGACATCTGGGCCATCGAAGGCCTGATCCTCGCGCTGCAAAAGTTCGAGGGGACGCTCGTCTTCATCTCCCATGACGTGCATTTCATCCGCTCCTTGGCCACGAAAGTCCTGCACATCACCGAAGGCAAAGTGACCGCCTATTCTGGCGACTACGACTACTACCTGCAAAAAACCGGCGCGGAGGAAAACGCCCGCGCGGCAGTCATCGCGGCGTGAGTGTGCGGAATGTCACTTCGGCGGCGGAGGCACAAACTTTGCGGCGCGATTCATGGCGTCGCGGTCGGTGGGGCGGTAGCGGAGGTATTCGCGGGCGGCGGCGGGGGAACCCTGGTCTTTGAGGGAGAGCAGGTATTCGTTGAAGGGCTGCTCGTCGAAGGGTGACAGCGGGCGTGTGGCGGATGGGGCGAGCATCCATTTGGCCCAGAGCGTGGCGACTTCCTCGCCTGGCGCAGGCGTTTTCGGGATGGCAGCGGCGCGTTGCTCGAAATCCTCAAGCGTGAGGGATTCCAGACGGCCTTCTTCGGTGAGATGACGGCGGCCCAGACCTTCGGCCAGTCGGAGGAACCACTCCGGCAGCCGGGTGTCCTTCGGCGGCATGGGCACGGTGAAGAAACCGTGCTCGGAGACGCGGAAGAGCAGGCTTTTGCCATCGTCGGAGACGCGGGCGACGACGATGCCCTCTTGCTCAAGGCTGTCACGCGGCGTGTCGCGGATGGCTGGAGTGAGGCAGTCGCCCGTGCGGAAATTCCAGACGCGTAACTCTCCATCATCGGTGATGGTGACGAGGCGCTCATCGTCCGGGCTGAGCGCGATCACGGACACAAATGAGTCGTGGCGCATCCTGACGATGTTCTCGCGTGTCTGGAGGTCCCACACGCGCACCTCACGGTCACGACCGGAGGTGATGAGGAGCTTTTCATCCATGGTCAAAGTGACCGCGCCGACGGCGGGCGGATGATAAAATGGATCGCCGATGGGTTTGAGCGTCTTCGCGTCGTAGATGAACACGGTTCCATCGGGATCAGCGGCGGCGTAGAGTGATTTCTGGCGGTTTGCGCCGCCAGCCTCGGAGTCGCGGAGTTGATTGGGTGAGTTGTCTGGGCCTTTGAGACGGGCGATGAGATTCTTTTCGAGCACATCGACGAAACGGCGGCCGGACATGCGCTCATTGATGTTCCAGACCTGCACGGCGGCGATGCCACGCGGGGCGAAGGCCAGTAGGGAGCCGTCGTGGCTAGTTTCGGCATCACGCAGGGTGCGTTGCAGCCGTGCCCGCTGAAGCGCGCCCGTTTTGCTGTCGAAGATGCTGACATTTCCCTCTTTGGCGACGCCAATGACGAGGCTGGTGTCACGGACCGTGGTGGCTACCAGCATCTCGCTGCCATGTGAGCGTGAAGGAAAGCGCAGCTTCCCGTCCTCCAGCTTCCAGTCGTAAATATAACCGGCGCCATCGCCAACGATGATCGACTTGGCGTCGGTGCTGAAGGAGAGCGCGGTGATGGAGGATGGATGCGACAGCGGTGGCAGCACCTCGCCGCCATTGCGGAAGTTGCCGACAAACACGAGACCGTTGCTCATGCCGAGAGCGATGATTTCCTGCTTGGGCTCAATGGCAACGTGTAGAAGGCCTTTCTCCACCTCGATGGGGTCGCCAACGGGCTGGCCGAGGCGTAGATCCCAGGTGGTGGCGGAGCCGTCCGCGCCTGCGGCATTGATGGGATCACCGCCGAAGATGGAAGCGGCGAAGATGCCNNNNCTGCGGCTGGCGCAGATCCCAGGCCTGCACCCCGCCCATGCCGTCCGTGCCGATCTCGCTGCCGACGAGGAGCTTCTCGCCGTTGCCAGAGAAAGCGATGCAGGTGACCATGCTCGGCATGCGCGGCTGGAGGTTGCGGCGTTTGCCGTCCTTGAGGGACCACAGTTCGACACCGCCGTCGTCACGTCCGATCACGGCGCTCATGCCGTCAGGAGTGACCTCAAGGCAGGTGACCAGCACGCCCGGCGGCATGGGATGATCCGTGCGCTCACCGGTTTTCAGTTTCCAGATGGAGATGACCTCGCGCTGAGGTGCTTCACGCACGGGAGCAGGCATGGACTTGGGCGTGAATTCGCAAACAGCCACCACCACGCCAGCTTCGCGGCTGATGGCGACTTTGGATGCTTCGTCAGCTCCTTCAGGCAGATTGAGCGGCGGGGTGTCCGGCCGGATGAGATGAATATTGGCCAGCAGGGAGAGCAGGTTCGTGGCGGCGATGTCGTTGGCTGGATCAGTGCGCAGGGAACGGGCGAGGTAGGCCACCGCGTCGTCATTTTGGCCGTTGTCCATGCGCTGGCGTGCCATCTGCTCGTCGGAGCGGCTGTAGGACTTGCGCAGGTTTTCGCGACCCAGTTCGGCCTCGGCGCGGTTGCGCTCGGCTTTGAAATACATCGCGGTGCTGGTGATGCCGCCTGTGATGACGGCGAAAGCGATGGCCACAGCGGCAGCGACACCGACACGATGGCGGCGCACGAAACGTGTGATCAGGTAGCCACGGCTCGGCGGGCGGGCGGTGATCGGCTCGTAGCTCAGGTAGCGCATGATGTCGTCCGCGAGATCGTCCGCGCTGCCATAGCGGCGGTTCGGATCGCGTTCGAGTGCCTTGAGAGCGATCCAATCGAGGTCTCCCTGGACGGTCGGCTCGATGGTGGAGGGCTTGGGCGGATCTTTCTCCGCCAGATCGCGCAGCAGGACGTGGATCGGCTTCTGCGCGATGTCCGAAGGTGTGATGAGCGGTTTGCCGCAGATCAGTTCAAAAAAGACGCCGCCGAGCGCATACACGTCGGAGCGTGTGTCCACATGCGAGCTGCCGTTCTCGATCTGCTCCGGGCTGATGTAGCCCGGCGTGCCGACGAGCTGATCGATCCCCGTGGCGATGGTGTGGCCGGAGCCTTCGCCTTCCAAAACCTTCGCGATGCCGAAGTCGATGACCTTGGGCACCGACTTGCCGGCCTCGTCCATCACCATGATGTTACCGGGCTTGATGTCGCGGTGGATGATCCCTTTCTGGTGCGCGTGATTCACCGCACGGCAGACAGGAATGAACAGCGCCAGACGCTGGCGCAGGTCCAGGTCGTTCTGCTTGCAGTAGCTGATGATGGAGCGGCCCTTCACCATCTCCATCACGAAATACGGAGCCCCGATGTCCGTCTCGCCCGCGTCCAAGATGCGGGCGATGTTGGGATGCTCCATGATGGCGAGCGTACGCTGCTCGATGGCGAAACGGCCCAAAATGTCCGCCGAAGTCACGCCCGCCTTCACGATCTTGATCGCCACGATGCGGTGGATCGGCTTCACCTGCTCCGCACGATAGACCACACCGAAGCCACCCTCGCCCAGTTTGTCGAGCAGTCGGTAGCGGTCGCCGATCCAGCCGTCATTGCCGGTGAGGGACTCCATGTGGGAGCGCGGCTTTGAGGGGCTGCCCATTGAGGCCATGGATGAGGCCGTCGCAGCAGGCAAACCGCCGTGGCTCTGCAGCGTGGCAGCACCGGGCAGGGTGGGCTGAATGGTCGGCTGCCGGTTCGTCGGAATCGCGATGGTCTGATCCTCCGGCCCGAGCGTGATGTTGCCGGTGTCCATCGGCGGCGCGTATTTCCCACCCATCGTGGCCACTGGCAGGCTGCGGCTTGGGTTGGGAATGGCGATGGTCTGATCCTCCGGCCCCAGCGTCATGGCACCCGTGGGCAGTTCTGCTGGAGGCTGTTGCGCACCCATCGTGGGCGGCGGCTGGCCTTTTTTAAAGTTCGGCACCGCGATCGTCACATCCTCCGGCCCTAGAGTGACATTTCCCGTGTCGAACGCAGGTGTTTCCGTGGGATCAGCGGGAGAGGAGGAGTCCGGTTTGGGTTTCACAGGCAGAAAAAGTAAATTCTGGGCACTGTTTCAGAGAACCGCCTTCCCGGCAAGCCTTGTGAGGCGGTGGGATGAGAAAAGAGACCGCCTCACTTGAACCAGCGCAGCCGCAGGCTGTTGAGGATCACGGAGAGGCTGCTCAGGGACATCGCCACGCTGGCGATCATCGGATTGAGCAGCCAGCCGGTGAAGGGATACAAGATTCCAGCGGCCAGCGGGATGCCGAGGCCGTTGTAGAGGAAGGCAAACCAGAGGTTCTGACGGATGATCTGCACGGTGGCACGGCTAAGCGCGAAAGCTTGGTGCAGGGCGCGTAAATCACCCTTCACCAGTGTGACGGCGGCGCTTTGGATGGCCACCTCCGTGCCGGTGCCCATGGCGATGCCGACATCGGCGGCGGCGAGCGCGGGCGCGTCGTTGATGCCATCTCCCGCGAAGGCCACATGCTTGTCCTTGCCTCTCGCCTGATACACATGCAGCAGCTTTTCCTTCGGCGAGACCTCGGCGGTGACTTCGTCGATGCCGAGATCTTTCGCCACACGCTGCGCGGTAGTCAGTGCGTCGCCGGTGATCATCTGGAGCTTCAAACCCAGCGCGTGAAGCGACTCGATCGCCTTGGGCGTGGTCTCTTTGATCTTGTCCTTGATGGCGATGAAGCCGAGCGGCTTCTCATCAAGCACGACGATGACCACGGTGCAGCCCTCGGCCTGCAACTGAAGGGAACGCGCCTGGCATTCGGCATCGAGAAAAACGCCGTTTTTGTTCAAAAACGCTGCCTGGCCGACGAAGACCTTGCTCTCGCCGATGTTCCCGAGCACACCGCCGCCGACCACGGCTTGAAAACCCGTGACGGTGGCGAGTGGAATGCCACGCTCCTTCGCAGCATTGACGATGGCGGTGGCGAGCGGGTGCTCGCTGGCAGACTCGACCGCAGCCGCGTGGGCGAGCAAATCACGCGCGGAAAGGCCGGGCAGCGGGAAGATTTCGAAGACCGTGGGACGTCCTTCCGTGAGCGTGCCGGTTTTGTCGAGCATCAGGATGTCGATCTGCTGCAGACGCTCCAGCGTCTCGGCGTTCTTGATCAATACACCGAGCTGCGCCCCGCGCCCAAGGCCGACCGTGACGGCCATCGGCGTCGCCAAGCCGAGCGCACAGGGGCAGGCGATGATCAAAACGGCCACCGCGTTCACCACCGCAAAAGCGAACGAGGGCTGCGGGCCAAACTGCCACCAGAGCAAAAATGTCAGCACCGCGATCAGCACCACCGCCGGCACAAACCAGGCCGAGACACGATCCGTCAGCCGCTGCACCGGCGCACGGCTGGCCTGCGCCTTCGCGGTCATCTCGACGATCTGGCTCAGCAGCGTGTTCGCACCGACACGTTCAGCGCGCATGAGGAAGGTGCCGGTGCCGTTCACCGTGCCACCGGTCACGGCAGCGTTCGTCTCCTTCGTCTGCGGCATGGATTCGCCCGTGAGCATGGATTCATCCACGGCGGAACTGCCTTCCATGACCATGCCATCGACGGGAATGCGCGCGCCGGGTTTGATGCGCAGCACATCGCCGATTTGGATGTCATCCACGGCTGTTTCGATCTCCTGGCCGTCTCGCACGAGCAACGCGGTTTTCGGCGCGAGGTTCATCAGCGCACGAATCGCCGAACCGGTGGCGCTGCGGGCGCGCAGTTCGAGAAGCTGGCCGATCAGCACCAGCACGGTGATGACCGCCGCGCTTTCAAAGTACAACGTCATGCCGCCATGGGTGGCCTCATGCGGCAGCCAGCCTGGCGAAACGAGCGCTCCAAGGCTGTAAAGCCACGCGGCCAGCACGCCAAGGCCGATGAGCGTGAACATGTTGAAGCGCAGCGTGAGCAGTGAACGGCCAAACCGCACCAGCAGCGGCCAGCCGACCCAGAAGACGACGGGTGTGGACCACACGAACTGCATCCAGCCTGAAGCATCGTGCGGGATGTCACGGATGACCGGCAGATCCATGCCCATCGAGAGCAGCACGACCGGCAGGGTCATGGCGGCGCTCCAGCCCACGCGCCACCACAGATCGCGCACTTCCTCGTCGCCTCCATCGCCGCAGCATTCGGGTTCGCTGCGTTTAGTGAGCGGATTTTTCTCCAAGGCCATGCCGCATTGCGGGCAGGCACCGGGTTTGTCCGAGCGCACTCCCTCGCACATCGGGCAGATGTAAGGTGAAGGCGGCAAGTTAGCCACAGCCGCAGGCTTCTCCTCAGACGAGGAGCAGTGCGGGCAGGAGTTCGACGCGTTGGGTTGCATGCGTGGGCAAACTAGCCGCACAAACAACGCCATCACCAGACGATTCTT
Organism: Verrucomicrobiaceae bacterium; assembly: GCA_021298725.1. Taxonomy (GTDB): domain Bacteria; phylum Verrucomicrobiota; class Verrucomicrobiia; order Verrucomicrobiales; family Verrucomicrobiaceae; genus Prosthecobacter. The sequence continues at coordinate 2,449 of JAJTDU010000071.1, read as the reverse complement.
GGCGAATGCTGTCTCACCCTTTCGTGATGCACTCGTCAAGATTGAGAATTGCGCTCGCCACCGCATACCAAGCCGCGAATTCGGTGGCGGCGAGGTTTTTTGGCAGAGCAAAGCCGGTGGTGAGGTCATTCGTGGCCTGGGGATCGCCCTTGGCGGCTTCAAACTGCGTTTCCCAGAGTGATTTAAGCACGCCGAGCTCTTTCGGCTGCGGTGCACGTGCCAGTGCGATGCGGAAGGCATGCTGGAGACGCGAATCGAGGTCACTGCTTGCTGATTCGACGACGATGCGTCGGGCGAAGGCCTTGGCGGCCTCGACATAGACGGGATCGTTGAGCAGCGTGAGCGCTTGCAGCGGTGTGTTGCTGCGGGAACGACGCACGACGCAAGCCATGCGGGCGCTGGCATCGAAATTCATGAAGCTGGGGTAAGGCGAACCGCGCTTGAGCACGACATAGAGGCCGCGGCGGTATTTTTCATCGCCGGGGCTGACGACGTAGTTGTATTGCTGTCCGCCGACCTTTTGCCAGAGGCCGTCCGGCTGCGGCGGCCGAATCGGAGTGCCACCTTGCTTCAAACTGAGCAGCCCGGCGATGGCGAGTGCGTTGTCGCGAATGGTTTCGGCATCGAGACGGAAACGGGGGCCGTGCCAGAGGAGGGTGTTGGCAGGATCAAGCTGAGAGCTAAGGGCGTAGGGCTTAGCGTCAGATGCTTCGCGCAATTCGGGACTGGATTGGAACTCTTCGCCCTTTGCTCTTTGCCCTGCGCTTTGCCGATACGCCGCGCTCATGACGATCTTCTTGAGCACCTGCTTCATGTCCCAGCCGCTTTCCATGAACTCGACAGCAAGCCAGTCGAGCAGTTCGGGATGGCTCGGTTGTGCGCCTTTGATGCCGAAGTCTTCGAGAGTCGAAACGATGCCCTGACCGAACAACTCGGCCCACCAACGATTCACCGTGACACGGGCAGCGAGTGGGTTATCGCGGCTGGTGAGCCATTTCGCGAGCGTGATGCGGTTCGGCGGTCCTTTTGGCGTCGAATTGAAGACAGCGGGAACGGCGGGCGTGACGGGGTCAGCAGGATCGGTGTAAACGCCACGCTTGAAGATGGCGGTCATGCGCGGGGCGGGCAGCTCGCGCATGACTTCGGTGGTGGGGGCATTGAGGGCGGCGATTTGCTTTTGCAGCTCGATTTTTTGCTTTTCGAGCTGTGCGAGTTGCTTGTCTTTGGGTTTGGCCTTGGCGGGGGCTTTGCCCTCGGTGGCCTTGACTGCGGGAAGCGCTGCGAGGACATCACCCGTGATGCGGGAGATGCGCAGGCAGCCCATGACGAGGCCGTTGCCGAATTTTTGCTCCATGCGGATGCTCAGCTTGGTTCCCGCAGTGATTTTTACCGGCTTGGCGAGTTCAAACGCGGCCCAATGCGGCTCACCGAAGCGCTGGCCGATGGCCCAGGCTTTTTTGCCGGTTTGATCGACGAGACTGGTGACGGCGTAACCCGTTTGCGAGTAGTTGGCGTGAGCGGTTTTGAATAGGAGCGGCTGCTTGCTGCCATCTGGCGCAGTGAGCGTGCAGTCGAAGCTGTGAAGCACGAAGTTGGGACGATTGGCACCGCCACGGCCGGGGCCATCTCCCGGAATGGAGGCATGCGTGAGGGCTTCGAGCATCAAGCCACTGAGTTCAGCGCTGCTGAGTTTGGTTTCAAAGGTGTAGGTGTCCGTTTCAGGCGCTGGGCCAGTGAGGAGCACGCTGCCATCGGCTTGAAGTTCGGATTCAGCATCGCTTTCGGTGAGGAAAGCGGTGGGTTTGAGCACTTGGACGGCTTCGGTCCGGCCAGCAGCTGCACCAGCCGGATTTCTGCCTTGTTTGCCAGCGCCCGCGATCTGCGCCTCGAGCGCCTTCATTTGGGCTGCAAGCTGCTGACGCTGCGCTTCGCGGCCAGGGTCGCTGATTTGAAACGGCGTGCCGTTGAAGCGAATAGAGCCAGGAGCGGCGCTGGCGCGCTCGGCTTCCTTCTCGGTGTTGTTATAGTAAGCGAGCAGCGAGTAGTAGTCGCGCTGGGAGATCGGATCGTATTTGTGATTGTGGCATTGCGCACACTCAAGCGTGGTGCCGAGCCAGACGGCGCCGGTGGTGTTCACGCGGTCGATGACCTGATTGATGCGGCTTTCTTCAGGCTCGGTGCCGGCTTCGACGTTGGTGGGTGTGCAGCGATGGAAACCGGTAGCGATGATTTGATCGGGCGTGGCGTTCGGAAGAAGATCGCCGGCGTTTTGTTCGAGCGTGAACTGATCAAAGGGCATGTTCGCATTGAGCGCATTGACGACCCAGTCGCGCCAGGCCCAGACCTCGCGCAAATCATCGCGTTGGAAGCCGTGGGAGTCGGCGTAGCGGGCGAGGTCGAGCCACGTGCGTGCCCAGCGGACGCCGAACTGTTTTGATGCGAGGAGGCG
>JAJTDU010000070.1 GCA_021298725.1 Verrucomicrobiaceae bacterium | reverse complement strand
ATGGGTGCCCACGCCGTAATCCAGCATGTCGCCGCGTTGCCAGGACTTGCCGAGGTCATCGGAGACCCACATCACCGTCGCATGCCGCCACTGTGGGATGATTTCCTGTCCCACGAGCACGATGCGGCCGGACTTCATCTGGATGAGCGAGTGAATGCAGCCGCACCACGGATCGCTGAGCTTCACGGGGGCCTCCCAGGTCTGGCCATCATCGGTGCTGCGGCAGGTGTAAGTGGGCAGCACAAACTCCTGCCACGACACGGCCTTCTCACCCCAGCGCCAGCCCTTTGGCTGTGCCCGCTCGGTGAGATTCATCCAGGACGAGATGATGACGCCCTCCCGAGTGCGCAGCAGCGCTCGCTCGCTGCTCACCGTGAACTTCGCAGGCTCTGAGAAGAGCGGCGTCTGGGTCCATGTGAGGCCCTCATCGGTGCTGAGCAGTGCGTTTTTGGCATCCACGCAGATCACGCCACCGGCCGCTGTGGCCACAAACGGCCCCTGATGGGTGAAGGGCAGCGCTGATGCCTTCGGATGCAGCGTGGGGGCGTCTGCGGCCAATGAAGTGGTGGCACAGATGAGCAGGAGAAAAGGTTTCATGCGGATGGAACGGTGAAAACGAACGGAGATGAAAGCATGTTGCGCACGCGCAGGCCGCAACAGATGAAGGCAAGTGTTTGAAAAAGCGCCCCCGAGGTGTGGTCTTTTTCGCCAAACGACCTCAAGAGCCGCGTTCGCGTGGCGTAGTACGGTCGATGTCTTCTCCCTTCCATGGACGTTCCGGCCACGAAGCCTCGCACGCTTTCACCTTCATGAATCCGCGGCTGCGAGATGGCGTGGTGGTGCATGGACGGCGCTCTGTTTTAAAAACGAGCCTCGCGGGACTGGGTGCGCTGACTTTGCCCTCGCTGATGAAGCTGCGGGCGGAAGGAAGCGCCACCAAGAGCCAGAAGTCGGTCATTTTACTCTGGATGACCGGCGGCCCCTCTCACATCGACACCTGGGATCCCAAGCCGGATCGGCCCATCGAGAACCGCGGGCCCTTCAAGACGATCCAGACCAAGCTGCCCGGCGTGCGCATCTGCGAGTTTTTGCCAAAACAGGCAGCCATGCTCGATCAGTTCACGCTCATTCGCTCGGTGGATTGCCGGTTTAGCAATCACGAGCCGAACATGGTCATGCAGACGGCGAATCTGACCAACGAGCCGCGCACGAACCCGAAGGCGAAGTATTTCCCTTCCTTCGGCAGCATCGTGGCGAAGCATCACGGCGCGAATCATCCGTCGATGCCGCCCTACGTCGTGCTGAACATGAAATCGCGCTCGCATGTGGCCTGGGGCGGCTATCTCGGCACGCAGTATGATCCATTTGATGGCAACAACGCCTCCAAACTCTTCCAACTGCCCTCCGGCCTCAGTATGGCCCGCCTGCATGCGCGTCAGACGCTCAGCCGGCAAATGGACGGCCTGCGGGCCGACATCGACGCGAGCGGCATGATGGGCGCGATGGACACTTTTGGCCAAAAAGCCTTCGACATCGTCGCAGGGGGCCGTGCGCAGGAAGCCTTCGATTTCGAACAAGAGCCGCCACAACCACAGCGCCTCCGGCACTTGGGACAACCACGGCGACAACATCCCGCCCTACGGCGGCATTTGGAACGGCCTGCGCCCACTGCTGCCCGTCTTCGATCATGTCATCACCACCCTGGTGAGCGATCTACGTGAACGCGGCATGCTGGATGACACGCTCGTCATCGCAATGGGCGAGTTTGGCCGCACGCCGAATCTCGGCACGCAAGGCAGCACGGATGGCCGCAATCACTGGCCTGTCGTGATGAGCATGTGCCTGGCAGGCGGCGGCTTCCGTCACGGCCAAGTCATCGGCGCGAGCACAAAAGACGGCGCGGAGATCTCCGAACGCCCCGTGACGCCGTCCGATCTCGCTGCAACGATTTACCATCACATGGGCGTGCCGCTCGATGCCACCTACAACGACCATCAAGGCCGACCGAACTTCATCGTGGATCAGGGAGCGCCGTTGAGAGAGTTGATTTGAGAGCAGCCGCACGTCACCTCAGGGGAGGTAAGGTTGCTGCGTTCTGGCAGCCGTCCCATGCCTGGATAGCCGCCATCACCGTCGCGCTCATCGTGAAGGCGGATGACGCCGGCGGCGCGATTGTCGATCCGCTGGTGAACCACGTGCTGGTGCCGCTTTGGGCACGTTTTCGGGCGAAGAAGGCGTGAGGCAGACAAGACGGAATTGAGTACGTTGTTCACGCTTCAGCGTGCTCCCAGCGCCCTGACACGCTGAAGCGTGAACAACCTACTCCTGCGGCGAAGCGAAAACGGCTCTGTTTGCGAAGAAGCATGTAGGCAGAAGAGTGGCTCTCTGAATTCTCCTGCCCCCATTCTTCTGCCTATTGATTCGGGTCTCGGGAAGCAGGCCGTCGGCATTCATGAGGTTGGCGATGGCGAGCTTGCTCCACGCGAAGCGGGCGCGGCGCGGTGGCAGGCGCATGGTTGCGGGATTGGACATGAAATTGAGCCGCACGCATTTCTTTCTTGGCATCACGAGCCGCTCCCGTCATCGTCACCACTTTCCAATCACCATGCGCACGCTTCTTCTCCTCGCTTTCCTTGCCCACACCGCCACGGCGGCTGAATGGAACCTCTCGACCTTCGCCGGCAGCGGCGTCAAAGGCGGCAGCGGTGACGGTGGCCCCGCCACGGCGGCGCAGATCGACAATCCCTTCGGCGTCGTGCGTGGCCCGGATGGCGCGATCTGGTTCTGTGAATACACAGGCCAGCGCATCCGCCGCGTGGCTCCTGACGGCACCATCAGCACCATCGCGGGCACGGGACAGCAAGGCTACACTGGTGACGGCGGTCCCGCGTTGCAGGCCACCTTCAAGCTGCCGCACGAACTGCGTTTCGATGCCCAGGGGGATCTTTACATCGTTGATATGACGAATCACGCCGTGCGGAAGATCGACCTGAAAACGAAGATCATCACCACCATCGCGGGCAACGGCGTGGCAGGCTACAGCGGCGATGGCGGCCCGGCGGTGAAGGCGCAGTTCAAGCAGCCGCACAGCATTCAATTCGGCCCTGAGGGCGATCTTTACGTCTGCGACATCGGCAACCACGTCATCCGCAAGATCGACATGAAGACCGGCCTCATCAGCACCTTTGCTGGAGTCGGCAAAGCGGGTGTGACGCCGGATGGCGCTCCCATCGCCGGAACACCGCTGAAAGGGCCGCGTTCGCTCGCTTTCGACCAGCAGGGCAATCTCTGGCTCGCCACGCGTGAAGGAAACCAAGTCTTCAAATTCGACCTCAAGGCCGGGAAGATTCATCACATCGCGGGAACGGGCAAAAGCGGCTTCACGGGCAACGGTGGCCCAGCCAAAGAGGCGACGCTCAGCGGACCGAAGGGCATTTCAGTCGATGCCGAGGGCAACGTCTGGCTCGCCGACTGCGAAAGCCACAGCATCCGCATGGTGAACATGAAAACCGGCAACCTCGAACTCATCGCCGGACTCAATGAAAAAGGCGACGGCCCCGATGGCGACCCGCTGCAATGCAAGATGGCCCGTCCGCACGGTGTCTTCTGCGACGCTGACGGGACGGTCTTGATCGGTGATAGCGAATCGCACCGCGTGCGCCTGCTGAAGAAAAAATAATCCCCCCAATCGACATCCTCATGAATTTTCGTCTCCTTTGTGCCGCGCTTGTTGTTCCTTTCATTGCTCATGCCGATCAAATCGTCCTCGTCGCCGGAGGAACGCAGGATGCGGTGGATATTCCGGCCACCGAGGCGCGGTTAAAAGAGCCGTTTGGCACGGAATTCGACTCCGGCGGGCACATGTGGATCGTCGAGATGGTCTCCGGCAATCGTCTGCTCCAAGTCGATGGCGGTGGTGTGATCCAGCATGTGGCCGGCCAGCCCACGCCTGGCGACAGTGGCGATGGCGGCCAGGCCATCCGTGCGCAGTTCAATGGTCCGCATAATCTTGCCATCCTGCCAGACGGCAAAGTGCTGATTGGCGACACTTGGAACGGCCGCGTGCGCGTGGTGGATGTGAAAGCGCGCATGGTGAGCACCCTCGAAGGCTGGCAGTCACCGGCGGGCAAAGCCAAAGGCAACGGTCCTTACTGCATCACGTTGAACTTTGACGGCACGAAGCTCTACATCGCCGATCTGCGGCAGGTGCATGTACTGGATCTCGCGACTCACCAAAGCAAGGTGATCGCGGGCAATGTCAAGAAGGGCAAACCGGAGGACGGTGCCATCGCCGTCGATGCGCCGCTCGTCGATCCGCGTGCCGTGGCCCCTGACCGCCTCGGCAATGTCTATATCCTCGAACGCGGCGGCAATGCGCTGCGGGTGGTCGATAAAGAAGGCCGAATCCGCACCGTGGTGAACGCCAGCGGCAAACAAGGCGGCACCGGAGACGGCGGCCCAGCTCTCGAAGCGACCATGAGCGGCCCGAAGCATCTCTGCGTGGACAAGGACAACAGTGTCATCATCGCTGATGCCGAAAACCATCTCGTGCGTCGTTATGTTCCCAACACCGGCAAGATCGAACGGATCGCCGGCACCGGTAAAAGCGGCAGCGCGGGCGTGGGCGGCGATCCCAAACAGTGTCAGCTTGCACGTCCGCACGGTGTCACCATTCATCCAGAATCAGGCCATCTTTACATCACTGACAGCTATAACAATCGCGTGCTGAAGATCGTGAAGCAGTGATTTAACGCTGTCCGCGCTTTCGTCGTTCATTGCACCAGCCCAGTGTCAGCGAGGCGGCGAACAGCGCCAGGAAGATCAAGAATACCCTCCACAGCGGCTGCGTCATGCCGATGAGATGCTGCAAGGCCTGCCTCGGCAATGGCACGGCGTGAATCAGCATCAAATGCACGACATAAAGTAGCAGCGACTCACGGCCGGCGAGTCGCAGCCAGCCCGTGGCGGCACTGCTGCGCTCCGCCACGCCAGCCACGACCACTGCGGCCATCATCACCCAACCGAGGCGTTCCAGGAAGAACTCCGGCGCACCGCCCGGCCAAGGCGAATACGGCTGCGCGAAGGCCAGCAGCGCACCCAGCACGAAGATCAGAGCCGCGCCGCGATGGAAAGTGCCGTCCCAAAGGCGACGTGACAAAAATCCCGCCAGGCCAAAACCTACCCACGGAAACAGCGCGAACCATGAGCCTTGGCTTCGATTGAAATACTGATCGATGAGCAGCACGCCCGTGCGCCAGTTTTCGGCGGCGGTTTGGCAGCCGACAAAGAAGACCAGCAAAACGGCAGCCACTGCATTTCGCCAGCGGCCAAAGCGCTCGGCCAGCAGCATGAGCATGCCGCTGATGGCGAGACAATGCAGCACATTCACCGTGCAGGCAGCACGCCAGGCCTGCGCGTCGAGCGGTGCTTGCCAAGGAACATGCATCAGGTAGCCGATGAGCAGCACCACCAGCAGGCGCTTGAGCGTGGGCCAGGCAGGTTTGGCTTTTCCCGTCGTCACATGCGCCCGCGCAAATCCGGCGATCCAAAAAAACGCCGGGGCGATCAGGCCGTGGTAGTAGCCCAGCTCGCCATACCAGGGCGTGGCTTGCAGTTTCGCATCGAGAAAGGTGTTCGCCGAATGCGTCCACACCATGCCCAAAACGGCGAGTCCTCGAAACAAATCGAGCCATTCGAGGCGTTTGGCGGCAGCGGTCATGGGCGCATGAAATAACAAAGTTGTTCCCAATCACAAGATGACTCTCCTGAGGTCGTTTGATAGGGCTTCAATCGTCCAACCATGAAACGCATCTTTCTGTCCGTGTTCCTGATCACAGGCTTCGTGCCTGCCGCCGAAGTCTTTGAAGCCGCGCTGGGTCGTGAGACCGAACTGCCGAAAGGCAAGGAGGCCGATGGCATCCTGGGCGATTTCGTGCTGCGCAGCGACAAAGTGGAGGCCGTCATCTCGCACAACGCGGCGAACCGCCGCGCCAACATGAGCACTTTTTACGGCGAGGATGGCGTCACTCCCGGCGCGCTCTACGATCTGACGCTGCGTGGCGCGGCGAACGATCAGCTCGTCATTTACAGTCCGTGTGGCCATGGCCCCGTGAGCTATGTAAAGATGGCCAACGTCAAGGAAGACGGTGCCGCCGCCGTCGAGTCCGTCACCACCGCCGCGAAGAACGGCGGCGTCTTCAAACGCCATGAATACCGCGTCAAAGACGGCGTGCAGGGCCTGTTCATCACCACCGTGCTGCGCAACGAGTCCGACAAGCCGCAAAAGGCCTTCACAAAGGACGACTTCACCCGCTTCGATAGCACAGGCACGACGAGCGATGGCATTCGTTGGGCTGATGCGATCAATCCGGCCCACAAGTGCGGCTACGCCCTCGTCACGCTCAAAGTCACCGGCATTGAGAAGCTGGAGGAGACGATTGAGATGCAGCCCAAGCAGGAAGTCGTCATTTCACGCTTTTTTGCCGTCGGAACATCGCCTGCGCAGGCGGTGGGGGAGGCCATGACGGTGAAGGGCATTAAAACGGAACTGCTCGCGGGTGGCATCGGCGAAACTGGGCAGGCTGGCAAACCCATTGCCACGGCCACCATCGAAGTGCCTTTTGGCAAGACTCTTGTGCCCGGATACACCGACGACAAAGGCCAGTTCAGTTTCAAACTGCCAGCCGGACAGGTTGAGTTGCTCATCAAAGATCTAGGGCGTCCCGAGTTCCGCTGGTCGCGCCAAATACCGAGTGAAAGAGAGCTTTTTCTGGATCCCGCCGCCGCCATCCGTTTCGTCATCACCGATGAATCCGGCAAGCCCATGCCTTGCAAGGCGCACTTCGCGCCGCTCGATGAAAAGGCACCGAAGCTCGATCTAGGCCCGAAATGGCGTGCGCGCGGCTGTGTGGACCAATACCACAGCGAGAACGGCCACTTCACCCAGCAGCTCCCGCCGGGCAAATATCGCGTCGTCGTCGTGCGTGGACCGGAATACGGCCATCTCTCGCAGGAAGTCACGGTTGCGGCCGGCAAGACGGTCGAGTTCAAAGGCACGTTGAAGCGCCTTGTCGATACCAAGGGCTGGATCAGCGCCGACTTCCACAATCACAGCACGCCGAGCGGGGACAACGTCTGCGACACCGATGGCCGCGTGATCAACATTGCCGCTGAGCATCTCGAATTCGCGCCAACGACCGAACACAACCGCCTCTACGACTGGGAGCCGACAATCAAGGCGCTGGGACTCGAAAACCACATCAAGACGGTCAAAGGCATGGAACTCACTGGCAGCCGTCAGCACTTCAATGCGTTCCCGTTTGAGCCTGATCCGCTGAAGCAGGATGGCGGCGCTCCGGTTTGGAATGATGACCCACGCATCACGGCGCTGACGCTGCGCCGCTGGCAGGGCGAGCGTGCGGACCGCTGGATCCAGTTCAACCACCCCGATCTCTCCAACATGTTTGTGGATCGTGATAGCGATGGCATCGCCGACGGTGGTTTCGTCGGCGTGGGCAGCATGATCGACGGCACTGAGTCCGAGAACGGCCCCGGCACCGATATTTTGGCGGATTCACCCTTCAAGCTGAGCCGTCCGGCCGGATCGCTGGCGATGAAGGTCTCGATGAGCCGCGAATTCATCTGGCGGCAGCTCTTGAATCAAGGACATCGCCTCGTCGCCGTCGGTGTGGCGGACGCGCACAGCGTTTATGGCAACGGCGTCGGCTGCTGGCGCCTTTATCTGCCCTCCAGCACCGATGAACCTGCCAAGATCGACTGGGCGGAACTCGCCCCGCATGCCAAAGCCGGCCACCTGGTGCTCAGCACCGGCCCTTTCCTCGAAGTGACGACGCAGAACGGCAAGATCGCCGGTGACGATGATCGCAGCACCGGCGGCATCGACCTCACCGTCCGCGTGCAATGCACCGACTGGATGGACATCGACCGCGTGCAAGTGCTGGTGAACTCCAAGCCCGATCCCACGCTGAATTTCACCCGCACCTCGCATCCGCAGATGTTCAAGGACGGCGTGGTGAAGTTTGCCGAGAAGATTCACGTCCCCCTGCAAAGCGACGCGCATCTCATCGTCGTCGCCATCGACGAAGACGGCCACCAGGCCATCGGTTACGGCACCAGCGACTACGCCAAAATGCGTCCCTGCGCCTACAACAACCCGATCTACGTCGATGCCGACGGCAACGGCTTCAAACCCAACTACGACACCCTCGGCTTCGACCTTCCGGTGGGGCGGCAGACGGCGGACAAAGCCAAGGCGCAGCTTGTGAAGGCGGGTTTGATGCAGGCAGAGCCAACACCTGTGCCTGCCAAGCCGTGAGGCATCACGAGTCTTCCTGGCCGTTGATCGAGATGAAGGGCGGCCTGCGCCGCTTACTTTTGCTCACCGCGAAGCCACGCGCTCAAACACGCGTGGCGTGCTGATTCCTGCGCTCTTGGGCTTCGGGGCAGGCTTCGGATCGAGGTTCTGCTTCAAATCATCCGCGGAGACGGCCGACTCGACGCCTTGCTGCGGCACTTCGACTTTCGTCACCCACAGCAGCGCGTTCAGCACAGCTTTGCGCACGTTGTCGTTGCCCCAGTTGTCATGGAAGTGGCCGCCGGTGAAGCCGAAGCCGCGTCCGCCATCCTTTCGCTCAATGGCCCACATCATCGTCTCCGGCTGGCCTTTTTCGGCCTGAATGTGTGGATACGGGCCTTTGGGATAGACATACGGGCCGTCGCGCGTCGCATCGGTCGGCGTCGCGGTCAGGATCGGCGCAAAACTCGCCGTCGCATCCTCCGCCACGGCGATGCCGTCTTTGAACGCCGGGCGGAAGCGCATCTGGAAGTACCACTCGTCCTTCGTCGTGAAGGGCTGCACGCCGCGTGTGATCACATGCTTGGGCAGTTGGGTGTAATTCGCGTCCCAGATCGGATTGCAGGAGAAACTGTTCTCGTAGTGCCCTCCCAGCCATTCCTGAAACTCCTGGCCCGCCTGATCAGCCACGACTTCGACCCCGTAGTGCATGCAGCCGAAGCCCACGCCCTTGGCGATCAGCTTGCGCAGCATTTCCAGATGCCCGTCCACCACCGCCGGATGCTTGCCGCCGCCGTCGGCGTAGATCACCACCGCGTCGGCGTCGTCAAAGGTCTTCTCATCGCTCACCCAACCCATCTCGTGGCGGTCCACCACGAGGTTAGGCACGCTTTTAAGGCATTGTTCCAAGAGCATCGTGCCAGCACGGAATTCGTGCATGCCCGGCGGATGCGAGGGCTTTCCGGCAATGAAAACCAGCTTCTGCTTCCCATCGGGCGTGACGGCTTGAAGGGTGGAAAGGGTGGTGAAAGCAAGGGTGGCGAAGAGGAGCGGCTTCATGCACTCATCATTCGTCGTTGCCGCCTCAAATCAAGCGCGTCTAAGCGACGATGCCCTTCACCAGACTTCCGTGGATGTCGGTGAGGCGGTAATCGCGGCCTTGGAACGGGAAGGTGAGCCGCTCGTGGTTGATGCCGAGCAGATGGAGGATGGTGGCGTTCAAATCATGCACATGCACCGGATCACGCGTGATGTTGTAGCAGTAGTCATCCGTCTCGCCGTAGGTGGTGCCTTTTTTCACGCCTGCACCGGCCATCAGGACGGTGAAACAGCGCGGATGATGATCGCGGCCGTAATTCGTCTCCGTCAGCGCGCCCTGGGAGTAGATCGTGCGCCCAAACTCGCCGCCCCAGACGATGAGCGTATCGTCGAGCAGGCCGCGTTGTTTCAAATCCTTGATCAAGGCCGCCGTGGGTTGATCCGTGTCGCGGCATTGTCCCTTGATCGCATTCGGCAGGCCGCCGTGATGATCCCAGCCCATGTGGAAGAGTTGGATGAAGCGCACATCGCGTTCGGCAAGGCGGCGGGCCAGCAGGCAGTTGGCAGCATAAGTGCCGGGCGTCTTCACGTCTGGGCCGTAAGCATCCATCACATGCTGCGGCTCCTTCGAGATGTCGATCAAGTCAGGCACACTGGCCTGCATGCGGAAGGCCATTTCATACTGCGCCACGCGGGCGGCGATCTCAGGATCGCCGAAAAGCTGATGATCGTGCTGATTCAAAGCGGCCAGCTCGTCCAGCATGCCACGCCGCATGCCACGATTTACCCCGGCGGGATCAGAGAGATACAGCACCGGGTCACACACATTGCGGAACTTCACGCCCTGATGCTGAGTTGGCAGAAAGCCGGAACTCCAGAGGCGGTCGTAAAGCGGCTGGTCCTCACGACGCCCCGTGCCAAACGAGGTGAGCACCACGTAGGCTGGCAGATCACGATTCGCACTGCCGAGGCCGTAACTGAGCCATGAGCCGATGCTCGGACGCCCCGCAAGCTGCGAACCTGTCTGGCAGAAGGTGATCGCCGGATCGTGATTGATCGCCTCCGTGTGCATGGAGCGGATGAAGCAGAGTTCATCGGCCATCATGGAGATGTTCGGCATCAATTCGCTGATCCATGCGCCGCTCTGGCCGTGCTGCGCGAATTTGAACATCGACGGAGCAACCGGAAACGTCTTCTGGCCTGAAGTCATGCCGGTGAGCCGCTGGCCCTGACGAATGGACGCCGGCAGATCTTCGCCGCGCCGTTTTTCCATCTGCGGCTTCGGATCAAACAGGTCCATCTGCGAGGGCGCACCGCTTTGGAACAGGTAGATGATGCGTTTTGCCTTCGGCGCGAAATGCGTGGGCGCAGCAGCGAGTTGTGTGGCCAGCGCGGTGGAGCCGAGCGCGAGGCCGCTGTGCTTGAGGAAGGCGCGGCGGTTGAGCCGGTCTTGAACATTGAACAAGGAATGTTGAACATTGAACATTGAATGGTCAGACATGGGAGGCGGGTGTTGAGGGCGTGTTTAACAATTCAGAGTTCAATGTTCGACTTCGACGTTCAATGTTCGACTTCAATGTTCCTCAATCCCGCGTGATGGTGCGGTCCAGATTGAGCAGAACGCTCGCCGTCAGGGTGTAGGCGGCGAGTTCAGATGGATTGAGCGAGGCGTCGGGCTTCGAGGCACCGGTGGTGATGAGTTTGGTGGCGGCTTCGGGTGAGGCTTTGAATTCCGCGAGGCGCTGATTCAATCCTGCGAGCAGGATGCGCTTGGCATCGGCATCGGGTGCGCGAGCGGTGACCAGGCGATAGCCATAGGCGATGCGCGACTCAGACGTGGCGCCACCTTCCTTCATGAGACGCTGCGCCAACGAGCGGGCAGCTTCGACAAAGGTGACTTCATTCAACAACGCGAGTGCTTGCAGCGGCGTGTTGGTGCGGGACCGTTTCACGGTGCAGAGTTCGCGAGAGGGGGAGTCAAAGAGCAGCATCGTGGGCGGTGCGGCGGTGCGTTTCCAAACGGTGTACATCGTGCGCCGATACAAACCTTCGCCAGCGTCGGCCTTGTAGCCGCGCAGGTTGCCGTACTTGCTCGTTTCGTCCCACACACCTTCCGGCATGTAAGGCCGCACGCTGTCGCCGCCGATCTTTGGCACGAGCAGGCCGCTCAAGGAGAGTGCTTGATCGCGCACCAGCTCACCCGCGAGGCGAAAGCGCGGCCCACGAGCGAGAAGCCGGTTTTCAATAGGCCTGGCTCATGACTAGCTGTTTTTGCAGCGCCTTCATGTCCCAGCCGCTGCGCATGAACTCCACCGCCAGCCAGTCGAGCAATTCGGGATGCACCGGGTATTCGGCCTGCGAGCCGAGGTTCTCGGTGGTCTTGCACAAGCCGTAGCCAAAGAACTTTTCCCACGCACGATTGACCCATACTCGCGCCGTGAGTGGATTGGCAGGATCGACTAGCCACTGCGCAAGGCCCAGACGATTGAGCGGCGCACCTTGGGGCAAGGGAGGCAGCACAGCGGGCAGGCCCATGCCGACTTTGACGGTTGGTTTGTCGTATTCGCCACGACCAAGGATGAACGCGTCACGCGGTTGGGGCATCTCCTCCATCACCATGACGTTCGGCAGCTTGGCTTCGGCATCCTCCAGTGACTTCTGCTTCGCCACCACGAGGTCGTTGGTGCGTTTGATCGGGCTATCCACGTTGGCGGTGAAGAATTTTTCGATCTCCGCCTTCTGCTGGGGCGTGCGTTTGGCTGCGGGGATGTCGAGAATGCCTTTCACAGCGGCAAGTTGCGTATCGCCATCGAGTTTAAGCGTTTCGGCAGGCGTGCTGGCTGCCGAAATGCGGAAACGGCCGATGTTGTGGCCGCCGATGGCCTCATGGCGCAGACGCAGCATCAGGGTTGTGCCCTGCGGGGCTAACAGCGGCTGTTGGAGCACAAACATGGCGCGGCGCGGGTCTTTCTTGCTGTTGCCGTCGATGGCCCAGCCTTTGCCCTTGTCACGCTTGAGCACTTTGTCGATCTCGTAGCCCTTCTGTGAGTAATCAGCGGCTACGCGGGCTAGGGTCTGCTTCTCAGGCTTGCCGCCGGGCTTCTGGATGAAGACATCGAAGTCCGTGAACACGAAGTTGCCGTTGGAGTAGCGCCCCAGGCTTTGATTCGGCAAGGAAGGATCAGGGAGACATTCGAGCATCAGGGCGGTCACGCCGTTTGGCGGCAGTGGCGCGTCGAAGATGTAGGTGTCGTTGGCTGGGTTCGGTCCGCTGGCGAGATACGAGCCGTCTGCTTGGCGTGTGAGCTTCGCACCTTTGTCCGCAAGTTTGGAGACGACTTGTGTGGGTTGCAGCGGCACCCAGGCATTTTGCGCCAGAGAGAGGTTCTTCAAAGCCTCTGGCTCCCAGTTGGCGATGAATTTGGCGAGGTCTTTCCGTGCGGCAGCGGCTTGCTGCTTTGCCGTGTCGATCTCCTGCTGGATCGAGGCCAGTCTGGCCTGTGAAGCTGGATCAGTGACGGTGACGAGCGGCGGTTCGTTGCCGCCGGCTCGATTTGAACCGCCCGTGATGGTGCCGCGGTCGGTGGTGTTGTTGAAGAAGGAAAAAAGCTGGTAAAACTCCTTCTGGCTGATGGGATCGTATTTGTGGTCGTGGCAGCGGCAGCAGTTCAAGCTTAGCGCCAACCAGGTGAAGCCGGTGGTCTCGACGCGGTCGATGATGTTCTCGATGCGCCACTCCTCGCCGATGATGCCGCCTTCGCCGTTGAACTCATTGAAAGGCTTGTTCTCATTGAAGGAACGGATCACCCACTCGCGCCACGGCCACATGCTGCGGCTGCTGTCCGTCTGAAAGCCGTGGCTGTCGGCATAGCGGGCGAAATCGAGCCACTGCATGGCCATGCGCTCGCCGTAATGTGGCGACTGAAGCAGCCGGTTCACCACCGTTTCATAGGCGTTTGGCTCTGGGTCTTTTTCAAAGGCATCGACCTCCGCCGGAGTCGGTGGCAAGCCGGTCAGATCGAGCGAGACGCGTCGAATCAGCGTGGCACGGTCCGCTTCGGGTGAAGGTTTGAGGCCTTCCTTAGCGAGGCGGGCGGTGATGAGGCTGTCGATGGCATTGGGGCCGGAGATGGCTGGTTTGACCGGAGAAATGAAAGCCCAGTGGCCCTGGTACTCGGCCCCCTCGGCGACCCACTGCTGAAGCAGCGCTTTTTCGCGATCTGAGAGCGGTTTGCCCATCTTCGAGGGCGGCATGAGGTCGTCCTCGTTGCTGGTGAAGCAGCGGGCGATGAGTTCGCTCCGCTGCGGTGTGCCTGGGACGATGGCGACGGCCCCTGACTCGGCAGGTTTGAGCGCTGCGTCGCGAACATCTAGCCGCAGGCCACTTTTGCGCTCCTTTTCATCCGGTCCATGGCAATGAAAGCATTTGTCCGAGAGGATCGGACGAATGTCACGGTTGAAGACGATCTTCTCAGCGGCGGCGGAGAAAAGAGGCAGGGTGAGCGGCAGCAGCAGGCAGAGGCGCATGGAGACCTATCATACGGCTGAAATGAGACGAGTTTGCGTCACGCGACATGGTGTATCGTGCTTTCAAGCCTGCACGATGGTCTTGGATCATCCGCAGTCCACGCGTTCGCATCCGAAGAGCTTCTGGCTGGAAGAACACTCTCTCCATGGCTTCAGGGCGTAAGCCTTATCCACCTCCCACCATGCGGGAAACTGTGCGCGGCGAATGACCTTCAAAGCCACCACACCCTCATGGCCACCATCGTCACGGGAAACAACACGCTGTTTGTGGCTGGTGGTGTGGCTGAGGGTGAAAGGGTTGCGTGGTCATGACTGGCTTTCGATGCGATACGCCTCAAATGGGCTGACTTGAACCGACCGCCCCTGGGTGGAAAAACAAGATTTGTAAATAGAACGCAAGCAGCTAATCCCCACGCCTAGCCGTGACCGACCTCATCTCCCTCGAAAAACGCCATCTATGGCATCCTTTCACACCCATGCGGCAGTGGTGCGCAGAGGATCACACGCCACTGATGCTGGTGGAAGGGCACGGCTGCACGCTGCGGGATCAGTTCGGCAACGAGTATCTCGACGGCAATGCCTCGATCTGGACGAACGCGCACGGCCATAACCACCCAGCGATCAACGCCGCAATCACGGCACAGCTCGGCAAAGTGGCGCACACCTCGTTTCTCGGTTTCACCCATGAACCCGCAATCCGATTGGCCAAAGAACTCGTGGATCTGGTGCCCGGCGGCAGGCTGACACGAGCGTTTTTCACCGACAATGGCTCCACCGCCATCGAATCTGCCGTGCGCATGGCTTTGCAATTCTGGAAGCAAAACGGCAGACCGCAGCGCGACACGCTGGTCGCCTTTGATCGCGCCTATCACGGCGACACACTCGGCGCGGCCAGTCTCGGCGGGATCCCACTCTTCAAAGGCAGCGGCAATGACTTCGGCTACCGCGTGGTGACGGTGTCGTCTGTTGAGGAGCTTGCGGCCCTGGATGCGGACCCCATCGCCGCCGTGATCATCGAGCCCCTCATCCAAGGTGCCGCTGGCATGCGCCTCTGGCCGAAGGGCATGCTGAAGGCGCTGGACGCATGGCGTCAGGCTCACGACGTGTTTTTGATCCTCGATGAAGTCATGACCGGCTTTGGCCGAACGGGCAGAATGTTCGCCTGTGAGCACGAGGACGTGGTTCCTGATTTCCTCTGCCTCGCGAAGGGTCTGACGGGCGGTTATCTGCCACTGGCGGTCACTTTGACCTCCGAACGCGTGTTTGAAGGCTTCCTCGGAGAACCGCATGAAGGCCGCACGTTTTTCTACGGTCACAGCTACGCCGGCAGCCAGCTCGGTTGCGCCGCGGCGCTGGCCAGTCTGCGCGTTTTTCGCGAGGATCGAGTGCTGGAACAGCTTCCGGCCAAAATCACGCGTTTGGGTGAGTTGATGGCGAGTCTGCCAGGCTTCCGGCAGTGCGGCATGATCGCCGCGATGACAGTGGATTCGCCGGATTTGACCGTAGGGGCCAAAATCTGCCTCGCCGCGAGAAAACACGGCCTGCTGACTCGCCCGATCGGCAACACGCTGGTGCTGATGCCGCCGCTGTGTGTCACGCTGAATGAGATCGAGCGCATGGTCGCGGCGCTGCGGGCAGCGCTGGCCGAAGTCAGCGCAGCGCCGTGATGAGCCAGTAAGATCCGTAGCCGAGCACCGCCGTGGCTGGGATGGTCAAAACCCAGGCCCAGATGATGCGCTCCACGAGGGACCAGCGGACGGAATTCCAACGTTTGGCGGCACCGACACCCATGATTGAGGTGGTGATGGTGTGGGTGATGCTCACCGGCATGCCCAGGTAACCGGTAACAGCCAGGATCGTCGCGGCAGTCGTTTCAGCGGCAAAACCATGCACCGGCTTCATTTTGACCATCTTGTGGCCGAGAGTCTTGATGATGCGCCAGCCGCCCGCGTAGGTGCCGGCGGCCATCGTGAGGGCGCAGGTCATGACGATCCAGATGGGGATCGAGGCCGACTTATCCGGAACTTGGAGGAAACTCAGCCACGTTGGCAGGTTGTTGAGTTCACCGGCTTGGGTGGCAGCAAACAGGGTCAGCATGATCACCCCCATCGTCTTCTGAGCATCCGCCATGCCGTGACCGAAGCCCATGTAGCCAGCACTGATGATTTGGAGCCTGCCAAACACCGTATTCACCTTGTGCGGACGCCAGTGGCGGATGAGCCAGAACAGCAAACCCATGAATAGGAAACCCACCACCAGCCCTAGCAGCGGAGAGCTGATCATCGGCACCACGACTTTGTGATAAATGCCTTCCATGCTCTCCTTGCCCGTCACTTTGTCGATCTTTACGCGTGACCAAATGAGCACCTTCCAGTTGCCTCCCGCCGCCCCCAAACTCGCGCCGATCAGCCCGCCCACCAGCGCATGAGTGGAGCTCGAAGGCATCCCAAACCACCACGTCAGTAGATTCCAGATGATCCCAGCCAGCATCGCGCAAAATACCGTCAGCGTGGTCACAGCGACCACTTTGTCATCGACAATGCCGCTGTGGATGGTTTTGGCGACCGCCTGGCCGAAAAACGCACCGACCAAATTCATGCTAGCCGCCAGCAGCAGCGCTTGGCGCGGGGTGAGCACCTTGGTAGAGACCACGGTGGCGATGGCGTTGGCCGTATCGTGAAAGCCATTGATGTACTCGAAGGCATACACCACGAGGAGGACAACGAGCAGCAGAAAGAGCGCGGAGGTCATGGGGCGCGGGCGCTGCCGATCAGGAGTTTTTCAGAACGATGTGGGCGACCACATTGCCAGCATCGCGGCAGCGGTCCACGACCTTTTCCATGAGGTCGTATAGGTCTTTGAGGATGATGACTTGCACCGCGTCCTTCTGACCGGTGTAAAGGTCACGCAGGCATTCCAGGATGAGCTTGTCCGCTTCCCCCTCCACCTGTTGGATCTTTTCATTGAGGGTCTTCACCCGCTCCAGGTGCAATTTTTTGCGCAGTTCAGAGATGATGGTCACGACGACATCGACTGCGGTGTCCATGAACTTGATCTGTCGGGAGAAATCGACGCTGCCCAGCCTTTCGCGGGAGATCAGTACGCGCTCGGCGATTTTTTCCACGGTCTTGGGAATCTTGTAAAGCGCGTTGGCCAGCGCCTCAATGTCCTCACGCTCCAGCTCGGTCACAAAGGTGCGGCACAGCGCCTCGTCGATCTGCTGGGTGATTTTTTTGTCCTCCCGGCGGGTGGCTGCGAAGGAATCAATGGTCTGAGAGGGATCCGCAGGCTGGGAAAGAAGTTTGTTCAGCGCTTGGACGCTCTGCCGCGCCTGGCCTACGCTGGCCTCGAGGAGGTCATAAAAGACGTCTGTTTTACCGAAAATCTTTTGGAAGGAGATCATGAAGGGACTCCAGTTAGAGCGAGCGCCGGGGGGGATGTCAATAGGGTGAAGCCAGACGTTTGCGACATATGTGTCACCAAAAAAAACCCGCCCGCTGCATGGCAACGGGCGGGTGATGAAAAGAGTTTGCTACGGAAAAGGAAAATTAGCTACTGGCGACAGCATCAGAGCCGCGCTCACCCGTGCGGATGCGGATGGCGTCCAAAATGGCGCTGACGAAGACCTTGCCGTCTCCGATTTTCCCCGTGTTGGCGGCTTTCACAATGGCGTCAACCACGGTGTCGGCACGGCTGTCGTCCACGACGACTTCAATCTTCACCTTCGGGAGGAAATCGACGGTGTACTCACTGCCGCGGTAGATCTCGGTATGACCTTTCTGGCGGCCAAATCCCTTGACCTCCACAACTGTCATTCCCTCGACTCCCACTTCGGAAAGGGCTTCTTTCACATCCTCAAGCTTGAACGGTTTGATGATCGCTTCGACTTTTTTCATGGTTAACGGCAATTAGTAGTGTAGTTCACGAATTGCAACGATCAGAACCGTGGGAAGATGAAATTTCCTGGCCCAACCTTTTGCAAAACTTTGTTTTAGCCGGAAGCGTGCCAACTCTGGCTTCGATTTCCGCCAGCGGCTGCCCAACCGCCGGAACCAGAGCGTCACGTTGCATTCCCCGGCCCACTGGTTTACCTCGCCAGATGCTCCGCCACACCCATTCCGTCCTGGCCTTATTGTTGGTCTGCTTTTCACGCACCGCCATGGCCCAGGACGCCCCGATGGAGCTGAAGTTGCAGTGGGAATCGGGACAGACCTATGTGCAGGAATCGGACACCGACACCACGAACTTCCTCACCGCTCTCGGCAAAACCAGCGACCAGAAGCTACGGCTGCACCAGACGACGCGAATCACGGCACTCAAGAACGCCCAAAACCAGACTGAGGCCCAGGTTTTGATCGAATCCCTGCTCGGC
>JAJTDU010000069.1 GCA_021298725.1 Verrucomicrobiaceae bacterium | reverse complement strand
ATTCTTCGATCTGGTTCGCCATCACGCGGAGCTGGGTCTCGGCTTCGGACTTCTCGCCGCTGAACTCGCTGTATTGCTTGTGCGCGAGATGGGTGTCTAGCAGGCGAGTGTCCTCCAGCAAGGTCTGATAACGGCGCGCCTTGGCCGCCTGACGCTGCAAGGTGCCCATCTGACGCTTCACTTCGGCGACGATGTCGGCCACGCGAAGCAGATTGGCCTCGGTGTATTCGAGTTTGCGCAGCGCTTCCCGCTTCTGGGACTTGAACTTGGTGATGCCAGCGGCTTCTTCAAAGACGGTGCGTCGGTCTTCGGGCTTCGAGCTGAGAAGCATGTCGATCTGGCCCTGCGCCATGATCGAGTAAGCGGCACGACCAATGCCGGTGCCTGCGATGAGATCGTGGATGTCCTTGAGTCGGCAGACGGTGTTGTTGAGGCGGTATTCGCTGCGGCCATCGCGGAACACGCGGCGGGTGAGAGCGACCTCATTGAAATCGACGTTCAACGACTTCTCGCAGTCCGCCATCGTCAGCGTGACTTCGGCAAGCCCCACGGGCTTGCGCTTATCGGTGCCATTGAAGATGACGTCGGCCATCTCATCGCCACGCAGCGCCTTGGCAGACGTTTCACCGAGCACCCAGCGGATGGCATCGACCACGTTCGACTTGCCGCAGCCGTTCGGGCCCACAATGCCAGTGACGCCTTTGTGAAATTCAAAGTGGGTCTTGTCGGCGAAAGACTTGAAGCCGTGAAGGGTGAGGCTTTTCAGGTACATGGCGTGAGAAAGTGAGGCGTGAGAGGTGAGAAGTCAGAGGTGTGCGGTGCTGAATGCGCAACTTCACCATGAATGACGAATGACCGGGAGAATGAAGGCTGGGAAGGATTGAACCATTCCACACGCCATCCCCGCAAGACCGAACCCTTTTTTTTACCCTATCTTGGGCTTTGTTAAGATAGCCGTAACAAGATGTGGGATTTTTGAGCGCCTAAAAGCTGTGAATAAACTCTGCGGCTGTGAATAATGTTTCAATACACCGCTTTGCGATGAAACAGCAAGCTCTCCAGCAGCAGCAGCGCAAGTGCGAGCCAGATCAAACGCTTCGGCCAGGTGCTGAAGGCGGAGGCGGTGATGAGTGGGGCGGCGGGCGATGTGGAGAGGGCAACGTCGTTGGAGCGTTTGGGGAGATCCGTTTCCGCATCGGAGCTCAAGGCGCAGACACCGCTGCGCTGGCCGGATTCCCAGGTGCCGATGCGTTGAAGTGCCAGCAAGCCATTGGCGGGATCGTCGGAGATTTCGATGAAGCGGTCGCCATCCCAGGCATGCCATTGCACAAGGCTGCTGGCATGCAGCATCTCGCCGGTGTGCAGCGTGCGCATGTCGGCGAGGGCGTCGCTGTTCTCGGCGCACCAGTAAAGCGCGTTGCCAAGAATGAGCGGGAAGGAGGGCAGCAACGCGAGTTGCTCAGACTGCGCGGGCGAAAAGGCGGTGACGACGAGACGCTGGCCGTTGAATTCACCCGCGGCGAGCACTGGCTCCGTGCCTGCGATCCACAGCGGCTCCAATGACGCGGGCAGATCAAGCACCGTGGTCTGTGTGACGGCGATGCGGCTGCTGCTGGCGCGGAAGAGCACGGGATGATCCGGCTGCACAGCGCGTACGCTGTCATGCGGCACGCCACGCATGACGCGTGTTCGCAGTGGGCCGGCGCTGGTCAAAGGCGTGAGCGCGATCACCGGACGATCCGTTGGCCATTCTTGCGGGAGCCAGTTTTCGAAGACATAGACATCCGGCAGTTCCTTCGGTGGCCATGCGGCGGGATCGCCCTTTTTCATGTCGATGCGACCCGCTTCGATGAGCGATGAAAGCGCGAGTTCGGTGAAAGGATCGGGCTTTTCAGCGAACCAGGCGACGTTGAGGGGCTTCGTTTTGGGCAGCGGCGCGGCCAGTCCGTCATCCCAGCCAAAACAATCGCCGGCAGTCTTCAAGCGCATCTCCAAACGCTGGCCGCGCAGGGCTTCGAGCGGTAGGATGAGCGCGCTGGACTCGCCGGGAGCGAGTTCAAGCTCGCGCAGTTGGGCGATGCGGCCAGCGAGGGTGATTTCGAGTGTGGAGGTGGTCTTTGCCGGGTTGCTGGCAGCCGCGCTGACTTTAACAAAAGCCTCGTAGCGATCGCGTGCGAGCGGGCTGTGACGAATCTGAAAACCGGTGATGCCGACGTTGAGCGGTTCGGTGAGAGCGACGGGAATCGAATCGACCGTAGCCTCCTCAATGCTCGAATCAGCGGCCAGCCAGATGCGGGAGCGTGATTCGAGGTCAGCGAGACGTTTGGCGACATTCAAGGCGGCCTCGGTTTTGCCCTCGATCGGCACGGGGTTCAGTTCGTCGAGCAAGCGCAGGCACTCACGGCGGTTGCGGCTGCGGGAGAGCAAGACCTGGGGACGTGCGTCGAAGGAAATGAGTGAAAGCACGACCTGATCTGGCAGCGAGCGGATGCGCTCCTTCACCAGCCGTTTGGCTTCATCGAGCCGAGTGCGGCCTTGGGAATCCTTGGCGGCCATCGAGGCCGAGTGATCGACGACAATGACGACTGCACCGGGAGAGTCGGCCGAAAGATCACTGCTCGGACGTGAGAGGGCGAGGATGGCGAAGATCAGCACCAGCAGTGTGAGCAGCAGCGAGAGCCATTTTTTGAGACGCCGCAGCCAGGCGGACTCCTGATGCTCACGCGCGAGCGATTTGAAGAACAGCAGCGTCGAAACCGGCACCCGCTTCGCCTGCCGACGGAACAACCACAGTGCCAGCGGGATCAGCGCAAGCCAGAGGAGGTGAAGGTTGGCGGGAGACAGGAAGCGCATCCGCTCAGTTTCAAGTTTCAGGTTTGGAGTTGATCACTTTCTCAACTCATCCAGCGCCTGCTTCAGATGGCCTTCCAGCACGTCTTTGCTGACGTAGGCGTCACCGATCTTGCGCAGGAGCACGAAGCGGATCTTGCCGTTCTCGAATTTTTTGTCCATGCGGGCGATCCGCATGAGGGTCTCGGTGTCGAAGTCATCCGGCAGGCGGACGGGAAGGTCGAAGAGCTTCAGCAGAGCCACGATGTGCTCGTAATCCTCGGCGGTGAGCTCGGCAATCTGGGTGGAGAGCCACGCGGCGGCGCGTAGGCCGAGACTGATGGCCTCGCCGTGCAGCAGCTTGCCATACCCGGCGGCGGCCTCAATCGCGTGGCCGAGGGTGTGGCCGAAATTCAGCAAGGCCCGCGTGCCGATGGTTTCATACTCGTCAGCTTCGACGATGGCAGCCTTGATGGCGATGTTCCGACGAATGAGGCCGACGATGTCTCCCTTGCCCTCGGCCACGTCTTGGATGGCGGTGAACATGGAGGCATCACGGATGCAGGCGTGTTTGATGATCTCGGCGAAGCCCTCGTTCCACTCGCGTTTGGGCAGCGAATTGAGTGTGTCGAGATCGGCGATGACGTGAACGGGCTGGTGAAAGCAGCCGACCATGTTCTTGGCATCGGGCAGGTTCACGCCGGTCTTGCCGCCGACGGAGCTGTCCACCTGCGAGAGCACGGTCGTCGGCACCTGGACGTAGGGGATGCCGCGTTGATAAATCGAGGCGCAGAAGCCGCCTAGATCGCCGATGACACCGCCGCCGAGGGCCACGAGGAAGCTTTTGCGGTCCAAACCGAAGCGCACCATCTCACCGAGCACGGATTCACTCCACGAGAGCGACTTGGAAGATTCACCGGCTGGCACGGTGATGAGATGCGGCTCCTTGCCGACGGCCCGCAGGCTCTTGATCACGGTTTCAGCATACAGAGGGCCGACATTCGAGTCCGTGACGACGGCACATTTCACGCGGTCCGGCAGCTTTTGGTTCACTTCCTCGCCGAGGGTCTTCAAAAGGTCGCGGCCCACCTGCACAAGGTAGCTGCGGGGGCCTAAGTTGACGAAGACTGGGAGGGCGGGCTGGACGGGCGGGGGCATTGGGGAAGGACGAAATCAGAATGACGAATCGCGAGTGCTGAGAGAGCGATGTGGTGCGCGTATTGTGCCGCCGGATGGGAATCGAGGCAAATCGTTTGGAAGCAACGTTCCCGGCGAAACCAAGTGATCTGACGCTTCGCGTAATGCCGCGTGGCCTGCTGGATGGCGGCGAGGGTGTCCGCGAGTGATACACGTCCTGCCAGATGCTCACGCACCTCACGAATGCCGATGGCTTTTTCAGCGGTGGGGGAGAGTTCGCCAAGCGCGGCGACTTCGGCGATCAATCCAGCCTCGAACATGGCCACGGTGCGCTCATTGATGCGTGCATAAAGTGTTTCACGGTTCCAGTTGAGGATGACGCCGTTCACCTGCGGCTCGTTTTCCGCAAAGGAGCGCCGCAGGCCCGACTGCGGGCGTCCGGTGAGCAGGCAGATTTCCAGCGCTCGCTCAACGTAGCGCGGATTGCGCAGGTTCACGGTGGTGGCGGCCTCGGGATCGCGCTGGATGAGCCAGACGATTTTTTCATCAGGGCTGAGGTGCTTGAAATGCTCGCGCAGCCTGGGAGAAGCGGCGGGCAGGGGAGAGAGGCCGTGCGTCAGCGCCTTGAGGTACAGCCCCGAGCCACCGACGACGATGGGAACATGGCCGCGTTGTGCGATGTCCGCGATCACCGGCAAAGCGAGCGAGTGATATCGCTGCGCGTCGCAGGCTTCGGTGAGCGGCAGTACGCCGTAGAGATGATGTGGCACGCGTGCCATCTCGGCCGTAGAGGGTTTGGCCGTCAGGATGTCCATGCCCGCGTAAAGCTGGAAGGCATCCGCATTGACGATCTCCCCACCGAGCTGTTCCGCCAGGGCTGCCGCCAGCGCGGATTTGCCTGAAGCCGTGGGGCCAACAATCAAGATGGTGCTAGGGGGGAGCATGCGGGCGAGGTTTTACCGCGCCGCGTTCTCAATGCTGCGCCCGACGCGTTGCACGCGACCACGGCAGGAACCCAGGGTGAAAAGAGCGAGCAGGGTCGTATTCATGCCAAAAAACATAAGCATCGGCTCTTCAACCTCAAGCTACGGCTTCGTTTTGGTGCGGCGTCTCACTTCTGCTTCGCCTCGTAACCGGGAAGGGGCTTGCCATTCTCGTCGAGCTTGCCGCAGGTCCAGAGCAAACCGCGGGCGACGAGATCGAGGTACACTGGGTCCTGCATCGTGGCATTGCCATGGCCAAGGGTGGTGCCGAAGACGCGGCCCGCGCCATAGTGGTTCGTCCAGATGACGTGGTGGTCTTTCTTGGTGTCCTCGCCGTAGGCCGTGGCCAGCGGCACGAAGTTCTCCCAGAGCTTTTCGTTCTTGTAGAGTTCATCCTTCGGATTGAGCCACTCTTTGGGGAACGCCTTCATGATCGGATGCTCTGCGGCCACGTTACGCACTTTCAGGTCGCGGTTCTTCTCATGACTCATGGAGGTCTGGCCCACGCATTTGCGCCACTCGTCGGTCTTGGCGGCGCGATAGCTGTGCGTGGAGCAGTGCAGCATCACGGCAGGCACGCCGTCGAAGTGCGCTTTGGCGATGCCATCGACAAACGCCACATCAGTCACGGCTCCAAAGCACTCATTATGAACGACCACATCGTAATTTTTTGCCCAGCCTGCTTCTTTGTAGATGCTGACCTGATGCGTGCGGTCGTCCTTCACGCGTGCTTCCTCATGCACGACGGTGAACTCGACATTGGCCCGGGCGCTGATGCCTTCGCTGAGGATCAGCTTTTGGTTTTCGTAGTCGTGGCAACAGCCGCCGCAGACCATGAGGACTTTGAGCGGTTTGACGTCATCGGCGAGGACGCCGGAGGCAAACAGGCAAACGAAAGAGAGGAGGGAGAGCAGGGTGGGGCGCATGGCGGCAGCATTATCGTCAGGTGATGACTTTTTCTCCCAAAATTCTGTTTTTTTGGCTAACGATGATGCCCTCTCATGAAAATCGTTCTACTCGACGCCCATACCGCAAACCCTGGCGACCTTTCCTGGCAGCCGCTCGAAGCCATCGCTCCTTGCGAGGTGCATCCGCGCACGCCGCTGGCTGAAACCGTGGCCCGTTGTGCAGGAGCGGAGATGGTGATCACGAACAAGGCTCCGCTGACGCGGGAAATCATCGTCGCGCTGCCGGATTTGAAATACATCGGCGTCACGGCGACGGGATTTAATGTGGTCGATGTCGTCGCTGCGAAGGAACGCGGCATCGTGGTGACGAATGTGCCGGGTTACAGCACTCCAGCCGTTGCGCAGCATGTGATCGCGCTGATGCTGGAGCTGACGAATCACGTCGGCCATGCGGCGAAGAGCGTGGAGCAGGGAGGCTGGACGAAATGCCCCGATTTTGCTTACTGGGATCATCCGATCATCGAGCTGGCCGGACGCACGCTGGGGATCATCGGCTATGGCGAAATCGGCAGCGCCGTGGCACGCATCGGCGTCGCTTTTGGCATGAAGGTGCTCGCCTCGAAACGCACTTGGAAGGAAGCGCCGCCCGCAGGCGTCGAAGCTGCCGAGATCGACGATTTATTCCGCCAGTCGGACGTGGTCAGCCTGCACTGCCCGCTGACCGATGCCACGAAGCATCTCATCGGCGAACGCACGCTCGGCTTGATGAAGCGCGAGGCCTTCCTGATCAACACCGGTCGTGGACCGCTTGTGGATGAGGTCGCTTTGGCCCTAGCGTTGAACGAAGGCCGCATCGCCGGTGCCGGACTCGACGTGCTCTCCGTCGAACCGCCGAAGGATGGCAATCCGCTCATTGGCGCGAAAAACTGCCTCATCACGCCCCACGTCGCCTGGGCGAGCCGCGAATCACGCGCCCGCCTCATCGACATCACCGCCGCGAACTTGAAAGCATTCTTGGCGGGGACGCCGATGAACGTGGTGAATCCGTAGCCTGGGCCTCACTTGCCACGTCAAGATTGCACCAGCTTGTCGGCATGGAATCTGTCTTGGTGCATCAAAGCCCTGATCAGGCGATATGTTCTCGCTGCGAAGGCTGCGAAAGTCTCCTCTCGGCTGAGTCCTCTGCTTGGTTGCGGTGACGGGGCGCGGTGTTGCGCATGGCATGTGCCGCGCTATCCTGCGGGTATGCTTGCTCTGCTCCGTGAAATGCTGCACACGCCGGTCCTGGACATCGTCCACCACCTGAAGCACTCGACTGGCCTGCCGGTGCGGGAGTTGAGCATGCGGATGAAGATGAGCTACATGGGAGTGAAGCAGCATTGCGTGGATCTGGAAAAGGCGGGCTTTTTGGACACTTGGCGGCACTCGAAAGGTGCCGGAAGACCGGAAAAACTCTACCGCCTGACGCCGAAGGCTGACGCTCTCTTTGACGGCGGTGGCGGTCCGGCGCTGACGCTGGACCTGCTGACCACGGCGGAACGGGTGTATGGCGAGACGGCACCGCCGAAGCTGCTGTACACTTACTTCCAGGCCAAGGCCGAGGTCCTGGCCCCGAAGCTGGCCAAGGCGGCTGATGTGGCGGAACGCGCAAAGCTGCTGGCGAAGCTGCGCAGTGCGGACGGCTGCCTCAGCGCCTGTGAGACCGATGGACATGGCCACCTATGCCTCGTGGAGCATCACCGCCCCCTGCGAGCGCTGGCGGCGCGGTATGACATGGTGGATGAGCTGGAGTGCGAGATGATCGAGCGGCTGCTCGGCTGCGAGGTGCGACGTTCGGTGGAAGAAGTCTCGGGCCTGGTGCGTGTTACTTTCCAAATCAAGACCAGCGCGCATCACGCATGACCTCAGGGAACGACGGGAAGATCATCACAGGCATCCAAATCACAGTCATGGCGGTCACCTGCCTGCTGACCTCATGCGCAGGTGGGCTGGGCGGATTTAACCCTGCGTGGCAACAGGACCCCAATCTGTATCACCAGGGCGTGCCAGCGCGTCCGTCCCAGTCTGCCACGACGCCGCATGGCGTGCTCCGTGTGGTGTACGCCGCGCCGGATCAGCTTTCCAGGCTCATGGAACGGCAGGATGACGTGGTGGACACGCAGCGCGGTTTTGCCCGAATGGGAGATGGGACACTGGATCTGGCGGCGCAGGACGTGGCGACAGGTCAATGGCTCGAATCTCACCTCTGCGGCGGTGTGCTGTTCATCGCCGGTCTGCCGAATCAATCCTACCGCCTCGTGTTGAAGAATCGCACGCCCATGCCGCTGGAGATCGGTGTGGGGGTGGACGGCAAGGATGTGGAAACGGGCAAGAATGCCTCTTGGCGACGCGGCAGTTTGCGAATCGAGCCGCGTGGCATGCTAACGCTGGAAAAAAGCGCACAGGGGGCGCTGTTATTCAAGGCGGTGAGCGGGGAAGGGGTGCTGTTTGACACGAGTCCGCAGGGCCGTGTGGGTTTGATCCAAATCGCGGTGTATCTGGCGGCCGATGCGCCGAGTGTGGGGCCGGAAAAGCTGCGAGCCAGCCAGATCGCGCCGCTGGGGCTGCTGCCAGTGGGTGCGCCAGAGCAGTACCGCTGAGGCTTGCTGCTTGTGGGGAGCGCATGCGTTGTTTAAGTTGAGTGCTGTCCATGCTTCGCTTCCTGAGCCGATTTCTGCTTTTCGTGATGACCAGCTTTTTGCTGGCCACAGCTGTCTATGTGAGCACGGATTCATTCCGTGACCGCTGGCATGGCTTTGTGACGGGAGAGCTGCGGCGTTTGGGGGTGCATTTGGAATTCGCGTCGCTGACGATCAATCCTTTTGGCGGTCTGGTGGCGCGCGAGGTGAAAATCTACAACGATGACACGCGTCAGTACCTCGTGGCAGCGGTGGACCGGATGAACCTAGGGGTCAATTACGGTCGGCTGTTTGAAGGCCAGGTGAAGATCGACTCGTTGGAGCTGGTGCAGGCTGGGCTGGCGCTGCCGGTGGACCCCGAGCGGCCCGATTTTACGGTGGTGGAGTTGCGCGACCTCAACGCTCGGATCTTTCTGGATGAAAACCGGATGGATATCAGGCACGCGGAGGGCGTGCTGGCTGGGCTGCGCATCTCGATCAGCGGGGTGCTGAAGCTGCCGGAGAGCAAGGTGGGAGAACCTGACAAGTCTAACCTAAGTGCGATGCAACGGTTGAACCTGATGCGTGATCACCGCGTCAAGATCCAGCATGGACTGGACTGGATGGCCCGCTTCCGTTCATCGGCTCCTCCGGTCCTGAGTGTTAAGGTCTCTGGCGATTTGGATCTGCCGCAGGAACTCCGCGCGGAGCTTTCCATCCAGGCGCAGGCGCTGGCTTTTGGGGATTATGTTTGGAGGGAGGTCGTGGCCGAGGCGGAGTATGAGGGGGGCTTCATCGATCTGAAGCGGCTGCACCTGCGTGATCATCTCGGCTCACTGGATGCCACGGCCACTTGGCAAATGGGAGCAGACCGTGTGCGTTTCCGGCTGACATCGAGCGGGGATCTGCTGGGTCTGGCGCGGGCGTTTTTTGACAATGATCAGCTTCACGAGGTGGTTTTTTACGAGGCTCCGCATCTGGCCCTTGAGGGCAGCTTATTCGTCGGAAAAACGAAGCCTGAGGGAATGCTGCCTGCGGAGGTGACGGGGCGCCTGGATTGCGGGCGCTTCGGCAGCCGCGGGGAGATCTTTGAATCCCTCAGTCTGAAGCTCGGGGTGGCACCGGAGGGGTTCTTCGCCCGTGATGTGATGCTGAAGCATAAAACAGGCACTTTGGCCCTGCATTTGATGAACCACCAAACGCTGGGCTTTAAGTATGACCTGCGGCTCGGCATGCCGCCGACGGTTTTCCTGCCGTTCGTGCTCATGCCCAAGACGCGTGAAATCATTCAGCGCTTTAGTTTTGACGAGACCTCGTTCGTCGATGTGCGCATGTCCTGCGCCGGTGCCTCGACCGATCTGCGGGAGTGCCCCAGTTCGGGTCATGGGGTGGTGCGCAATTTTCGCTACAACGGGGTGTTCTTTGAGTCCGTGGAGATGGATCTCGCGCTTCTGGGGGACATCCAAAACTACGCCAATGTTCGCGCACGCCGCGCCGACGGTCCGGCTGAGGCTGAGATGGTTTTTGTGAATGATGAGGACGATCAAAAGTGGCTGCGATTGGTGAACGTGCGCTCCGAGGCGGACGCCTCAGGCATCCTGCGGCTTTCTTCCGGCACCGTGGTCCATGTGAACGGCACGGTGGGCTTTAGAAACAACCCGCAGTTCAACGACTACCGCGTCACTTTCAAAAATCCGCTGGGAGTGGCGCATTATGTGTTGTGGGATGAGGATTATACCATCAGCGCACCTCATGGGGATGTCCGCATTCTGGGAGATATGTTGAACTTCGATGTCAACGGGCGGCTGTTTGAAGAAACCTTCCGCGCGAAGGGCGCGGTCGATCTCGCGCCGGGCATCCGGCATTACGACGTGAACGTGGACGCGGGACGATTCCCCTATGAGGTGTTTGGCGAGAAGCTGCCCTTTGAAGACGTGCGCACGGTGGTGCGGAACCGTGAGGGAATCGCCGCCTTCGATGTCGCCGCCCGCGTGCTCGGCGGCGGCGTCACCATGAAAGGATCTTTCAATGAGAACCGCAACCCTGAGAGCTATGAGGGGGAGATTCGCATGAACGCGCTCAGCTTCCAGCGCTTCGCCCAGGTGTATTCGCCTGGAGACGAGAGCATTGGGGACATCAGTGGTCATTTCAAATTCACCGGTCGCATGGATGACTGGCGGGCGCTGAAAGGCGGTGGTGTCCTCTTCATTCTCAATGGCAACCTCCTCGCACTGCCTGTGCTTGGGCCGCTGACTCCTGTCATCGGGGCACTGCTGCCCGCGCCTATCAAAGGTTACAACATCGCCAAGGAGGCTAAATGCACTTACGAAGTTTCAGACGGCTTCATCGTCACGAAAGATGTTGAAGCGCTCACCAGCTCTTTCCGTATCCTCAGCAATGGTAACATCGACTTCATTCGCGATGACATTGACTTCACCGCTGAAGTGAGTGTGCGTGGACTCACTGGCCTAGTGTTTTTTCCTGTCACCAAACTGCTTGGCTACCAAGGCTCGGGCACCATCGGCAACACGCAATGGGCGCCACGCATCTTTGGCGGAGGTAACAAGGATGAACGCCGACCGCCCACGGCCGCGGAACTGCGCGAGGCTCAAAAAATTGGCGGCAACCCAGTTCAGGCGACGCCAGCACCGCTGCCGAAGCGCCGGGCTTTGTTCGGAAACTGAGGCGCAGCCTGGTCAATAGCCGAGCCAAGGACCGAGCCACTTCTCGGCTTCTTCAATCGTCTGGCCTTTGCGCTTCGCGTAGTCTTCGACTTGGTCCTTCGCCAGGACACTGATGCCGAAGTAATGCACCTCGGGATGGCTGAAGTAGAGGCCGCTGACGGCGCTGCCGGGATGCATGGCCATGCTTTCGGTGAGTTCGACGCCCGTTTTGGCCGGGGCATCCAGTAGATCGAAGAGGATGGGCTTCTCCGTGTGGTCGGGCTGGGAGGGATAGCCAGGAGCCGGGCGGATGCCGCGATAGCGCTCTTTGACCAAGTCCTCTTTCGTGAAGTCCGTAGGCTTCTCATAATTCCAGGCGACACGCGCTTCCTTGTGCAGGTATTCAGCAAAGGCTTCGGCAAGGCGGTCAGCGAGGGCTTTGACGATGATGGCGCTGAAAGGATCGTGTGTGTTCTCGAACTCATGCGCGAAGTCATCCGCACCGTGGATGCCGACGGTAAATCCGCCGATGTAGTCGGCACGTCCGCTGTCCTTTGGAGCGATGTAGTCGCTGAGGGCGTAGTTCGGCGTGTCCTTCTTGATCACCTGCTGGCGCAGGGTGTGGAAGATTGTTTGCACACTGCTGCGGGTGTCATCGGTATAGACTTCGATGTCGTCGCCGATGGTGTTGGCCGGGAAGAAGCCGCAGACGCCACGCGGGGTGAAGCGTTTCTCGGCGATGACGCGGTCGAGCAGATCGTTGGCGCTCTTGAAGAGCTTCACGGCTTCTTCTTCTGCCTTCACTTTCATCTCCGCGTCTTCGTGAGAGGAAGAGAAACGGCCTTCCGCGGTGATCCAGCGGCCACGCAGTTCCCAGGAGTGGAAGAAGGGCGACCACTCGATGTATTCGCGTAGTGTGGGGACCAGGTCGGTGCCTTCGAAGGTCTTGGTGCCAAGGAAGCTCGGCTTCGCGATCTCTTGGCTGCTCCAGTCGCACTTGAAGGCTTGCTCGCGTGACTCGGCGAGACTCAGAAGCTGACGCTCCTTCTTCTTGCCATATTCTTCACGCAGTCGCACATGACGCGCCTCATTTTCGGCGATGTAGGCAGCTTTGTTGTCTTCACTGATGAGCGACGTTGTCACGGGCACACTGCGGGAGGCATCGAGCACATGCACGATCGTCCCGGAGTAATGCGGCGCGATCTTGATGGCCGTGTGGGCGGCACTGGTCGTGGCTCCACCAACCAAAAGCGGGATCTTCATGCCTCGGCGCTCCATTTCAGAGGCGACGTGGACCATTTCATCCAGTGAAGGCGTGATCAGTCCGCTCAGGCCGATGACGTCCGCGCCTTTCTCGACGGCGGCGGCCAGAATCTTATCGCAAGGCACCATGACGCCGAGGTCG
The DNA here is from genome assembly GCA_021298725.1 of Verrucomicrobiaceae bacterium. GTDB lineage: Bacteria > Verrucomicrobiota > Verrucomicrobiia > Verrucomicrobiales > Verrucomicrobiaceae > Prosthecobacter. The sequence goes on along the minus strand of JAJTDU010000069.1, from coordinate 3,619 downwards.
GTGACTTCAAAGCCATTGCAGGCCAGCACCACGCCGACGATGTTCTTGCCAATGTCATGCACGTCACCCTTCACCGTGGCCATGATGATCTTGCCCGCGCTGCGTTGGGCAGGATTTGCGAGCTTTTCCTCCTCCATGAAGGGCTGTAAATACGCGACGCTTTGCTTCATCACGCGGGCGCTTTTCACGACCTGCGGGAGGAACATTTTGCCAGCGCCGAAGAGGTCGCCGACGACGCTCATGCCGTCCATGAGCGGGCCTTCGATGACGAGCAGTGGTTTGCCGAGTTTGTCGAGCGCCTCCTGCGTATCGACAGCGATGAAATCGGTGATGCCTTTGAGCAGTGCGTGTTCGAGACGCTTCTCGACGGGTGCGTCGCGCCATTGGAGGTCGGCTTCGATCTTCTTGCCACCGCCCTGGCCTTTGAACTGCTCGGCGTAATCCACGAGAATTTCCGTCGCATCGGGCCGACGATTCAGCAGCACGTCTTCGACTTTAACGAGCAGTTCCGGCGGAATCTCCTCATACACTTCGAGCATCCCAGCATTCACGATGCCCATGTCCATGCCTGCTTTGATGGCATGATAAAGGAAGGCGCTGTGCATCGCCTCGCGCACCTTGTTGTTGCCGCGGAAGCTGAAGCTGATGTTTGAAACGCCGCCGCTAACCTTTGCACCGGGCAGATGATGTTTGATCCAGCGCGTGGCGTTGATGAAGTCGAGTGCGTAGTTGTTGTGCTCCTCCATCCCCGTCGCGACGGTGAGGATGTTCGGGTCAAAAATGATGTCTTCCGGTGGGAAGCCCACTTCATCCACGAGGATGCGATAGGCGCGCTCGCAGATGCGGATCTTCTCATCATAAGTCGCTGCCTGGCCGTTTTCATCGAAGGCCATGACGACGGTGGCCGCGCCATAGCGCTTGATGGTGGTCGCACGTTCCTTGAAGGCTTCTTCACCTTCCTTGAGCGAGATGGAATTCGCGATGCCCTTGCCTTGCAGCATCTTCAGGCCTGCTTCGATGATCTCCCACTTCGAGGAATCGACCATGAACGGCACCTTGGCGACTTCCGGCTCGGTTTGCAGCAGGTTGAGGAATTTCGTCATCGTCGGCACGCCGTCGATGAGGCCTTCGTCCATGCAGATGTCGATGACGTTCGCGCCGTTCTCGACCTGCTGGCGGGCAATGGCCACGGCCTCCTCGAATTGGCCTTCCTTGATCAGCTTCGCGAACTTCGGGGAACCGGCGACGTTCGTGCGCTCGCCGATCATGAGGTAGTTCGCCTCCTTCGTGTGATTGTAAGGCTGCGAGCCACTCAAACGCATGATCGGCTCCGGCGTCGGCACATGGCGCGGCTCCAGGCCTTCCACCGCTTTTGCGATGGCGGCGATGTGCTCCGGGGTGTTGCCGCAGCAGCCGCCCATGATGTTCACGAAGCCCGACTTGGCGAAGTCCGTGGCGTATCCGGCCATGTCTGGCGGCAGCAGATCGAAGCCCGTCGGTGCGAGCGGATTCGGCATGCCGGCGTTCGGATAGGCTGACACAAAACAATCCGCCTTGGTCGCCAGTTCTTCGAGGAACGGGCGCATTTTGTCTGGCCCGAGCGAGCAGTTCAGACCGATGGAAAGAGGCTTCACATGCCGCATCGCGTTGAGATAAGCCTCGGTGATCTGTCCCGAGATCATCGTCTCACCACCCGGGCCGACAGCGGCGGAAATCTGGATCGGCAGCTCGACGCCATCGGCTTCAAACACTTCGCAGATCGCCACCAGCGCGGCCTTGGCATTGAGCGAGTCGAAAATCGTCTCCACCATCAGCGTATCGACACCACCGGCGATCAGCGCACGGATTTGATGCGCGTAGGCCGTCTTTACCTGATCAAAAGTGACGTAGCGGAAGCTCAAGTCCGTGAGGTCGGGGAACTGCGAAAGCGACACCGTCAGCGGACCCACCGCGCCAGCGACATAACGTTTGCGGCCGGTCTTGTCAGCGATCTGGTCCGCCCACTTCCGGCACTGCTGGGCCGAGTTAAAATTGATCTCCCAGGCGAGGTCGTTGAGGAACTTATCGTCGATGATCTTCTGGAAGAACTCGGGATCTTTGCGCCCGCCTTTCTCACGCGGATCTTCCACGAAGAACTCGCTCTGCGCGATGCTCGTGGCCGAAAACGTGTTCGTCTCGATGATGTCCGCCCCGGCTTCCAGGAAGCGGCGATGGATGTCTTCAATGATGTCTGGGCGGGTGATCGAGAGGATGTCCCCGTTGTTCAGGATGTCCTTTTCGTTGTCGCGGAAGCGCTCACCACGCGCCGAGGCCTCGTCGAGCACGCCTTTGTCCTTGTAACCGCGGATGGTCGTCCCCATGGCCCCGTCGATGACGAGGATACGCTGGCGCATGGCGGCTTCGAGTTCAGTGCGGCAATTGGGGCGGGAAGGCATGGTCGAAACTAGCCTCGTCGCTGGGGAGGTCAACCTTCATATCAACGCATCATGATTTGAGCATGTGATTAAAATTCTAATTTACAAGATGGGTGTCCGTTATACCGACATTCATGCCCGCCAAACCCAAGACCACTCCTGCGGATGCCAGCCCCGAGGCCATCAATGAGAACCTCGGCAAGCGTGTGAAGAAGCTGCGGGGAGATCGCGGCTGGTCGCTCGAAGAACTCGCCAGTGTCAGCGGCGTGAGCCGGTCGATGCTCAGCGAAATCGAGCGCGAGAAGGCGAATCCGACGCTGACCGTCACGTTTCGCATCGCCCGAGCCTTTGGGCTGACGTTGCAGGAGCTGATCGAGAGCGCGGAGGCCAGTGCGTCGAAAATTCAGGTGATTCGCGCCAGCGACCGCGCCCAGGTCTTCCGTAGCGACAAGCAGCACGAGATCCGCACGCTTTCGCCGCTGAATCTGGAGAAGGATGTCGAGTTTTACGAAGTCCGCCTTCGCCCCGGCGGTGCGTTGCGCTCGCAACCGCACTTTGAAGGCACGCGCGAGTTTTTGACCGTCGAAGAAGGCAGCGTGCGCATCGAATCCGACCAGGACACCGACGAACTCACCCAAGGCGACTCCGGCACTTACCGCGCCGACGTGCCTCACGCCATCGTGAACACCGGCATGGCCGACGCGTTGGTGTTTCTCGTCGTGATTTACCGCTGAGCACTTTTTCTAACCAACCATGAAGCCAACCATTTTCCTCTCTCTCCTGTTTTGCGCCATCGCTCAGGCGCAGATGCCGCCTGCACTCGTGAACGCGGAACGCGCCAAAATCCTCGAAGGCGTCAAATCGGTGCCGAAGGCGGGTGCGCCGGGGCCGGTCGGTATTTGGGGCCAGATCGCGTTTCCGATTTTGTCGGCACCGGACAAGGACGGTGTCGAGATCGCGGTCGCGGCTGCCGCAGCTTATCAAAAAGGGCGATTCATTCTCTTTGGGCATAACAGCTACCTCAGTGGCGGTGAAGGGGGAGATCACGCGAAGCTCATGGAGAACTGCGTGAAGTGGGCGGGCAACAAGGAGAAGCCGCGCGTGGGCCTCAAGGGCGTGAACGCGGTCAATTTCTACAAGCAGCGCGGCTTCAACGCGGAGACTTTTGACACCGTCGAGAAAAAGAACCTCGGCGACTACGATGT
>JAJTDU010000068.1:10207-13605 GCA_021298725.1 Verrucomicrobiaceae bacterium | reverse complement strand
ATGCCATGCGTCAAACAGTCCGCCAGCCAGCCGCCGTGTCCTGCCAGTGGTGCGGCAGGCATCAGCTCAAAAAACACCCCGAGCACGATCACCACCGCGTTCCAGGCCAGCAGACCGACCAGCGGCAACGCCAGTAGGTTAAACTCGCTCGATTGTCCCAGATCGGTGAACCCGTAGCCCGCGACCAGCGCTATCCCCCAGCCCGCCACTGCCCAGGCCCAGCGGCCCTGTGGCACGCGCAGCAGCGTCAGCACACGGATCAACTCACCACGCCAGCCGATGGCCTCGCGCTCTAGCCACTCGGCCCGTTTGTCCAGAAACGACTCCGAGCGCTCGTCCAATGAGTCGCCCTTGATCTCCTCGGAGGCCAGACCGGCCCGCGTGTGCGCCGTGGCCTCGCGCCGACGCTCCGCGTTGACGAGAACGCCATCGGCGTCGCCTTCTTCGAGGGCGCGCCACTTCAGCACGCGCTGCCATTCATTCCAATCCATGCGGGGGAGTTTTGGTGCACATTAAACGCGGCTTCTGGCAGAATCCAAGCACACGCTGAAAATCATGCCTTGGTTTCAACCTCTAGCTGCCCGCCATTCATCCGCAGATGCAGGTGCCCCAGAGCCGCTGCCTCGCTGCTGGAATGGGTAACGTGCAACACGGTGAGCGAATGCTCGGACTGCACGCGCTGGAGCAGCGAAACGGCCTCCGCCCGCATGCTTTCATCCAGCGCGGAGAGCGGTTCGTCGAGCAGCAGCAGCTTCGGCTGCGCCGCCAGAGCACGGGCCAGAGCCACGCGCTGCTTTTCGCCACCGGAGAGCAAGTCGGGCAAACGATCCAGCAGCGGGGCGATGCCAAACTGCTCGGCGAGGCGGTTCACACGTTGATTCAGCTCCTCCGGCGGCACTCCGCGCAGTTTCGGGGCAAATCCGATCTGCTCCCGCACGCGCAGGCCGGGAAACAGTGCCAAGTCCTGCGGCACATAGCCAATGCCGCGCGCACGCGGCTCCAGGTCCGTCACATCCACGCCATCCAGCAGCACGCGCCCCGAAGTCGGACTCCGCAGCCCACAGAGGATCTCCAGCAGCGTGGTTTTGCCGCAGCCGGTCGATCCCATGAGCACCGCATACGTGTTCGCCGGAATGGCGATGGTCACATCCGCGAGGATCACGCGGTCGCCGGTCTTCCAGGTGATGTGATCGAGCTGAATCATACTTTTTCTCCCGTCGCCCGCACCGCCACCAGCACTAGCACCGCCAGCGCCACCATGAACAAACTCACCGCCACGGCGGCTTCGAGATTTCCCACGCTGAGTTCCAGCCACACCGTCGTCGGCAGCACTTCCGTCTTCATGCGCGTGGCCCCGGCGAAGACCAGGATCGGCCCGAACTCGCCCAAACTCCGCGCCCAGGCGATGCAGAACGCCGCGACCATGCCGCGCCGCGCCGCCGGCAGCGCCACATGCCATAGCGCTTGAAATCGCGTGCAGCACAGGGTCAGCGCCACATCCTCAGGCCGTGCCGAGAGATGCTGAAACGTCCCGCGCATCGTACGGATCGCAAACGCTGCTGCCACCACGAACTGGGCCAGCACCACACCGCTGAGCTGATAGGTGAAGGGAATCGCCATCTCGATGGCCTTGCCGATGCGCGTTTGGAAAAAGATCAGCAAGCACAGCCCCACCACCAGTGGCGGCAGGATGATCGGGATGTCCAGCGCCGCATCCAGCCAGGATTTGCCGCAAAACTCCCGGCGGGACATCAGATACCCCACCGGCACCGCCAGCAGCAGCGCGAATCCTGCCGCCAGCGAGCACGTCACCAGACTCAGCCACGTCGCATGTCGGATTTCTGGCGACATCAGCACCTGCAGCCACGATTCCGGCGTGCTGTAAGTCGCCGTGGCCCCCAGCAGCAGCGCCCAAAAGAGCAGATAGCCCGCCGTGATCAGGCCCAGGGCCAGCCAGCAGAGGTTGGAGCGGTTGAAAGTCATGCAGCAGGAGCCATCAAACTAAAAGCCAGCCATCCACCGCACAACTTCAATAGCGTATCTTTCACTCCACCTCCGGCACCGTGCGGTCCACCGAGGCTTTGTTCCAGCGACCTTCGAGGGTGAAGGCGAGGTGCGGAGTGTAGAGCTGGGGTTCAAGGAGGAAGGAGTCGTGGCCTTTGTCCGAATGCACGGTGATGTGCATGTTGGAGACCTCGGCTTTCTCCAGATGGCTGACGAGTTCGGCCTGCTCCTCCGGGTAGAAGCAAAAGTCGCTGTCGATGCTGAAGACGAGGTAGTGCTGCCCGGCGGCAGCGCTGCGGGCGAACAGCTCGGTGTACGATGAGACGCCCGCGTCTCGTAGGGGGTCAAAACGCAGCCACATGTCGGCGATGCGCAGGTAGGTGTTCGCATCGAAGCGCTTCACAAATTTTTTGCCTTGGTGGAGCATGTAGCTCTCCACGTTGTGCTGCACGCGGTACCAGGAGAGCGTGTCGCCGCCTTGCTTCAAGTCCTGCCGGGCGCCTGCTCAAACAAGGTCAGGCGTGTCAGAACGGTGGTGCGTCAGCCGCTGGCGATCGGGACGACGATTTTCACACGCTCCGGGTGCAGGGTGGCCAGATTGATCGCCAAAAGGCCGCCGACGGACGCACCGATCACGGCGTGAAGTTTCTGGATGCCGAGATGATCGAGCAGGGCGAGCTGTGACTGCACCACATCGCTGGTGCGCACCGGCGGAAAGCTGCCGGCGTAGGGTTTGCCGGTGGCGGGATTGATGGAGGCGGGGCCGCTGGAGCCGTAGCAACCACCGAGGTAGTTCGCGCAGATGATGAAGTAGCGCTTCGTGTCCAGCGCCTTGTCCGGGCCGATGAAGAGATCCCACCAGCCGTGGTGGATGTCTTTCGTCCAGCGTTCGTCGGTTTGCGGTACGGCGGTGTTCACTCCGGCGGCGTGTTGGCTACCGGAAAGAGCGTGGAACAGCAGGATGGCATTGCTGCCGTCGGCGTTGAGCTTGCCGTAGGTCTCGTAGGCGACGGTGATGTCCGGCAGCGCGTCACCGGAGGCAAAGACGAACGGGTCTTGAGATGTGCCGGTGGTAAAAAACTTGGTTTCTTCGTGTTTCGCTGCCTTGGACATGAGGCGCGGAAGAAACAGGGTTTTGGAGATGCGGCAAGCTGGATCACTGGATGCTCGATCCTGGAAGCAAGATGCTGGCTGAATGGAGTGGTGGATAATTGGATGGTTGCGGCTTTGGTGCCGCTCATGACTCTCCATCCAGCAACCAGCCTCTAGCTTCCAGTCATTCAGCCCATGCTCGATCCTTTCGCCACGCTCAAAGAAGCCGGCTTCGCGAGTCAGCCGCAGGGAGGCGCGGACCGGTTGGACGGCTGGTCGCCGGAGCTGATCGCCAGCCTGGA
>JAJTDU010000068.1:0-10197 GCA_021298725.1 Verrucomicrobiaceae bacterium | reverse complement strand
GGGGCGGGCTGTGAGCTGGCGGGATCACGTGTGCTGCCAGATGGCTCGGTGCATTTTGGCATGATCGAGCAGCCGAAGTCGTCCAAGCCGCTTCGTGCGTTGGTGAAGATCGCTCCCTGGAACGAATGGGGAGCCACGGCAGACACGGTGACGCGTTTTGCCCAGGAGGTGTGCACGGCGCGTGACCTGCGCGGTATTTTGATCTCTCCGGCAGGATTCAGCCCGGCCGCGTTGCGCCAGGCGCAGGAGTTTCGCATCGAAGCGGTGGATGCCATGGCTCTGGATGCTGCGCTGCGCGCCCTGCCACGCGACAAAAGCCATTTTCTCTTCTTGGTGACGACAGCGGGGGATTTTTCCACACCTTCGTGCCCCTGCTGCACTCAAAAGCTCAAGCGCGTGGAGCAGCAGGTGCTGGAGCTGCCATCGCGCACCATCGACACGGACGGGCTCATCGCTGATTTCGTCGTGTGTGATCGCCTGGAGGTGGCACGCGGCTGTGAGGTGACTTTTTTGCAGGAGGTGCGGGCGCGGTCACTCCATGTTTGCGGCCATGCTAGCGGAAATTTTGTGTGCGAGGGGCCGGTGTCGCTGGAGCCTGGCGGCACGCTTTCCGGCAAGGTGGCGGCGCGTTCGCTCAATGTGCGAGAGGGCGGCGAATTGCTGGCGCAGTTTCGCATCCTGGACGGAGACCTGGGGTCTTTTGTGAAACCGACGGTGCGCTGGCACTGGCGCTGTGCCGCGCCCGAGGGGCGCAAGGACTGCGCGGGGGTGCTCTTCGAGTCGCATGGGTAACACGAGAACGTTCTTGGCACGTCCGGCTTGAGTGTGGAATGATGAGATCATGCCGTCCCCACAATCCTCTGGTCCTGGTGCGCTGCCACGATTGGTTTTTTACGTCGCCGCAATTGTCATGGCCCTGCTGCATGTGTTTGTGACATTTCGCGGCCTCAGCAGCGTGGAGGGCATGAATCAGGCGCAGCTAGCGCGGCAGATCTCACGCACGGGTTCGTATCAAACGCTCGTCACGCAGCCTTACGCGTGGGCGCAGATGGAAAAGGCGGCGCTCCAGCCCTCGCCTACCGCGATGCCAGAGACCGTCCAGCCACCGCTGCAGCCGCTGCTGTGGTCGGCGGTATTTCGCATGCTGCAGCCTTGGCAGGTCTATGACCCGCAGGCAGGTGGTGCCATTTATTTACTGGACCGTGTGGTCGCCAGCTTCGGAGTCACCTGGTATCTGCTGACGATTTTTTTCACTCATGGCGCAGCGCGGCGGCTCTTTGACGAGCATGTGGCCAGCATCGCGGCGCTGGCGTTGCTGGTGTGCCATCCGGCGTGGGAGCTGATGGTCAGCGGATCACCACGGGCGCTGCTGCTGCCTCTGTTTGCGCTGGCATTCCGCCTGTATGCCTCAGCCTCGTGCCGTGCGGCGGAAAATCGCGGCATCTTCGCGCCACTGGCAGTGTTGGGGGCTGTCTGCGCCCTGATGGTGCTCACGCACTGGATGGCGCTGTGGATCGTGCTAGGCATCATCATCGGGGTAGCGGTTTTTTTGCCGGGTGGCAAGGCGGGTGCGCTCGTGGTGGCACTGTTCCCGCTGCTGGCGCTGGTCGCGTGGGGCTGGTGGAACACACAGCTCTGTGGTGAGCCGCTCGGCGGCATCCGCGCCCTCTTTCAGGCCCAGTCCTCCACCGTGGCACTGGACTCGCTGCTGCGTGATTTCACCCCTTCCGTGGCGTTGATTCAGGTGCATGAGCTGCTGCGGCATGTCGGTCTTAGCTGGCAAGATCAGCTTGCCCATCTGTATGCGCATCTCGGTTATGTCGTGCCCGCGCTCCTGTTCTTCATCGCGCTGCTGCACCGCTTTAAAACAGCGGAAACCGCCGCCGCCTGCTGGATGCTCGCGCTCGTTTTCTTCTGCGTGGCGCTTGGCATGGGCCTGCTCGGCTTGGCGAATGTGGAGAAAGATGACAACGCTCTCTACATCGTGCTCATGCCGGCCATGAGCGTCCTGGGGGCCGCGATGCTGGTCGTCCTGTGGTCGCGGTTTCATGTGTCCGGCGAATTCCTGGCTCGCTGGGGTGCTCCGCTGGCCGCGCTGGGCATCACCGCGCTGCCTCTGCTGGTGAACCTGCCGCTGCTGATGAAATTCGGCCTCACCATGGGTAGCAAGATCCCGCCGCACTGGCCGCCCTTTCTGCCCGAGCGTGCCTACATCCTGCGCTTGCTGCTGGAGAAGAACGAGTTCGTCATCTCCGACTCGCCCGCCTTCGTCGCCTGGTATGCCGATGTGCCTTGCGTGAACCTCCCTGTTCAGCGCGTCGATTACGAGACCATGAAAGCCAAAGCGCAGGAACGCGGAGCGAAGTTGGCCGGCTTCGTCATGACGCCCGTCTCCGCCAAGGTGGAACGCATCACCGACCTGTACACCGGTCCTTACTCCGAATGGCGTGATCTCATCATCCGCGGCCCCATGCTTGCCTTTGACCGCGATTTCGCCCCCAGCCCCGAGTTCCCGTACAAAGTCCCCATCCCGCTCGTCGGCACGTCCGTGGGTGAAAAAGAAAACATCAGCCTTTCTATGGTCTTTTACACCGACAAGCCGCGCACGATGAAGAAGCCGCCGGTGCCTTGACTGGCGAGTTAAAAATCAGAGGTGAGAGGTGCTGCGTGGGGCGGAATCTCAGGCGAGGATGTCCTTGATCACCTTCGCGCCTTCCACGCCGCTGAGTTTGGCATCCAGCCCCTGGAATTTGAAGCTGAAAGCGTCGTGCTTGATGCCGAGTTGGTGCAACATCGTGGCGTGCAGGTCATGCACTGTGGTGATTTTCTCCTCGGCGGCGTAGCCGAGGTCATCGGTGGCTCCGTGGACGATGCCACCTTGGATTCCTGCACCCGCCAGCCACACGGACATGGCCTTGTTGTGGTGATCGCGTCCGCTGCCGCCTTGCGACATCGGCGTGCGGCCGAATTCGCCAGCCCAGACGATGAGCGTCTCATCCAGCATGCCGCGCTGTTTGAGATCGGTGATCAGAGCCATGCAAGCGCGGTCGATTTCCTTCGCCTTCTGTCCCACGCCAAGCTTCACCCCGCCGTGATGGTCCCAGTCCTTGTGATAGAGTTGGATGAAACGAGTGCCACGCTCGGCGAGACGGCGCGCCAGGAGGCAGTTCGAGGCAAAAGAGCCGTCGCCAGGCTGGCAGCCGTAGAGTTCGAGGGTTTTCGCTCCTTCAGCGCTCACATCCATCAAATCCGGCACGCTGGCCTGCATCTGGAAGGCCATTTCATACTGCGCGATGCGTGTGGCGATCTCAGGATCATCCACGAGTGCGTCGTGCTGCTTGTTCAGCGCATTGATGGCCGCCACATCGGCTCCCTGGCGATCACGCGTGACGCCGTTCGGGTTCGTGAGATACAAGACCGGATCACCTTTGGCGCGAAGCTGCACGCCCTGATACTTCGAGGGCAAAAAGCCGCTGCTCCACTGCCGCGCGGCAATGGGCTGGTTCTGACCGCCTTGCCCGAGTGAGGTCAACACGACGAAGCCTGGCAAATCCGCCGCCTCCGTGCCGAGGCCGTACGTGATCCACGATCCCATGCTCGGACGCCCCGCGATCTGTGAGCCGGTGTTCATGAACATGTGCGCCGGATCATGATTGATCGCGTCCGTGGTCATGCTGCGGATCAGGCAGATGTCGTCAATCACGCTGCCAATGTGTGGAAACAGCTCACAAATCTCGATCTGGTTCTTCCCAAACTTCGCGAACTTATGCTGCGGCCCGAAACAGTTCAGCGGCTTGCCTTGAAGCTGCGCTAGCTGCTGCCCCTTGGTGAACGACTCCGGCATCGGCTTGCCATCCATCTCGGCCAGCTTTGGTTTCGGATCAAAGGTCTCCAGATGCGAGGGGCCGCCCGCCATCGTCAGCCAGATCACCCGCTTCGCCTTCTGCGGCAGCGGCAGTTTGCCGAGCACGCCGCGCATCGGTGCCGCGTGCGCGGGCTGGAGCATTGAAGCAAGTGCGATGGCACCGAGACCTTGTGAGGATTTGCCGAGGAAGGCGCGGCGCTGAAGATTTGAGCGAGTGAACATGATGGGAGGAAATACGGTGATGACAGACGGTTTGTCAGTTGGATTTCAAGGTCAGGAGCGGCAGTGCCATGCGGAAACAAACGCGGCATGCAGTCCGCAGTTTGCGCTCTTGCCAGCGCAGGGCGGCGCTTTTACGCTGATCTCACATGAAAGTCACTCTTCTCGCCTCACTGAGCCTGCCGCTGCTGCTAACTCAATGCCTTGACCCGATGATGCAAGGCCCACTAGGTGCGTATCCGTATGGAGACCCGAACCAGCGGCTGGAGATGCGGGAGCGCGGTGCGGACCTCAATCGCATGGCCTATGAGCGTGGCTGGCAGGATGGGCAAATGGACGCGCAGCAGCGCCAGGCGAAAAATCATGGTCGCCACACCACGCGTTTCGACCGCAACACAGCGCTGGCCTACCAGGACGGCTACAGCCAAGGCTACACGCAGTCACAGCAAAGCAGCTCGGGCGGCTTGCAGTGGCCAGGCCAGGGCGCACCCGTGAATCCGCTGCCTCCGCAGCAGCAGCCGCAAGCGCAACGCGATCCAGCCTACAACCAGGGTTACGACTACGGTCTGCGCGACCGCACCAGTGGTCGCGTGGCTGATCCGGCGGCGCATGTGGGGCGCTATGATCCGCGTTACCGCGCCAGCTTTGAGCGCGGCTATCATGACGCCTTTGGCGCAGGCTCCTCGTCATCGAGTTCCGGCTTCGGCAGTCCGTGGTTTCGTTGAACTTGCCTTGAAAAACAAAACACCGTCGCGGCATGGCCGGGACGGTGTTGTTTGAAGGCGTGGTTTTCGCAGCAGCCTAACTTATTCCACAACGGCGGTTTCCACCGGAGCAGTCGCTTCCACAGCGACTTCGGCGGCAACTTCAGCGGCCTTTGGCTTAGCGGTAGCAGCTTTTTTGGCGGCTGGTTTCTTGGTGGCGGCTTTTTTCACGCCTTTCGGCTCGGCCTTGGCGGCACGGGCTTTACGAGAGACTCCAGCCTTCACGAGGGCCTTCTTGCGTTCGAGGTACTTTTTGCGGCGGCGGCGTTTGACGATTTTATTGAGTTGCTGGCCCATGATGGATTGGATCGGTTGTCGTTTGCGGTTTTGAGGGCGGCAAGAGTTCCACTGATCAAGGGTGAATCAAGACCAAATACTGCCGGTTTCCGGGCGCTGCCCGTCAGGAGGTGCTGAATTAGGGCTTTTTGTCCTCAGCCTTGGGCGGTGATTCGGTCTTCGGCGTCTCGTTTTTGACTCCAAATGCGAAATCGCACTGTTCGAGGCCTGCCGTTGAGGCGGCAGCTTGAAGAGTTTGCCCGCGTAGGGGCTATTCACATGTGGGTCCGTTCAGGCACCGTGGTGCCGATCGGAGGCGTGCAGGCAGTGCCCGCGCAGACCACCTGGAAGAACCTGAAGGCTTGCCTTCAGGGCAGCGGCTTCGCCTCTGGCACCAGCATCGCGGATTTCTTCTCCGGCTTTTTCTGATCGGCCACTTTTTCGCTCGGTGGCATTCCGTCGATGACGGGATTCACCCGCGCTCCGTCCGCAGGGAAGGGGATCGGTGTGAGGCAGAGCACGTCACCTTGTTTAGGAGCCTTGGCGGCATTGGCGGAGACGACAATGTGCTGGCTGGTGCCGAAGACCGGCTCCACAAACATGCGCTTCAACGTGTTTTGCGGCGTGATCAAGATGATCTCATCGCCCGCGCGCACGGCAGAGCGGGAGATGACGAAGACGTCGTTCAGCGCCTCGCCTTCGATCTCCGCTTCGATGAATTGGCCGATCTTCAGCGGCGGGGCACCATCCGCACGTTTGGAAAAGGGATGGTCGATCTGTGCCACGGCAGTGGTCTGGCGCGTGCTTTCGTCCAGTGCGCTCTCCACCCTCACGAGCCGCCCCTCCCAGATTACACTCTTGCCTGCGGCCGTCGTGCGCAGCTTCACCTTCGCTGCTGGCAGCGTGGAACTGGCGTCGCGATAGCGCTCCGGCAGCTTCACATGCTGACTTTCACGTTCTGGTAGTGGCAGACGCACCTCGACGAAATCCGTGGCAAAAATGCGGCCCAAAGTAGTGCCCTGGCTCACATATTGGCCCACATCGACGGTCTGCTCCAGCACCTGCCCGGCATACGGCGCTTTAATCACCGTGCGCTGCGCATCACGCTCCGCTTTGACCACCCGCGCCTCGGCGGCGGCCAGATCGGCCTTGGCCCGCGCTACTTGGGGGGAGCGTGAAACGAGCTCTCCCGGTGCGCCCTGACGGCCCAGCACCTTCCAATTCTCCAGCGCTTGCTCGGCCTTCGCTTCTTCTTCAACCAGCGTCACCTTTGCCAGCGCCACGGCTGCCTTGGCGGTTGTCACAGCGGTTTCATAGTCCACCGGGTCCAGTTTGATCAGCACCTCGCCCTTCTCAAAAAAACCACCTGGGCGGAATGACGGACTCACCTCCGTGATCATACCCGCTACCTCTGGCAGCAGCGTGCTGCGCGTGCGTGGCTGCACCGCGCCCTGCGAAGCCACGCGCACCGGATAGCTCGTCTTTTTCAAAGTGATGCCCTCCACCGTCACCAGCACCGGACGCGTCTCCATGGTCCTCATCTCCGGCTTGTGTGAGATCAGCCACCAGCCCCACCAGCCACAAGCGGCCAAGATGACGAGGGGGAGAAGTGCGCGGAGTGTTTTGACCATGTCAGAGGGTAGAACGTCTGAAAATGTGCACGGATTCACCGCACACACGATTTAATCCGCCAAAAGCAGGCATCACAGCTTCGCCAGGCTGTCATCCAGCGCGGCGATCACCGTGCTGATGCTCGCCTCGGATTCGTCGCCCATGTTCGAGACGCGGAAGGTCTTGCCCTTCAGCTTTCCGTAACCGCCGTCGATGATCATGCTGTGGTTCTTCTTCAGCAGGCCGATGAAGGCCGCCACGTCGATACCCTTGTTGTTTGCCACGCAAGTCAGCGACATCGAGCGATACCCTTCCGGCGCGAAGAATTCGAAGCCGTTGCGGCGCACCCACTCATGCACCATGCCGTTGAGCTTGGCGTGACGCGCGTAGCGGTTCTCCACGCCTTCGGCGAAGATCTTGTTGAGCTGATGACGCAGGCCGTAGATCAGCGAAATACACGGCGTGCTCGGCGTCATGCTCTTCTCGCCGTTCGCCTTGAACTCGATGAAGTCAAAATAGTAGCCGCGGTCATTGATCGTCGCCGCGCGTGCCATCGCCGCCTCGGAAGCCGTGAACAGCGCGAGGCCCGGAGGCAGCGCGAAGGCCTTCTGACTGCCCGTGAGCAGCACGTCGATGCCGAGTTCATCGAAATTCACCGGCACCGTCGTGAAACCAGACACCGAGTCCGTGATGAACATCACCTCTGGGTATTTCTTCTTCAGCGCCGCGATCTCCGCGATGGGGCTGAGCACGCCGGTGGAGGTTTCGTTGTGGATGAAGGTCACCGCGTCGAATTCGCCCGTGGCGAGACGTTTGTCGATCTCTGCTGCCATGATCGGCTGGCCCCACTCGACTTGATAAGCCTCGGCTTCTTTGCCGCAGCGCTTGGAAACGTCCAGCCACTTGTCGGAGAAGGCCCCGTTGCAGCAATTGAGCACCTTTTTCTTCACCAGATTGCGGATCGCGCCCTCCATCACGCCCCAAGCCGAGGACGTGCTCAGAAACACCTGCTGCTTCGTGCCAAACAGCGTCTGCAGCATCGGTTGCATCTCGGCATACAGATCCTGGAATCCCTTGCCGCGATGCCCGATCATCGGCTGCGTCATCGCAGCGTAGGTGTCAGGGGAAACTTCGACGGGACCAGGGATGTAAAGTTTGACGTGGGTGCTCATGCGTTTGGGGGGAAAGGGGAGGCCGAGTGTAGAAGGCATGTCCGCCCGCGCAAGCCCGAGAAACCATCGTTTATACCCTACGATGACCCTGCCCGACACACGTCTTGACCGGTGTGGCGGAATTTCATAAAACAGCACCATGCGTTTCGTCATCATTTCCTTCCTGGTTTTTTGCATCGGCTTTTGGGCCCATGGCAGCATTCAGGGTGGGGATTCGCAGTCCATCGACTTCACGAAAATGTCCAAAGATGATCTGCGCGTCAGTTTAGAGCCTGCCGACAAGCTGACTTTGACCAAGCAGGGGCTTGGGTGGGACGGAGATGCCAAATCGGAATACGCCGGCTCTTTCACCACGGCTCCGATTGCGACAGGAACGGCATGGCGGCCTGCTGCGGGAGTCACGCTTGTGGGAACGATTTGCCCTGCTTCACAGGTCTTCCGATCAGGCGTCTGGCGCGGGCAGCTTTTTGTGCGTTATAGCCCGGACAAGAAGCACTGGTCATCCTGGCAGGTTTTGCAAAACACCACCGAGCCAAAGCCTGGTGACAAAGGCACCGAGTTTTCAGGCAGACTGCACGTCCCCCAAATCGAACGAAACCGTTATGACGAGCTGATTCAGCAGTATCACAAATTGGATGTGCCCTGGGGAAGTGACGAAGAGGCGGCGGTGAAATGGATCTTGCAGAAACAGCCTGATTTCTTCGCCAAGAACCTGCCTTTCATCGGTTACATCCAGTTTCACTTTGAAGGACCCTTCAGAGGCGGCCAGCGCATCACCTCTTTCGACTACCGCATCTCCTGGGGCATCGGAGGATTGCATCTCCCACCCAAAGATCCTGATGCGTACAAGAAGAGCGAGGGGCCGTGGCGCTTCGATGCCACGAAGGAGAAGTAAAGCTCACGCCCACCCCAGCCACCCCTTCAGCGTTTTCATATCCCGCAGATGCGCCTCGCGGAAGCCCTTGAGCACCGCCGCGTCCTTCGGATTGCCTTCTAGATACTCGACGTGGAGGGAAATCGGGCCGCTGTAGCCAGTCTTCATGAGCATCTTGCCATATGCCGGGTCCACCTGGCCTTCGCCGAGCGGCACGGTGACGAGCTTGCGGCCTTCCCACGTGTAGTCTTTGAAATAAGCCGCGCCGATGTGGTCTTTGACGAGATTGAACTCCAGCGGCCACGACTTCCCGCCCTCACAGGTGGCGTGTAGGATGTCGAAGGCGAAGCTGAATTGCTCCGCCGGATACTCCCGCATGATGGAGAAGATGTCCCACACCGGTGCGCCGAAGTAATCCTGCCCGCTGTGATTTTGAAACATCGGCTGGATGCCGATTTCCGCGCACAGAGCCACGAGGTCTTTGATCTTTGGGCGTGTGGCCTGGAGCTGCTCCCAGATCGGCTGCTTGAGGTCATACTTGAAGTAGTTCATGCGGAAACGCTTCACCCCCAGCTTCGCCGCCGTGCGCAGCACCTCCTCCGTGCGCTGCTCCGCGCTCACCTCGTTGATGCCGGAGGTCATGATCATCATTTCGAGGTTCTGCTTTTTGAGCGCTTCGACAAATTTCGGCAACTCATCCACCACCTGCTCCGGCGTGATGTGCCCGGACTTCGGACGAATCGGTGCCTCGATGCCGTCCACGCCCATCTCTGCGCCCAGGCTGGCGATGTCGTCATAGCCCAGGCCGATGAGGTGCTTCGTGAAAAAGCAGATCTTGTTCTTCGCTTTCGGCGTTTCCGCCATCAACGGAGCCGTAAATGCCAAAGCAGAGAGATTGCCAAGAAAAGCGCGACGTGTGTTCATGAGGCCAGCATCAACGTTCCTTATTCGACATTCTTTGTGCAATGTCATTGAGTGGGTGAGATGTGATTCAAAATTGAGGCAGGGGAATGTTTGGGCAAAGGAATGATTCAGCAATCCATTCCCTTGCCCGGCCATTCCCTTGCCAAAAAAGCACTCGCTCAACGACATTCCACCCATGCAAAACCTCTCCGGCCTAAACCTCGTCATCATGGGCGGCACGACGGGCCTCGGCCTTTCCGCGGCGAAAAAACTCGTCGCCGCCGGAGCCAATGTCGTCGTCACCAGCCGCACGCAGGCGAATGTGGATGCCGCTTTGGCCGAACTCGGCCCGCAGGCCCGCGGTTTCGCCGCCGATGCCGCCACGCCCGAGGCCGCCGAGCGTGCCGTGGCCATGTTTGACCGACTCGACGCCCTCTACCACGTCGCTGGCGGTAGCGGACGCAGCCAAGGCGATGGCCCATTGCATGAAATGACCGATGACGGCCTCGACTA
>JAJTDU010000067.1 GCA_021298725.1 Verrucomicrobiaceae bacterium | reverse complement strand
TCGCCGCGAAGGCTCGCTCGTCATTCTGCCTGAGTATTATCAGCTCGGCACCAATCCCCGCGGCAAGCCGCTGTGGCAGGTGATGGATGCCAAAGAACTGCCTGTGGAGGGCAAGCATTCAACGCACCGCTTTGAGACGCCGAAGGAAAAGCCGCAGGAGCCACGCACGACGCCGGACGACGCTGAAAGCTGCTGGAAGAAGCCCGGACCTGTCGCTGGCCCTTTCAAAGTCAAACTGGGCGATGGCAGTTTGTTGACGTATTACTGGTATCGCTTCGCCGATCAGCCCGCGATGCTAAATGCTGATCTCACGCCTGAGGAGCGTGAGCAGGTGCAAACGCGAGTCGAGAAGCTGCATCGTGTCTGGAAGAAGGAACGTGAATACCTCACGCCGCCGGATCTCGGCACACTCGCTGACATTGATCCCGCCTTGATCCTGATGCCGCCGAAAGGTTTTGAGATCGGCTATGTGCCCATCGCGACACGGCAGGAGATCGAAACGCCATGAAGTCCTTCGTCCTGCTGGTTCTTGCGCCGTTCGTGGCGCTGCAGGCCGACCCCAAAGTGGTTTCGGCTTCAGCCGAAGGTGATGGATCGAAGATGCGGCTAAAGCCGCAGCCACTTTTTCTCGCCTGCGGTATCTACCGGCCGCATGAGCCGTGGTTTGTGCCGAAGCCGATGGTGCCTGTCCACACTGAAGACTAAATGATCCACGGCCAATCATGAAACGCATTCTCCTCACGCTCGCATCATCAAACTGGGCGAGTCATCAGCACGAAGCTGCAAGTCACATCCGTCACCTTGGTGTCCACGCCCCATTCCCACCACTCCCATGAGATCAACCATCGCCCTCTGCCTCTACTGCTTTTTCAACGTGTCTGCATTCATGCCTGGGCATGCTCAGTCGCGTTTGCCTCACCAAGCATGGACTGATCCTGAGATCGCTCTGCGTGAGGACGCCGACTTCGCTGTGCAGGGCGAGTATGCAGGCGAAGGGGTGGGCTTGCAGTTGGTGGCACTCGGCGAGGGCAAATTTGATGCGTGGTTACTGGAAGGGGGGCTTCCCGGCGCGGGATGGGAGCCTGGGAAGACCCGACAGAAGCTTAACGGGGGCAGGGAAGGCGATGCTGTCATAATGAAGGATGATGCAGGAAAAAGCACTGCCGTAGTCAAACACAACCGACTGCTCCTCACTGACGTGGCAGGTGCGAAAAAGGAACTGAAACGCCTGCAGCGTAGCAGTCCCACTTTGGAGGCCAGACCACCAGGAAATGCGATCATTCTGTTTGGCGGCTCATTCACTGATCAATGGGAGAACGCCAAAATGGAAAACGGCCACCTCACAGCCAATGGCTGCACCACTCTTTCGCGCTTTAAAAGCTACACACTTCACCTCGAATTCCGCACGCCCTACATGCCCAGTGCACGAGGTCAGCAGCGCGGCAATAGCGGCATCTATCACAGCGGGCGCTGGGAAACGCAGATCCTCGACTCCTTCGGTCTAGACGGCCGTGACAACGAATGCGGCGGCATTTACTCCATCGCTAAGCCACGTCTTAACATGTGCCTGCCTCCGCTTGTCTGGCAGACCTATGACGTCGAATTTACCGCTGCGAAGTTTGATAAAACCGGCAAACGCACCGCATGGCCGCGCATCACCGTGAAGCTCAACGGCGTGGTTGTGCATGAAAATCTTGAACTAGCGAAGGACTTCACCACCTCCGCGCCGATGAGTACTCCGCTCGCAGCAACCGATGGGCCGATCCATTTGCAAAATCACGGCAACCCCGTCGTCTTCCGCAACATCTGGATTATGCAGGGGCATTGACATCAAGAACCGTATTCTCTCCGCTCATGAACATCGTCTCCATCTTCAACGACGTGATTGGCCCCGTGATGCGCGGCCCGTCCAGCTCACACTGTGCGGCGGCACTGCGGATCGGCCGACTGGCGAGGGATCTGATGGAGGGCGAAATCACCGAAGTGCTCGTCGAGTTTGATCGCTCGGGTTCGCTGCCGACGACGCATGAGAGCCAGGGCAGCGATATGGGGCTATTCGGTGGTTTGCTCGGCTGGGAGGCCGATGATGAGCGGTTGCCGGAGTCGGCGAAGGCGCTGGCGGCGGCCGGCATCCAGCTGCGCATCGAAACCGTTGATCTGGGTGATCCGCATCCGAACACCTACCGGCTCACGCTGCACAATAAACGCGAAAAGCACTCGCTCATCGCCATCTCGACTGGTGGAGGCATGATGGAGGTCCTGAGTATTGATGGCGTGGAATTGCACATGGACGGTGGATATCATGAGACGCTGATTTGGGCGCCGAAAGGCGCTGCGGCGCATTTCGAAGCTGATGAGGTCATCGTTCGCGATTTGGGCCATGCACAGCTCATCCAGGTCAAATCAGACCGATTCGTTGCATCAGACGTATCACTGTCCATCAAGCGGCTCTCTCCGGTCCTTCCCGTGCCGTCTCGCAAAAACCTGCGCGTGCCCTTCACGAGTTGCGCCGACATGCTGAAGCATGTTGGCGACAAAAACACGCCACTCTGGCAGCTCGCAGTCGAGTATGAGCGGGCTCGTGGCAGCTTCACGGAGAGTGAAGTCATCGACAAGATGATCGTCATCGTGCGGATCCTGCGCAAATCTATCGCCAGCGGCATCGCGGGCACGAGTTATGAGGATCGAGTGCTTCATCATCAGAGCGGACGTTTTGCCGAGATGATGGCAGCGGGGCGCTTGCTTGATGGGGGAGCTTTGAATCGCATCATTCTCTATGTCACGGCGTTGATGGAGGTGAAGAGCAGCATGGGAGTCATCGTTGCCGCGCCGACCGCAGGCGCGTGCGCTGCCTTGCCCGGTGCGGTGATCGCCATGGCCGAATCGATGAATCAAAGCGAGGAAGACATGGCCAAAGCCATGCTCTCGGCAGGTTTGATCGGCGTATTCATCGCCACGCGCTGGACCTTCGCGGCAGAGGTCGGTGGTTGTCAGGCTGAGGGAGGTTCTGCGGCCTCAATGGCTGCTGCAGCACTGGTCACGCTCGCAGGTGGTTCACGGGATCAGGCCCTCGCTGCCGCCTCAATGGCGTTTCAGAGCATGTTGGGGCTGATTTGCGACCCCATCGCGAACCGAGTGGAGGCACCGTGCCTCGGTAAAAATGTGATGGCAGCCAGCAATGCGCTCTCCTGCGCAAACATGGCGCTGGCTGGCTATGACCCGCTGATCCCGCTGGATGAAGTCATCGACGCGGCCAAGAACGTCTCCGCCATGATGCCACGAGAGCACCGCTGCACCTCGCTCGGCGGTTTGGCAACCACGCCGACGTCGCTGGAGATCGAGCGGAAACTTGCAGCCCTCAAGAGCAAGGGCTGCGGATCGTGCGGCTGCCACTAGCGTGGCTTGATTTCGAAGGCATCAAGCCAAGGCAGCGTGATTTGCGGGGGCATGCCGCCGAAGGGTTGGTAGGCGGGGAGTTGGATGACGCTCATGCTGTGCGGTTGGCTGGCGATGAAGAACATCGCGTCGGCGCAGTCGGCGCAGGTGATCATGGCTTCTTTGTGCTTGGCCGAGGGCTGCACCGGGCGTTTCGCGACGAGTGGGGTGTCGGCCTCGCCGGGGGCGTATTCGGAAAGGACGATGCCGTGCGCGTTGAGCTGCATGCGTGCCGTGAAAAGCATGCCGTGAACGGCCCACTTACTGGCAGTGTAGGGGACACCGGCGAACGAATCGTAGCCGTGTCCCGCAGTCGATGAAACGACGACAATCTTGCCACCGCCGTTCGCCGCCATCGGTTTAGCGACAGCCTGAATCATGTTGGCCACGCCGATGACATTGATCTCCATGACCTTCCGCCAGCTCTCCTCGCTGGCGATTCTCGAGGGATCGGCATGGGTCATGAAACGATCCGGCGTGTTGATGCCTGCGGTATGGATCAACACCTGCGGTGTGCCCGTTTTCAGGACTTCAGCCATCGCTGAAGCTACACTGGCACTGTCCGCCACGTCGCAGACGACCGGGATGATGTTGGGTGAAAGCGCGGCGCATTCCTGGAGTGACTCGAGCGTGCGTCCAAACACAAAGGTCCTACATCCGGCCTGCGCGAAACGTATCGCTGCTGCCTGTCCCATTCCTCCGCCACCGCCGGTGACGATCACGATTTTGTCGGTCCAATTTTGATCCATGCGTTCATGATAACCAGCGCGTGCGAGGCGTCGAGTCTGCGCTTGGCAAAAATCTGGGTCCTCACCACCAAAGCATCCAAGACGCTTGTTCGACGCCCGATGAGATCACTTCTGACATGAGCAAACACATCACCATTCTCGGCGCGGGCGTCATCGGCCTCAGCACAGCACTGTATTGCGCAAGGCGTGGCATGAAGGTCACGGTGATCGAAAAGAAGCCGCGTCAGCGCGATGGATGCTCGTTTGGCAATGCCGGCATGATCGTGCCGAGTCACTTCATCCCGCTCGCGGCACCGGGCATGGTCAAACTCGGGCTCAAATGGATGTGGAATCCAGAATCGCCCTTTTACATCAAGCCGCGGCTGAATCTCGATTTGTTGGGCTGGGGCCTGCATTTTTGGAAAGCCGCCACGAAAGGCCGTGTCGATGCCGCCGCACCTGTTTTACGCGATTTGAGCCTGCTGAGCCGTCAATGCTATGACGAGATCGGACTCGATTTCGGCCTTGTGAAAAAGGGACTGCTCATGCTCTGTAAAAAACAGCAGGCACTCGATGAGGAAGCGCACCTGGCTGCGATGGCGAACCAGCTCGGCATTCCCGCCGAGGTGCTCGATGCGAAAGCCACCGCTGCGCTTGATCCTGCCGTAACGATGGATGTGTGCGGCAGCGTCTTTTTCTCACAGGATTGCCATCTCGCCCCTGGACGCTTCATTGAGGCAGTCGAAGCAGAGATGGAAAATCTCGGTGTCGAGATGCTGTGGGAAACCGAAGTGCGTGGCTTTGAAGTGGAGGGCCGAGTTTTGAAAGCGGTCAGGTCGTCAAGAGGTCAAATGGAGAGCCAAGAGGTGGTGCTCTGCAGCGGCGTGTGGTCGGCGGAGATGGCGAAGGCGCTCGATTTGAAGCTGCCGATGCAGGCGGGCAAAGGCTACAGCCTCACGCTCACGAATCCGAAGCAGCTCCCCGAGTTGTGCAGCATCTGTACCGAAGCACGACTCGCTGTGACGCCGATGGACGGGGCGTTGCGCGTCGGCGGCACGATGGAGATGGCTGGCATCGACGAATTGATCACGCAGCGCCGCGTGCGCGGCATCACTCGGGCCTTTCCGCAGTATTTCCCGGCGTTTGAGGAGAAAGACTTCGCCGAAGTGAAGCCCTGGAGTGGTCTGCGACCCGTTTCGCCGGATGGCATGCCCTACATTGGCCGAACGCAGCGTTGGAAGAACCTCACGCTTGCCACCGGCCACGCGATGATGGGCCTGAGCCTTGCGCCTGCGACGGGCCGGATCGTGAGCGAGTTGCTCACGGGCGAGAAAACGAGTATGAAGCTCGATTTGATGTCACCCGACCGCTTTGCATGAAAATCATTCTTCTTGCTCTTTGGGCAGTTTCAACGGCTGCGCTCGCTTTGGACCGCCCGAAGCTGCAAATCCTCAATGCGGGCGACAAAGCGGTGGAGGTCTTTTGGATCGCGCCAGATGGCAAACGTGTCTCGAACGGAAAAATCGAACCGGGGAACAATCACATCATCGGAACAACGTTGGGACATCGATTTGTCATCGTGGATGGAGTGCAGGAGACGGAAGTGATGAGCCAAGTGCCGGTGCAGGCTTTCCGACATGATCCGCATGCGAAAGAGGGGGTTCCGGCGTTCTATACCCAGGTCGTCCATGCGCATGGTTACCCGATCTGTGGTTCGGCGAAGGTGAGTCCGTTTGCGCTGAAGGAGGCAGCATACCTCGCCGATCTCATGCTGGCAAAGCGGCCAGATGTGCGGGAGGCGATGATCGCCAGCGGATCGAGGCTTTGCATCCTGGCACATGATGAGTTCACCACGGATCAGCCCGAGTGGGCTTGGCTGGGGAAGGTGATGGTCGCTGGCTTTGAGGACATTCCCTCCAAGGACTATCGCGATGCCCGGGCTCGCGGCATGGGTGGCAGTGCGACTGATCCTTTTTGCTCCTGCGCGGAGGAGAATCTGCTGGCCTATGATGGCGATCCCTACTCGATCGAGTGCATCTTTATCCACGAGTTCGCCCACAACATCCACCTGCGCGGTCTGGCGAATGTGGACGCTACCTTCGACACGCGGGTGAAGGCTGCCTTTGATGCCGCGATGAAGGCCGGGCTGTGGAAGGGCAAGTATGCCAGCGTGAACCATCACGAGTACTTCGCCGAGGGCGTGCAGAGCTGGTTCGACAACAACCGCGAAAACGATCACGACCACAACCATGTGAACACGCGCGCCGAACTGCTCGACTACGATCCGGGTCTAGCCGCGCTCTGTCGCGAGGTGTTTGGAGACACCGAACTGAAGTACACCCAACCGACGACTCGCCTCACCGGTCATCTCGAAGGCTACGATCCTGCGAAATCGCCGAAGTTTGTCTGGCCGGGGCGGCTCATGCAGGCCAAAGCAGCCATTCGTGCGGCAGCAGAGAATCGCTCTCAGGCAGCGACAAGCGTGAAGTCGCATGACGAACGCATGATCGCGGGCTGGAAGGTGCATGTGAGTACGAAGGTCGATGCGACTGCGCTCGCCAAGGCGCTTCCACTTCTCAAGGCCCAGCTCGACGAGATCGTGCGCGTCGTTCCGGCAAAGGCGGTGGCGGAACTGCAGCAGGTGCCGCTGTGGATCAATCCCGAATATCCCGGGGTGAGGCCGCGTGCGGAGTTTCATCCCGATGGCGGCTGGCTGCGCGAGAATGGACGTGATCCCGTGATGGCGAAAGGCGTCGAGTTCACCAACGTGCGCATCTTTGAAGAAGAGACACGCCGTATGCCGAACTTTGCGCTGCATGAGTTGGCGCATGCCTACCACCACCGCACAGTGCGCATGAGCTTTGGCAATCTGGAGATTAAAGCGGTCTATGAAAAAGCGAAAGCGAGCGGGAAGTATGACCGCGTGGAGCGCAAGGACAGCGAGGGTCGCAGCCACATGGATCGCGCTTATGCCATGACAACCCCGCAGGAATACTTTGCCGAATGCACAGAGGCCTATTTCAGCCGCAATGACTTCTTCCCCTTCACGCGGGCGGAGCTCAAAGCGCACGACCCTGAGGTTTTTGTGCTGCTGGAGCGGCTTTGGGGGCTGGTGGATCGTTGAAAGAGAGAAGGAAACCGTGTCTTTATTTCAGGTAGCCGATCCCCCGACCCCTCAATGGCTCAAACATTCCCCCCAACCCGATTTTCATGGCCTTGGCTATGGTTGCTCACGACATGCGCGTTTGCCACCCCGGAGGTGCATCCTGGCAAGGCACTCTATCAAAAACTCTGCGCTGAATGCCATGGTGACAAGGGCCAAGGCGTCGAGGATGAATACGATGAAGCGTTAACCGGCGAGAAAAGCCTCGAAGCCCTCGCACGGCAGATCGACCGCACCATGCCGGAGGATGATCCCGACAAAACGACGCCGCAGGACTCCAAACTCATCGCGGAATACATTTACGACCTCTTTTATTCGCCCACGGCTCAGGCGCGGCTGAACCCGCCGGAAAAAGAACTTTCACGGCTCACCATCGATCAGTTCCGCAACAGTGTGATGGACGTGATCGGTCGGTTTCGCATGGGGCCGGGCTTTGATCGGCCCATCAATGCCGAGCAGGGCTTGAAGGCCTTTTATCGCGGGGTGGAGCTGCCCAAACCCGGTGAGAAGCCCGTGGATACGACGCCGAAGAACGGCATCCAGGCCAAGCGTCCGAACAAGACGATCGAGAAGGTGGAACCAGTGATTTCTTTCCACTGGGGACCGGACAGCCCTGACAAAGCCGTGCTGGAGGCGGAGCAGTTTCAAAACCGCTTCGAGGGCAGTGTGGTAGCACGTGAAACGGGCCTCTATGAGTTCGCGGTGAAGTCGGAGAATGGCTTCCGACTCTGGATCAATGACACCGCCGAGGGGGATGCCCTCATTGATGGCTGGGTGAGCGCTGGACCGCAGGTGCGGGAGGAGAAAAAGAGCCTCTACCTCGTCGGTGGACGAGCTTACCGGCTGCTGCTGGAACACTTCAAATTCAAGGAGAAGTCTGCCTCCATCGAGTTGTGGTGGAAGCCGCCGCACGGCGTGAAGGAACTGATCCCTGCCCATGCTCTGCGCACGGAGCGTTCACGCGAACTGGTGATCGTGAAGACCGAATTCCCTGCGGATGATAGTAGCTGTGGTTACCCACGCGGCACGACGATCTCGAGGGCCTGGGATCTGGCGGTGACGGATGCTGCCATCGCTACCGCAGAGCATGTCATCGAGAATTTGGATGAACTGGCACAGACCAAAGCCGCCGCTCCAGATCGTGGCGAAAAGCTGCGCAAATTCGCTCACACTTTCGTCGAGGCCGCTTTCCGCAGGCCTTTGAGCGCTGATTTGAAGCAGCTCTTTGTCGAATCTCATTTTGCGAGCGCTAAATCGCCGGAGACGGCAGTGAAGCGGGTTGTTTTGCTAGCGTTGAAGTCGCCGCAGTTTCTATATCCATACCTCCAGCAGAGTAAACAGGCGGATGACTTCGAGATAGCCTCACGTCTGGCTCTCACGCTTTGGGATTCAGTTCCCGACAAGAAACTCGCGCTGGCCGCCGCTTCTGGGAAGCTCAAGACCCGTGATCAAATCAACACTGAGGCGCAACGGATGCTCAAAGACCCACGCACGAAGGCGAAGTTGCATGGTTTCTTCCATCACTGGCTGGAACTCGAGCGTGCTGAGGGGGCCAACAAAGATCCGAAAACTTTCCCCGACTTCACGCCGGAGTTAATCGCGGATCTGCGGGATTCGCTGCTGCAATTCATCGACGAGGTCACCTGGAGCGAGAAATCTGACTACCGCGAACTGCTCCAGGCGGACTATCTGCTGATGAATGAGCGACTGGGAAAGTTTTACGGTCATCCTGTCACGGGCGAGGAGTTTCAGCGCGTTGGTTTTGACCCCAAACAACGTGCGGGGGTTGTGACACATCCGTATCTGCTCGCATCGCTCGCCTACACGAAGCAGTCGTCGCCGATTCATCGCGGTGTGTTTTTGACGCGTAACATTGTCGGCATGTCGCTCAAGCCACCGCAGAAGGCCGTGATCTTCGAGGACAGTCACTTCAACCCAAAGCTCACCATGCGTGAAAAAATCAGCGAGCTTACCCGCAGTGGTGCCTGCATGAGCTGTCACAGCATGATCAACCCGCTGGGCTTCAGTCTGGAGAATTTCGACGCCGTGGGCCGCTGGCGCACCAAGGACAACAACCAGCCCGTGAACCCTGTGAGCGAGTTCACCACGCACGAGGGACAACTCGTCCGCCTCACCGGTCCGCGTGACATCGTGAACTACGTCGCTGCCAATCCGGGCGGCCACCGAGCTTTCATCCGCCATCTGTTCCATCATCTCATCAAGCAAGAACCCACCGCGTATGGGCCGAAAGTGCTCGATGACCTGCAAAAATCCTTCGCCGCCAACGGCTGCAACATCCAAAAGCTGTTGGTCGAAATCGCGCTCGTGGCTGCGACTGATGGCGTGCAGAAGTAACCCGTGCTGACGATGAGCGAGCCTGTTTTGAGCCAGCGAGCGGACAAGTGGCTGCATCATGTGCGCGTGTTCAAGACGCGCACCCTTGCGACGCAGGCCTGCGCGAAGGGAAATGTGCAGGTGGGCGGCCAGGTGGTGAAGGCATCGCGTGAATTGAAACCGGGTGATGTGCTGGAGGCCGTTCGCGGTGACTTGCGCGTGCGTTTGAAAGTGATCGCGTTTCCAGCGCAGCGCCTTGGGCCGCCGCGTGTGGCGGAGTTCTGCGAGGATCTGACGCCAGCCGAGTGGTATCAGAAAGCGAGTGAACTGCGCCGGGAGCGCGAGTTGATCTCGCCCCGTGCGCATGAGATGATCGCAAAGCCGGACAAGAAGCAACTGCGCGAACTACGGAAGTTCTGGGAAGAGCAGGGGAGTTGAAGCCCTCACTTCTCGTCCAAGCCACGGCGGATGCGGTATTTGATCGCAAGCTCTTGATGCGGTCAATTTGCAGCAAGGCACTGCTCTGCGTGGCGTGAAAATGGGTGCCGGTGTGGGCGATGGCGAGCAGGCGGGTGAGGTAGTCGAGTTGGAGGTTCTGCCGCATCGTGCTGATGGGCTTCGCGGGATCGTCGCCAGTGCAGATGGCGGCGGTCAGCGTGGACAGCACCTCATCGACGGTGACTTCATTGCCATAGAGGGCGCTGTCTTGCAGGCGCTGGAGTGTGAGTGGGTGCAGCAGGTGCGCGAGCAGTGAAGTCTGCGTGCGGAAGACCAGGTCGTGGAGTTTTGGATCTTCCGTCTCGTCGCCATGATCGAAGCCACGGCGCTGCTGCTGGAGGTGTGCGTAGAGTTCAGGTGGAGCAGCCATCGCATCGGGCGCGAAGGCGTGTTTGGCGAGCACTGCCAAGGCGCGGCGTTGCTTCTCGGCTTCGACGGGTTTGAAGGGGGTGACTCCCTGCGCCTGGCCCTGCACGACGCGCTCGACATACACGCCTCCGACATAGCGCGAGATGGCGGTGAGGGAGCCGCTGGCATCCTTCGTCAGCGTGCCGTAAGCCTGCGCCACTTCTTGCCAGCTCTTGCCGGGATCAGCCACGTCTCTGAGGATGTTGGGCAGCTCGGCTTTCACCATTTCACAACGCTGCTCACCGTAGGCGATGGGATCGCTGCTCATGTCGAAAAGCATCGCACGCGGGTCGATGGCCTTACCGATGCCACGCATGTCGTCGGCGTCGTTGGCAAAGGCGAGCTCAGGCTTGTGCGACTGGCTGGCGATGACTTCGAGGCGCTTTTCTTCCTCGACGGGATCTTCCAAGGACTCACTGTAGCCGTAGTTGATGGCCCAATGATCATACGGCCCCGGTTGGGTGGTGAAATACTGGCCCTGCTTCACGCCTTTGGGTGCGATGTTCACTGGCGGGTAATCCATGACGGAGCCGGTGAGGCCGATCTTCTCGGTGATCTCGGCCTTGTGAACGATGACCGGGTCGTGGAGTTGGCTGGAGCGGAAATTATGGTTCAAACCGAGCGTGTGGCCGACCTCGTGCAGCGCGAGATAGTAGAGGGATTCTTTGATCAGGCGGTCCACCTCAATGCGGTCGCTCTTTTGCAGGCGCAGCATCGTCTGGCCGAGCTGGATGCCTTGGCGGGCGCAGTTGCAGGCGAGGCAGGCGTGGGGATTCGATGCGGTGGCACCTTCTGAATGCTCGGAGGCGAGTCCGAGGTCATCGTAGAGCTTCTTCGTGAGCAGGCGCTTCGTGATGTAGCTGTACTCCAACATGATGTCCGCGCCGAGGATCTGGCCGGTGCGCGGATTGGCAAAGCTGGGACCGTAACCGCCGAAGGGCGGGTTTACGCTGCTGGTCCAGCGCAGCACATTGTGCTCGATGTCACTCGCGTCCCACTTGGCGTCGTCGGGTTGCTGTTTGACGACCACGGCGTCCTTGAATCCAGCGGTTTCAAAAGCTTCGTTCCACTTGAGAACGGCGGCGCGGATGGTGTCGCGGAATTCGACGGGGGTGGTGTTTTCGATCCAGAAAACGATGGGTTCCACGGGTTCGCTCAAAGCGCTGCCGGGTTTTTGTTTCACCAGGTTCCAGCGGTGAATCACATCGCGATACGGCGCGGCGTCGATGCTGGTCATGTCGGTGATCTGGTGGGTGAAGTAACCGATGCGCTGATCGTCGAGGCGTGGCTTGAAATCGCTCTCTGGCATGGCGATGAGCGTGTGCTGCACCTGCACGGTGATGTAGCGGGGATCGGTGATGTCCTCGTCGTGATCGCCTGAAGGCGAGGGATTTTCAAAGACGTACTCGGCGATGACGGCGGTGTTCTTTGGGTAGCCGTTGATGCGCACGATCTTTGTCTTCGGCTCCGAGAGGCGACCCAGCAGCGATTTTTCA
>JAJTDU010000066.1 GCA_021298725.1 Verrucomicrobiaceae bacterium | reverse complement strand
CCAAAACTCCGGTCGCGACCACTACCCGCTGGCCTATTCTACCGTCTTCGCGGGCGGCGGCGTCAAAGGTGGCTTCGTTTATGGTGCCACCGACAAAGACGGTCGCCGAGTGACCGACAAACAGGCCTCACCCCTGGATTTCCAGGCCACCATCGGCCACGCCATGGGCCTGCCGGTGGACGAAGTGGTCATGTCGCCCTCCAACCGTCCATTCACGGTCGGCGACAAGGGCACCCCAGTGCTCGACATCTTTGCCTGATCGAGCAAACCGTCATCGCACCTCACCCTCATGGCACCCGGTCGCAAGATCGGGTGCCTTTTTGTTGTAAGCCGACGGTGATTGGGCGAGGAAATGCCCGCCAACCCGAAGTCATCATGTCCCAACGATTCGGCCTCGACGACTGCCGCAGATTCCCACGATCCCGAAACAGCCGTCACCGAGTTAGCAATGTTTTGTGCGCCACACACATCCGGCCCACTGCCAAGCAGACGCGCAAGATTCAAAACCATGGATCTGGAACCTGAATCAAGGAGCATTCATGCTTGAGCCGTTGATATAACGCCTGGCGCTGCTTGGCGAAGATCATGTTGATGTCACAGCGCAGCTTCCAGAAGTCGGAGGGCAGCCACTCGGCGGACAGGGCATCCGGCGGTGCGCCACGCAGCACGGCGGGGGTGCCTTTCATGACGGCGGTGGTCGGTTTGAGCAGCCAACCAGAGATCAAATAGGCTCCCAAGAACACACCGCCGCCAAGCAACACGCCAGTGATACCAAAGAACCAGTCCAGTCAGTGGCCCATCATGCGGGTAGCTCCCATAGCAGGCAGGAAGCCAAACAGCCAGAGGGGCAAGAGAATGCGCAGTCGCAGGGAGTTCATGGTAGGGGAGGATGGAGTGCTGAGCGAAAGTGTGGCTGGGTCAGTTGTAAGAGGCGGCGTCCGGCGCTGCTGTGCGGCTCATGATGCGGTGCATGCAGTGCTCAACCGCCGCATGGAGGTGATTTTCCAACCAGGTCTCGATCTCCATTCGCAGGCTGGCGAGGCCAGCGACCTGAGCCTCACGCGGATCAAGGCGATCGATCCGGTCATTCATGGCGCTGACGTTCGTGGCGATGCTAAAGATGTCGCTGCGCAACTGTTCGATCTGGCCCGACCAGTCCTGCGTTGGAGCGATCCCGGGGCCAGAGGGCGCTGGCAAGAGCGGCGAGACCAGTTGCGGGCAGTCCGCCACCAGCACCGGAAGGGCCTCCGCGCCATTGATAATAGGGTGCGAAAACATGTTTCCAGGGGTGCCTAGCGACGATTCGGTGCTCAGGTGCTCCAAAGACTGCTGCATGACCATCTTGGACACAGCCGTCGCGCCCGAAAGATCAGACGATTTGCCACCAAAGCCATGGCGCTGGGTTGAGAATGAGAATGATAAAGGCATGCAAGGAATCAGGCTATGAATATATTTTTAACAATATTAACAATAAAATCCATAATTTTTTGAAATTAATTTGAATGGTCGTTGCATCCTGAAGGTCATGTGCGCCTGTTTTTCTGAGGTTTTTCCTTCTGGCTTAATCTTCATAACTCATTGAAATTGAGAGAGTTGGATCAAGATCTGCCTCCGCTTTATCAAAACAGTTCGCACGGCCTTCCCCTAAAATTCATTTCAAATTCCGCAGAACATTGGAGCACTGCCTTGCACCCCGCTCAGACTTGTCTAACCTCGCCGCCTCATGGACGAACGTATCATTCAACGCTTGGAGGCGCATCTGGCCAATCAGGGGCTGCGCCGCACCAAGCAGCGCGATGTCATTGTGGAGGCCGCCTTTGCCACCGACGATCACTTCAAGGCCGAGGAACTCCTCGACAAGGCCCGCAAGCTCGACAGCACCGTTTCCCGTGCCACCGTTTACCGCACCCTGACCCTGCTGGTGGAGTGCGGCCTCCTCCGCGAGGTCGATCTAGGCCGTGACCAGACATACTACGACCCCAATTTTCTCGATAAGCCGCAGCATAACCACCTGATCTGCCAGGACTGCGACCGAGTGGTGGAATTTGAGGATGACCACACCGCGCTGCTGCATGACTGCATCACCCGCAGGCTCGGCTTCCAGCCCAGCATGAAAAGCATGCGCATCGAGGCTCACTGCGATGAGCTCATGCGCCTAGGCAAATGCAGCTACCGCGACGCCCAGGTGGCCAAAAAGTAGCTCGAACTTCCAAGTTCGTCCTCCCGTTGAGCCACCGAGAAAGAGGACGAGTTGGAAAACTCCTTCTGCCTCACCCCCGCCGCCAGCGCTGGAAGGTCTCGATGGCCTCATACTCAGCCAAACCGAGCGCGTCATAGAGACGCGCATTCTCCCGGCTGCTCTCCGGCGCCTCTTTTTCCAATGAGGACAAGGCACCATAGCGAGAGAGCGCATTCGCCTTCCGCTCCAGCTGCAACGGGCTCAATGGGATCGCCATGTCGATCTCGTGCGGCTCCAGCGGACGCTCCTTGCCGCGGTAGAGCCAAACGCTGCATGATCCGGCAAACTCCTCGCCAGCGCAGGCCTGCAGGGCTGAGACCAGCAGTCGGAAGCAAATCCCCGCCACGCTGGAAGGGTCTGCGGCGTCACCCGTGATGTAAATCTGGTGCGGCTTGTGGTCCCGCAACAGGCGAACCAGCGCGTCGATGTCCGCCTGAGTGCTCTTGAAACGACGGTAGCGGCCCTGCTCATAAAACGGCAGGTCAGCGAAGATGATGTGCTCGGCGGGAATGCCTAGCGTGTGTCCCGCATCACGCAGTTCCCCACGCAGGATCAGCCCTTTGAGTTGCCGCAGGAGCGGTGTGTCCTCGCCAAACTCGCCTTTGGCCTCCAGTTGGGCCAGCGCCTCGCGGGCATACTCCACCTGTTCGCCCCATGCCGCCGGATTGGCAGCGTTAGAGGCCAGTTCGAGCAGGGTGCCAGCAAATTTGTCCGCCTCGCTGTCTGGCACACGCAGGCTGCCGGAGGTCAGCGCGATCAGCCGCGCGTCGTGACCTTGCTCGATGAGGCGATCAATCGTCCCGCCCATGCCCACCACCGCATCCTGCGGCTCAGGGCTGAAAACAAGGCAACGCTTGGGGTAAGGACGCGCACGCTCCGGCCGGTAAGTGTCATCCTCGTCCGGTTTCCCCCCAGGCCAGCCGGTGATCGTGTGCTGAAGCTGGTTAAAGATGCGGATGTTGAGCTGATAGGCCGGGCCTTGCTCCGAGAGCAGGTCAGAGAGGCCGTTTTCATTGTAGTGCTCGTCGATGAGCTTCAAAATCGGCCGCTTGATCTTGAACGCCTGCCACACCATCGCGCGGCGTGTCTCACGCGGCGTCCACGAGGCCGGGCCGACCAGCCAAGGCAGCTTGATGCGGGTGAGTTCCCGCGAAGCACCGCTGTCGATGAAGAAACGCGCGTCCTCATGGTCTTGCAGGAACGAGGCGGAAATCGCCTCCGTCGTCGGTCCTTCGACGGCCTTGGCCACCATGGCGGCCTTGTTGTCTCCCCAGGCCATCAGCACGAGTTTTTTTGCGCGCAGAATCGTGCCGACCCCCATCGTGATGGCAAAATGCGGCACGTTTTGCTCACCGCGGAAGTCGCTGGCAGCATCCTGGCGCGTCACGCGGTCCAGGGTGATACGGCGGGTGAGGGAGTCGCGACTCGATCCGGGTTCGTTGAAGCCGATGTGGCCTGTTCGACCGATGCCGAGGATCTGCAAATCAATGCCGCCGACGCTCTCGATCTTTTGCGCATAATCACGGCAGTGAGCGAACACTTGGTCTCCCGGCACCGTGCCACTCGGGATGTTGATGTTTGCTCGCGGGATGTCGATGTGGTCAAACAACTGCTCCGCCATGAACTTCGCGTAGCTTTCTGGGTGCTCCGTGCCCAGGCCGTAATATTCGTCCAGATTGAAAGTGACGACGTTTTTGAAGCTCAGCCCTTCCTCCTTGTGCAGGCGGATCAGCTCACGATAAAACGGCACCGGAGTCGATCCTGTCGCCATGCCCAGCACTGCAGGTTTTCCCGCCTGGTTTTTGGTTTCGATGAGCTGCCTCACCTCCTGCGCCAGCGTGCGCGCCGCCGTGGCAGAATCAGGAAAAATCGAAGTCGGCACTTTCTCGTAAGCTTCGGCAGGAGGACGGATGGGCATGGTAGGAGGATGGGGAAGATCAGAGAGGTCAGCAGACCTAGCTGCGGTGTTCTATTCAATACAGGCTGGGCAGATCGGTCTTGTCGGTTGTCTCAGTCCGGCTTCAAAAAACGCGGCAAAGCGGCTCCTGCAACCCTGCTTTCAAAATCACTCACCAGACTTGTCCAGAACCAAGCAGCGGAAGGATCTGCCCATGAACGCCGGGTGCGTGAGCGAGTGGAACTGACGCATCGTCGCGGCATCCATCCCCTTCCCTTCGAGGCTTTTCAGCCATGGCAGCGCCATCCGGCCCAGCAGCCGTCCCTGGAGGTCATATTCGCGCTGTTTGAGCCCCCGGCAGGAGGCTTCTTCGATCAGGCGCGTGAAATGGATGTGCGTGGTCAGATCACACTCTCCCAGGTCTTCCAGCACCTTGCCATCCATCTGATGCTGCCGGTAACGGCGGATCGTCCCGCCGGCGCGTGAGTCATCGAAGAATTCCTCCGCGTCCAGGCCGTAATCGGCGATGAAAAGAGCCCCGCGAAACGCGGCCTGCGCCAGCTCGCGCATCCACGCCAGCATGGCGAGGTTGATTTCGAGCGTGTGGCCGGTGGGGAGGTCGTTTGGCAGCTTTTCGGCCTCTGCGGCCAGTTCGGGCGATGAAAAATCGCCCTCCACGAATTGGCAGGCGGCGTCCACATACAGCTCACGCCAGCGTTCACCATTCCAACGCACGAGATGCACGGGAAACGCATCCGGCAGCTCGTTGCAGAGGAAAAAGGCATGCTGCGGGCCGGTTTGAAGTGCCGCGAGGTTTTCCACCCACAGGACGCGATCCCCCAGACGTTTCGACTGCGCCTCCCGATAACGCGGATTGGGCTCCACGATCAGGTAGCAGAACGAATGCCCCTCCAAAGCGCCCAAAACGTCCTCGGCGAGCTGCCCATCATGCGCGCCCTGCTCGATGATCGTGAAATCAGCCGGCTCACCCTGCTTCTGCCACTCCTGGACGGCCTGCAGCGCCAGCAGTTTCCCGAACAGCGGCCCCACACTCACGCTGGTGAAAAAATCCCCGCCTCGACCAATCCTACGCGGTCCTGGGCCATAATACCCATGCTCAGGATGGTAAAGCGCGAGTTCCATGACCTGAGCGAAGGGCAGCGGCCCAGTCACGAGTTGTTCACGTAGAATTTGAGGCAATGAGGACATGCGCAGGACGGGAAAGAACTGGCGCGGATTGTGAAGGGCGGGTAGTTTCCCGACCCAATTCTTTTCCAAAAGCCATGTTTCGTGATGATCTCGATGTGAAGCCTGAACGCAACTGGCGCGGTGAATCCGGCCTGAAACTTCCCTTTTACCGCCGCGGCTGGTTCAGCGCGCTGGTGGCGCTGTTCATCCTCGGCGTCGTGGCCGCCTTCGGCGTTTACAGCGTGATCGTCGCCCCGCTGCGGCGGGATGCGGAGAAGTTTGACCTCGAGGAGCTCAAGAAGCTCGAGTCCGCCAGCATCATCTTTGACCGCAACGGAGACGAGATGTCCCGCCTCTATGTGTTGAACCGCACCCCAGTGCCGATCACCGACGTGCCGCAGCACTTCATCGACGCACTCGTGGCGCAGGAAGACTCACGTTATTTCAAGCATGACGGTGTCGATTACATCGGCCTGGCACGAGCCGTGAAGGAAAACCTCAGCGCCGGGCAGGTGACGCAGGGCGCCAGCACGATCACCCAGCAGCTTGCCCGCCAGACGTTCCAACTCCTGGAAAAGAGCTACAAGCGCAAGATCTTGGAAGCCTTCATCGCCCAGCGCATCGAGAAACACTTCTCGAAGCCGGAGATCCTCGAATTGTATCTCAACCGCATCTTTTTCGGCCTGAACTTCTACGGTGTTCAGGCGGCGGCGCGGGGTTACTTCGGCAAGGATGTCAAGGAACTGACCATTGAGGAGTCCGCCACCATCTGCGGCCTCATCAAAAGCCCCAACAACATCCAGCCGCTGCGCAATCCGCAACGCGCCCTCAAGGAGCGCAACTATGTGCTCGACCGCATGGCCACCGAGGGCACGCTCGCTACGGAAGACGCGGCGCGTTTGAAGAAGAAGCCGCTCGTCACCGCGCCACAGACCAGCGACCCGCGCCTCAGCTACGTCTTCGACGCCGTGCGGCGTGAAGTCGTGGACATCGTGGGCGAGGAACGCGCCTCCATCGGCGGCTTCCGCATTTACACCAGCATCGACCAGGATTTGCAGAAGACGACCGAGACCGCGCTCAGCAAGCAGATGGCCGAGGTGGAAAAACGCCCAGGCTACGAGCACCAGACCTTCGAGCAGTTTCGCTCCATCATCAGCGACTACCGCGCCCGGATGAAACGCGGCGAGATCGATCCTAGCACACCGAAACCGATGCCTGAATACCTTCAGGCCGCCGCCCTAATGATCGACAACAAGGACGGCAGCATCCTAGCGATGGTGGGCGGTCGGGATTTTGGTGACAGCCAGTTCAACCGCGCCACCGACGGCGTGCGCCCCGTCGGCACAGCCTTCACCCCGCTGGTCTATGCCGCCGCCTTCAGCAGCCAGGGGCTTTACCCCGGCACGAAGGTCGATGACGCACCGCTGGACAACCGCCGCGTCATGATCGGCGGCCTCACCGGCATCTTAGGCGAGTGGGGCGCAGAGGTGGCTGATCCAAAGTGGTCGCAAGCCCCCATGAGCTCGCGCGAGGCGCTGGTGCAGGGCCGCAACTCCGCCACTGTGCGTCTGGGCGAGCGCGTCGGCGTCCCGATGGTCAAGCAGGTCGCGCAGAAAGCGGGCATCACCTCCGAGATGCGTGATTATCCCTCCACCTTCCTCGGTGCCAGTGAAGCGCGGCTCAGCGAGATGTGCCTGGCTTATTCAAACTTCCCCACCCTCGGCAACCGTCCGCAAAAGCTCAACCTCATCCAGCGCATCACCGACAGCCAAGGCAAGGCGGTGTTCCAAATCGCCGAATCCGAGCTGCAGACCTCACAGAGCATGGACCCCATCGCCGCGTATCAGACGCACACCTGCCTCGTCGATGCCCTGCACCGTGGCACTGGCAGCCCAGCCGTCACGGACTACAAGCTGGGAGACTTCCCCGCCGGCGGCAAAACCGGCACGCACTACGAATTCAAGGACCTGTGGTTCCTTGGTTACACCTCCAGCATCACGTGCGGGGTGTGGGCAGGCTTTGATAAGCAGAAGACCATCTACCCCGGAGCCTTCTCCAACCGCGTGCTCCTGCCCGCTTGGGTGGGCATGGTCAATGCCAGCACCGCACGCTACACGCCACAGGAGATCACCCCGCCCCAGACCGCTGAGCGTGTGGAGATCTGCCAGCGCAGCGGCATGCGCGCCACGGATTACTGCTATGAGAAGGTCAAGGATGCGGCGGGGGTAGAAAAATCCGTCCGCGCTACCTACTTCGAATACATCCGCGTCGGCACCCCGCTGGAAGGCTTCTGCCCTGCGCACACCGGGGAAGGCCTGCCGAGGGAGATCGCTCAATTCCAACACCAGAACAGCTTCGGCATCGAGACCGCTCCGATGATCGCTGACGCCTCGAAGTGGTTTCACATCGAGCCGATTCGCATGCAGGCGCTCACCGTCATCGGTGATGATCCATACGCCTCCGAGCAAGCCATTCCCCGCGCACGTCCCGTCAACGACGATGGCACCCCCGTGCGCAAAGCTCTGCCGGTGGATGCCGTCAACGAAACCAAAGACGGCCCCGTTTTGAAACTCGTTCCGCCGCCGCCGATGAAGATCGAGCTGTGAGCCGCACAGCGCCGCCATGTGCGCTCCAAGCGCAAAAAAAGCCGGTGACGAAGAAGCGGAAAAAGCCCTTCCTGGATTCCCACTCTCCGTCAACATTAAGCCTCCAGCACTGCGTTTGACAGACGGTCATCGAACAGGCATTTTCGACTATGCACACGATTGAAATCGACGACGAAACCTACGCAGGATTGGAGGCACTCGCGAAGCAGGAGCGCGCCAGCGTAAGCAGCGTGGTGAAACGCGCCCTGTGCCGCCTGCCAAGCTTGCGCAAGCCTGCTCCAGTCAAAATGCCGCACGGATACAAGATACCGGTTTCAGAAGGTCGAAAACCATTCACCACCGGAGATGTTCTCAAAGCAGAAGAGGAACTTTATCGTGAAGGCAAGGCATGATCTGGATGCCTGATGGCAACGTGCTAGTAGCCCTCGTCGTGAAAGATCACGCCCATCATCAGCAGGCGGTGAACTGGCTGGGCGGAATCATCGAGCGCTTTGCCACATGCTCGGTCACCCAGGGCACCTTGCTTCGCATGCACATGTTATATGCCAAGAATGGTAGCGCCGAAGCCGCCTGGAAAGCGCTTGCGGACATTGAGGCTCATCCTTTGCATGACTACCTGGCTGACGATCTGCCTTATCGCGAGGTGCCTAACCACCAGCTCCAAGGTCATCGACAGGTCACTGACGCCTGGCTGGTCGAGTTGGCACGACGCAACGCTGGCAAGGTCGCCACGCTCGACCAGGCACTGGTTGCAACCTATCCAAACGACGCCGTTCTGATCTGATGGTCATCGGCAGCTTCTCATTCCCTCAGCTCTGGGCGCAGGTGCGCTCAAAATCATGGCTGTGGCTGTTCCGCAGGCAGCAGATCGAAGAAGGCGGACGCTTGGTCAAGCATGGCGACATCGGACTCGCGGGAGTCAATGTGTGCGCAGAAACCGAAATCGAAATCATCGCGGGCATCGGCACCGGCTTGTTCAACACTGCCTCCGTCACGGCGCATCTGCGGCTGCGTGATGATGGCTCGCTGGCCATGACCTCGCACTGCACCTGCGTGCAGGGAACACTCTGCCAGCATGCCGCGGCGCTCATGCTGATGCTCGACATTGAGGAAGGCCGCCAACGCATCGAGAAAATGGCGCGTGTGCAGGAGAAAACCTCGCCCGCACCAGAAGAGCAGGACGCTCCTGCGACCGCAGCCGTCGAAATGCCGCCTGCGGAACCCAAACCCGTGCTCGTCGTGCGGCGCATCGCCGTGGAGGTGCCGCAGATCAACGCGAAGCGTGGCATCGGCGGCTGGACGGCACGCAGCATCGCCATCGCGCAGCCCTGCGTGGAGTATGAGGGCTGCCCGCGCCGCTTTGAGATGCTCGTGCGCAGCCCAGCGCATCAGTGGAGTGATGAAAGCGGCCAGCAGCACACCGTGGTGCGCAATCTGCGCTCCGAACGCCTGCTGCTCACCGATTTGTCTGCGCTTGGCTTCAAACCCTTCGCCGAAGCATTGCCAGGAACCAAAGCGGACGAATCCACGCTCGGTTACATGGCCGTCTCGGGGGATCAGTCCTTGTTCTGGGCGCAATTCCTCAAAGATCAGGTCGCGAAGCTGCGCGAGACCGGCTGGCGTGTCGAAGTGCCGGAAAACATCGGCTTCCAAATCCACGAAGCCGCCGAAGACGCGTGGTTCAGCGATCTCCAGAGCGACCAAGCCGGCAAGGACTGGTTCGCACTCGATCTCGGCGTCGAGATCGAAGGCCGACGACTCTCGCTCGTGCCGCTGCTCGTCGATTGCATCGACCAGGGGCTCAATGCCTCCGTGTTGGAGAAAAACCTCAACCAGCGCTTCCTGCTCTCGCTCGGCGGTGACAGCGGCAACGTGCTCTCCGTGCCTGCTGAGCGCCTGCTCGTGCTGCTGCGCTTTTTTGATGAACTGCTGGCCACACGGCCCGTGCGCAAAGACGGCAAGCTCCAGATCGACAAACTCCGCGCCGCACAGCTCGCCACGCTCGACGGACTACCCATTCGCGCTCCGGAGGAGCTTTCGGCGCTCGCGCAGCGTCTCGAAAACTTCCAGCGCATCGCGCTCATCGAACCCCCGGCAGCGCTGAAGGCCAGTCTGCGCGACTACCAACGCGAAGGCGCGTCGTGGATGCAATTCCTGCGCGAGTTCGGCCTGCACGGCATTTTGGCCGACGACATGGGCCTGGGCAAAACCATCCAGACGCTCACGCACATCCTCATCGAGAAAGAAAGCGGCCGCATGACGCATCCCTGCCTCATCGTGGCCCCCACGAGCG
>JAJTDU010000065.1 GCA_021298725.1 Verrucomicrobiaceae bacterium | reverse complement strand
CTGCTTGGTTCCGCGCTGCGCGTCGAGTTGGGCGAGTTCGGCGTGGCGTGCGCCGAGCAATTTGTCGATGTCTTGCAGTTCCGTGCTGCGCTTTGATTTGAGTTCTGCTTCGGATTTCTGCGCTTCGCTTTGAAGCTGCGTGACTTTCTTCAGTTCAGCCTCGGCGGCAGCGACCTGGGCTTGCAGGGAGGCGAGTTTTTCGCCTGCGGCAGTAGCCTTCGCGCTGGATTGCGCGAGCACGGCAGTGATTTGATCAAGTGAGGCGCGTTTGGCGGTGACTTCGGCCTGCGCCGCGGCTTCTTCAGCCACAAGTTTTACCAGGGTGGTTTCGCGGTCTTTCCTCTGCTTGTGCGCCTCGTCATGCAGGGTTTGCAGGCTTTTTTGAGCAATGGCGAGATCGGCTTCGGCCTTGGTGACCAGGGTGCGGGTGGATTCGAGTTTGCTCTCGATGTTGCCAAGATCACGGCGCTTGGCGTCGAACTTGTTGGCCTCGGTTTTGGCGTTTTCGACCTCAGCGCGGGAGTTTTGCTCCTGGGCGCGGAGTTTTTCGAGCTCGGTCTTGAAGCCGTGGATCTCAGTTTCGGTCTGGCCGAGTTCTTTTTTCCGCGCGACAATGGTCGCCTCCAGCGAGCGGACTTCATCCCGCCGCTTCTGCTCGATGTCGTTTTCCGCGCGGAGGACATCGCGCTGGCGGGTGAGTTTTTCGACCTCGTCCCGCAGTTCCGCGGCCTGGCGAATCGCGGCGGGATCGGGGGCGGGTGCTGGGAGCGGTGCACTGCCTGTCGCAGGCTTTGGCAGAAAGGAGACGGGCGGCGTGAAGGTCGGGGGCTTGGGCGATTCGGATGGGGCGCGTTGCAGGAAGGGCTTGTTGATCTCGATGTGGCCTGTTTCTGGCGTGGACTTTTGCGTCTCCTCCTTTTCGCGGGCTGGGATGCTCTCGGTGTCGCCTTTTTTGCCATCCTCACGAGTGGGCTGGCCTTTGGCCGGGGCGACAGTCTTGGAGCCGCTGTCAGGTGCCAGACCTTTCGGAGCGCGTTCACGGAAGCGGCTCTCAAGCTGGCCGAACATGATGCGGTCTCCGCCTTTCACCCGAGCGCGCTCGACGCGCTTGCCGTTGAGGAAGGTGCCGTTGGAGGACTTCAGATCGATGATTTCGTAGCTGCCGTCTGTCTGACGCAGGAACTCTGCGTGGTAGGAGGAGATGAAGGTGTTGTTGATGACGATGTCATTGCTTGCCTCACGACCGATGGAGAGCCGTTCTTCGAGGATGTCGAAGACGAACTCATTTCCATCATTAAGATTGAAGGCCAGATATGGCATGCCGTACGCGCAAAAAGGGCTAGAAAGTTAAGAGAGTATGGCGGGGGAGCAGTGAATCAAACTTAATGAAAATGACACGGAGGGACAGTGGCTGGAAAGTTATTCTTTCAAAAACCACTTCTATAGAACAGTGTTATTTAAGATTTCTAAAAGATGAATACCAGTCCTGTCTGCACTAAACTTGGCGTCCTGACCCTTTTTTTGAGCTGTTTTGCGAGTTGCGCTGAGACGCCACCTCCTTCCACGGGGATCGGCGCAGGGCTTTCGGCAGTGCAAATCGAGCGTGTGGGGCAGCGCATCTGGCAAAATGAATGTGGCGGCACAGTGGCGGGGCTGACGAGCTGGAACGCGGGGGAGGACTTCGCCTCGCTCGGCATTGGGCACTTCATTTGGTATCCGCAGGGCGGCAGCGGGCCGTTTGAGGAGAGTTTTCCGCCGCTGGTGGCCTTTTTCAACGCACGCGGTATCGCCACCCCGTCCTGGACGCGCGGTGCCTGCCCCTGGCCGACGAAAGCGGCGTTTGAGGCAGACAAAAACGGCCCTCGCCAGCAAGAGTTGCGCGGTTTGCTCAGCCAGACCGTGCGGCAGCAAACAGAGTTCATCATGGCGCGAATGGAACGGGCGCTGCCGAAGATGCTGGCGGCGGTGCCGACATCTGAGCGCGGCAGGGTGTCAGGGATGTTTCAATCTCTCAGGATGACTCAGGAGGGCACTTTTTGTCTGATCGACTATGTGAACTTCAAAGGCGAGGGCACCAGCCCGAAAGAGCGCTATCAAGGCGAGGGCTGGGGGCTGCTGCAGGTGCTGTCGGACATGGGGAGATCACCTCGCCGTGACACCGCTTGGAACGTCCAATTCGCCGAAGCCGCGAAGCGCGTCCTCAGCCGCCGTGTGGCCAACGCCCCGCCAGAGCGCAAGGAACGGCGCTGGCTGGCCGGCTGGCACAACCGCTGCGAGGGCTACCAGCGGTCCCTGTGACCTCTGCTACTCTTCCTTCCGCTCGATTTTGATCTTCGGCATGCTGCCGGTGACCTTGGAAATCAAGTCCGTCATGAGGTTGCCGTTCATCTCCTTCGAATGGCGCATGGCGAGACCGACGGCGAAGGCCAAGACAAACAAGGCGGTCACGATCAGCGCGGACATGCAGCCGCTTTCCGTCGTGTCTGGGTAGCTGTTGGCGGCGGCTGGCTTGCCATAGGCGCGGCGAACCGGGCTCAGCTGGCGACCAGGCTTGGGCGCCACTACGGAAGGGGCAGGAGTTTCCTGGCTGACAGGGGCAGGCAGGGATGCCTTGGCGGCTTTGGGTGGTGCCACGGGCTTTTCCTCCAGAACCATCGGGGGATCACCAGCGTAAAACACGGCCTGCACATCGCCAAAGCCCACGCGGTCACCGTCCTTGAGCTTGGCCTCTTCGATTTCCGCGCCGTTCACACGGGTGCCGTTGCTAGAGTTGAGATCATGCACATACACACCGTTATCCGCCTGCTTGATGACAGCGTGCCGACCGGAGGATGAGGGACAAGTCAGCACCACCAGGTTTTCCGGGTGGCGGCCGATGGTGGTCACTTCATTTTCCAATTTGTGGACGAGCGTGTTGCCGTCCTCCATGTAAAAGACTACCGAGGCCATGTATGGGGGGATTTAGGGTGAATGTTCGTGCAGTTTGAGCACTGCCAAGAACAGGCGAACAGAAACTTGGGATTTTCCTGATGCAACGGCTATGTTCGCGTGTGAGATTAAATTCCTTCTCATCCCCTGCCATGCGCTTTTTTGCTGTTCTGCCCCGCCTCGTTTCTGCCACGCTTGCCGTCTCGATGCTTCTTGCCACCCCCGCTTGGCTGCATGCCGGCGAGCAGGAGGACGCCGAAAAAGCAGCCCACGCGCTTGCTTACGACCAGGAGCAAGAAGAGTACAACATCCGCGCCGAAACCTGGGTGCGCATGCTAGAACCCAAGGTCGGCAAAGCCAACCGCATGCAGCTATTCAAGGGCAACGAGTATTGTTTCTGCGTCGCCGTGCCGAAAAAATCTGGCGTCCACATCACCGGCGCGGTGCTGGATCTCGAGGGCACGCCCGCCGGTGAAATCCTTCCCGTGCTCGACGGCTGGGGCTTCGTGCTTTTTTACAAGCCGAAGAAAACCGGCATGTACATGATCGCCATTCACCAGACTGATCAAGGCAAGCGCAAGGAAGTGCCCTGCGCGATGGTCACGGGGTACAAGTGATGGTTGGCTTCTAACCGCTCACGTCAGAAGTCAGGGTGAGAAGTTAGAAATTAGGATTAAGACGCTCAACCGACTGCGAAGCTGCCGTCCAGCTTCTTCGTCACCGTGTGCAAAGCCGCGCCTTCGGCACTGTAATGCGTGAAGGTCAGCGCCTCCGTCGTGATTTGCAGGTGCGTGAAGCCGTGGATGTCCTTCCCGAAGGGCATTTTGCGCTCACCCGGCAGCTTGCGTGTGCTTGCGCCACCACCGCCGGAGAGCAGGTGGGTCGTGAAGCGCTCCGCCATTTCCAAATGCTGGAGGTCGTGGTCGTGGCCGCAAAGATACGCGTGAACGTGGTGCTTTTGGAAAAGCGGCTCCCACTGCGCGATCAGCTCTTTCGTGTCGCCATGCGAACCGTTGGAATACAGCGGATGATGCCCAACGGCGATGGTGAAGGGCGCACGCGGCTTTTCCAACTCGGCCTTCAGCCATGCCAACTGCGCTTTCTCCTCCTCGGCGCTCATGTGAGGCTTCGGCTGGCCCGTTTTCTTGTCCTTACCCCCGGAAACAGCCGGTAGATTGCTGTCCAGGCAGAGGAACGTCACCACAGGCTGGTCTTTCGGCCCCAGGTCGAAGCGATACCACTTCGCCGGCATCTTCCAGCGCACACCTTCTTTCTGCGCATACGCGAGCTGCACCTTCTCCCCTCCCAGATTGTCGTGGTAATCATGATTTCCCAGCACCGCCCACATCGGCCCCGGAAACACGGCGGCTGGATACA
The DNA here is from genome assembly GCA_021298725.1 of Verrucomicrobiaceae bacterium. Taxonomy (GTDB): domain Bacteria; phylum Verrucomicrobiota; class Verrucomicrobiia; order Verrucomicrobiales; family Verrucomicrobiaceae; genus Prosthecobacter. The sequence goes on along the minus strand of JAJTDU010000065.1, from coordinate 10,126 downwards.
TCTCCTCAATCTCCGTCGTCCAGCGTTTCGACTGCGTGCTGAAGCCCTCCTTGTCCTTGCTGTAAAAATTGTCTCCCAGCAGCAGCAGCCCCGCTGGTTTGATGCCGCTGCCGGCCATGAATTTCTGCATCGCCTGCGATACCTTCACTTGATTGGCCGAACCGGTGCCAAAATCGCCGATCATGAGCAGATGCAGCGCTTCTTTGGCAACCTCGGCCGCCAGCCGGTCCGGCCGCACATTCAAGGCGAGTGCGGCAGAGGAGCAAAACAGCGTTTGAATGGCGCGACGGCGGGAAAAAGGCGAGGAATGCATGGCGCTGGCTCAAACGAGGGCGCACTTCCCATTCTCTCACCATGCGTTTTGCCCTTTTGATCCTGCTGCTCTGCGGCTGCGAGCGTGATGACCGCCTCATCACGATGAACGGGCAGACCATGGGAACAACGTGGGCCTTGCGGGCTGTTGCGGAAGCCCAAGCAATTCGCCCAATCGGCCTCCAGCAGAAATTGGACTCCTGGGAGGCCATCCTGAGCCACTGGCGGCCTGATTCCGCTGTTTCGCGCTTCAATTCATCCACCAGCACCGATTGGATCGCCGTTCCTGCCGAGCTCATCGAAGTCGTCGAACTCGCGCAGCAAATCGGCCGCGACACCGACCACGCGCTCGACCTCACCTTGGCTCCGCTTGTCGATCTCTGGGGCTTCGGTGCCAAAGGGAAACGCGATTCACCTCCCACGGAGGCCGAAGTCGCTCCCGCCCTGGCTAGGTGCGGCTGGCAGCACCTCCAAGTCCGCCAAGATCCTCCTGCCTTGCGCAAAACTCGGCCCGATCTCCAGATCAACGTCAGCGCCGTCGCCGAAGGCTGGGCCTTGGACCAGCTCGCTAGGCACCTCGAAGCCATCGGTATCACGAAGTTTCTCCTCGAAATCGGCGGCGAAGTCCTCGCGTGTGGTGAGTGGCGTGTCGGCATCCAAACGCCCGGCGCTCCGCCTGGCGAAGCGGCTCAAATTCTTCAGCTCAAGGACCAGTCCATCGCCACCAGCGGTGTGTATCGTCAAACATTCACCGCTGAAGGCGAACAGCGATCTCACATCCTCGATCCACGCACGGGCCGTCCTGTTGAGCATGCACTTGCCTCGGTGAGCGTCATTCACTCATCCGCTGCCCAGGCCGACGGCTTTGCCACTGCTCTGCTCGTCATGGGGCCAGCCAAAGGCCGTGAACTCGCCGAAAAACTCGGCCTGCGCGTCGTGTGGTTCGAGCGTGGCAAATAGCCTGAGGCGCAAAAAACCTTTGCCCTCTGCCCTTAGCTCTCTGCTATCCGCCCTCGCATGTTTCACGTCGCTGAAGATCACGAAGAAGGAGTCGCTGGCCGCATCTCGCGCCCGCCACTGGCTCCGCGCATGCATTTTGCCTTCTCCAACGACGGGAAGATGGCCGAGTCGCCACAGTTCGAGTATCGCCCGCAGCAGCAGCGCATGGCAGAACTGGTCGGTGCCGCGCTGGATGGCAATCACGCCTTCGTTTGCGAAGCCGCCACCGGCGTTGGTAAATCGCTCGCCTACCTCGTTCCTGCCGTCACGTTTGCCCTGGAGCAAAAGCGCAAGGCCATCATCTGCACGCACACGATCAATCTGCAGGAGCAGCTTATCTCCAAGGACATTCCCATCGTCAAACAGCTCGTGGGCGACTTCCATGCCGAGATTCTCAAAGGCCGCGGCAACTACATCTGCCCCACACGCCTCAAACGTTCCCTCAACGAGTCCGGCGATCTCTTTTCGACCTCCGAAGCCTCCGAATTGAAGCTCCTGCTCGATTGGGTGGCGGAAACTGAGGATGGCACGCTAAGCGATCTCGATTTCACCCCCAGCGCCCGTGTTTGGTCGCTCGTATGCAGCGAGCCGCATGCCTGCACACCGCGTCGTTGCCCGCCCGGCAGCCGCTGCTGGTATCAGGACACTCGCCGCCGCATGGAGCAGGCAGATGTCATCGTGCTTAATCACACGCTGTTCTTCACGCTGCTCGCCTCCGCTGACGAAAACACGACCGAGGACTGCAATTTTCTTTTCCCGCGTGACTTCGTGATCCTCGATGAGGCCCACACGATCGAAAACGTCGCCGCCAAGGCCTTCGGTCTGCATATCAGCGAATCGAACATCAAATTTGAGCTTGGTCGCCTGCACAATCCGAAGTCGCGCAAAGGCTTCTTCCAACTCGTGGGCGACAAAGACGGCGTGCGCGAGGTTCTGATGGCCCTGGACAGCGTGGACACCTTTTTCCGCGCCGCTGAGGCCAGTTGCAAATTCAACGCTATGGGACGCGAATTCCGGGTGCGCGAACCAAGCCTCGTCGAAGACACGCTCAGCCTGCCACTGCAACGTCTCGCCCAAAAAGCCATCAAAGCGGGCGATGCCGCTAACAAAGAAGGCACCAAGCTCGAGCTGCACGACCTTGCGAAACGCCTCAGCGCCATCCGCGTCGGCCTGAAGACCTTTCTCGATCAAGAAAACGAAGACCACGTTCACTGGGTTGAGCGCGGTGGCTTGGACAATCGCATCGTCTCCTTTCACACCGCGCCCGTGGATGTCGCGCCGCGTCTGCGGCAGATTTTTTTCGCCAGCCACAAGGCCTGCGTCTTCACCAGCGCCACCTTGAGCATTGGAGACGATCCCAAGATCCGCTACTTCCGCAATCGCGTCGGTGCTGAGGAAGCCCGTGCCGCCTTGATCGAAAGCCCCTTCGATTTCAAGAAGCAGATGAAGCTCTACCTGCTCAAAAAGATGCCGCAGCCCAGCGAACCCGGCTATCTCGACCAGCTCGAGCACTGGATCACCCATTTCATCGACCTCAGCATCGGTCGTGCCTTCGTCCTGTTCACCAGCTACAGCCAGATGACCTCCCTGGCCGATAAACTCGAAGCGCACTGCGAAAAACGCGGCTGGCGGCTGCTGGTGCAAGGTCGCGGCATGCCACGGCATCAAATGCTCGCCGAATTCAAGAACGACACCCACAGCGTCCTCTGCGGCACCGACAGCTTCTGGACCGGTGTCGATGTGCCCGGTGAATCTCTGAGCAACGTCATCATCACACGCTTGCCCTTTGCCGTGCCGGACCATCCGCTCACGGCCTCACGCATCGAGCATCTCGAAGAGCAGGGCCTCAACGCCTTCACCGAATACAGCGTCCCTGAGGCCATCCTCAAGCTCCGCCAAGGCGTCGGTCGCCTCATCCGCACCGCCACCGACAAAGGCATCTGCGCCATCCTCGACAACCGCATCCTCACCAAGCCGTATGGCCGCGCGTTCTTATCTTCGTTGCCGGAATGTCCGACGGAGATTCTCGAAAAGTAGTCCAGTTGCGCCGCAACTGGGATTCGGAACCTTGTATCTCAGGGACAGGGCTACTTTGACCGCCCTTTGCGAAACTCCCGCACCGCCTGCGAAGTGCTTTGGCATGTGGCCAGTGATCCCGCCAGCGAGACATCAAACTTCGGCAGCAGCTTGCTCTTCTTTGCCTTCCGATAACGGCTGCCGTCGAGCACAAAGACATTCAACCCTGCGCTTTCCCAAACCCACACCTCAGGGATGCGGAACGGCGCGTAGAACTCCAGCTTGTCAATGGCTCCGCTGGTAATGACGACTTCCAGGACCATATCAGGCCGGGTTTTCTTCAATTCACCGAACACAAAACTGTCATCTGGCTCCTTGCCACGATCTCGCGGAATGCGCAGCGTGGCACTGCCCTGTGTGGCAAATTCAACGTCTTCGTCCAAGCAGTGCGTCGCGATGAGATGCGACAAGTTTCCTTTGATGCGTTCGTGGTCGATCGAGAGCGTCATGATATCGAGTCTTCCTTTCAAGTAGCTGACCCGCGAACTGGAGCCTTCGAGTTTGGCATCCAGTTGGAGGTAGAAGGGCCACGTCGTATCCCACACGACGGTCAGATGATCGTGAGGTGCCGCCAGCGGTGGCAGTGCCGCAGAACGCTTGCGGCGGGGTGAGTCGAGGACAGCGGGCATGGCGAGATTTTAGACACAAATTCGCTTTTTGCCAATTACGGAAACAAACCCCGAATCTGCTTCGCTTCAAACACACGCTTGATGCCGAGACTCAGCGCTGCGAAGCGCATGCTGACTTTGCGTTTGCGGCTCATGTTCAGCGTCTGCACAAACGACTGCTCCAGGATGCGGTAGAGCTTGCTCATCACCTCGCCCTCGTCCCAGAAGAAGCTTTGCAGGTCCTGCACCCACTCGAAGTAGGAGACAATCACACCGCCAGCGTTGCACAGGATGTCGGGGATCACGAAGATTTCCGGGCGCTGGGAGATGATCGCGTCCGCTTCGGGCGTGGTGGGGCCGTTTGCGCCTTCGGCGAGGATGCGGCACTGGATTTTCGCGGCGTTGTCGGCGGTGATTTGCCGCTCCAGTGCGGCGGGCACGAGAATGTCGCAGGGGGTGAGCAGCAGTTGCTCGTTCGTGATCGGTTCCGCGCCATCGAAGCCGACGATGCTACGGGTTTTGGCGACATGCTCGTCGAGTTTGGCGAGGTCGATGCCGTTGGCGTTGAACAAACCACCATACGCATCGCTCACGCCGATGATTTTGAGGCCCATGCGCGATAACGATGCGGCGGCGACCGCGCCGACGTTGCCGTAACCTTGCACCACGGCCGTTGAGCCGCTGGCCGCGATACCGAGCGTGTCCATCGCGCGAGAAATCAGATAGGCAACGCCGCGTCCGGTCGATTCACGCCGTCCCAGAGAGCCGCCGATGCTCACCGGTTTCCCTGTGACGACCGCTGGCACGCAGTGGCCGCTTTGCAGTGAATAGGTGTCCATCATCCACGCCATCGTCTGCTCGTTCGTGCCCATGTCTGGTGCGGGGATGTCGATCTGTGGGCCGATGAAGGGGATCAGCTCCTGCGTGTAGCGCCGTGTCACACGCTCCAGTTCACCAATGGAAAGTTCACGCGGATTGCACGTCACGCCGCCTTTGGCTCCGCCATAGGGCAGGCCGGTCAGTGCACACTTCCAGCTCATCCACATCGCCAGTGCCGCCACTTCACCCAGCGTCACGTCAGGATGAAAACGCACGCCGCCCTTCGTTGGCCCGAGCGTGAGATGATGCTGCACACGGTAGCCCATGAAGACCGTCGTGCTGCCATCATCACGGCGCACCGGCATGGCCACGCTCACGGATCGTTTGGGCATCTTCAGGCGGTCGCGGGCGTTTTCGGGGATGTCCAAAAAATCGGCCACCAGATCGAACTGCTGGCAAGCCATGCGGAAAACGGGCGTGTCATAGACTTGGGGGATCATGTTGCTCATGGTGTGCTGAATTACGCTGCTCGCCGGATTTTTGCCATACGCTAAAATTGGCATCTTGACAGCGGCTCCTGCGTCCGAACAACATCACCCATGCCTGCTCCTAAAGCGCCCACCAGCCTCCGCCGCCTCTTTGATGAGATCGGCACCGTCGATCATGTCGGCATTGAGGAACGCGTGGTCAAATACACCACTCGCAGCATCAAAAAGAAATCGAAGGTCTTTGGTTTACGCCTCGCTGTCACGATGGTCGATCTGACCACGCTCGAAGGCAAAGACACGCCCGGCAAAGTCGCCTCGCTGTGCCAGAAGGCGCTCACGCCGCACGATGTGGGCGATATACCTTCCACCGCCGCCGTCTGTGTCTATCCGGCGATGGTGAAGCATGCGAAGAAGCACGTTGGCGGCACGAAAGTGAAGATTGCGTCCGTCGCCACGGCCTTCCCAAGCGGTCAGGCTCCGCATGCAGGATGAAATCGCCGCCGTGGTCGAGGCCTGCGGTAGGGCGACGCTCAAGGTCATTCTGGAGGTCAGTGAACTCGAAACCTATGACAACATCCGCGCTGCGAGCTTCCTCGCCATGCGCGTGATCCGTCCGAACGACTTCATCAAGACCAGCACCGGAAAAACATCGTCGAACGCCACGCTCGGCAACAACCAGGTCATGCTGGATGCCATTCGTGATCATTTTCTCGCCACCGGAGTCCCCATCGCCATGAAACCCGCTGGCGGCATCCGCACCGCGAAGCAGGCGCTGCACTTTCTCATCGCCGTCAAAGAAACCCTCGGCGACGAATGGCTCAACAACCGCCGCTACCGCTTCGGTGCCTCCGCTTTACTCAACGACCTCGTCCGCCAGCTCGAAAAAGAGCGCACGGGAGCCTACCAAGCTCCGTGGAACTTCAGTGATGCCACGGAGGGTTATTGAGGCCTAGGTGGGAAAGCCGCTCAGTGTCTGCTCACTGAGGCAGGCTCTTTCAGTGCAGGTGCAACTTCTCCAGCGGATCGCATGGGAAGCCGTGACGAGTCATCCGATGAGCGGCGTGAAGGTGGCTGCGCGCGTGTAAGCGGTGCAGATGCCGAGAATCCATGGCGTAGTGAAAATCTCATTTCACGGCTTCTTCGTTTTCTGGAGCGGTGTGCTCGGCAGCGAGGAAACATTCAGCGTGAAGGGCTTGGCAGGTTGTTTGCCGAGAAGTTGCAGATCAAACCACTCCACCATGCGCTCGGTGTCCTGCGGCATTTCCTGCCAACCGCCGTGGCCAGCGCCCTGACGAATGACGAGTTCGCATACGGTGCCGACTTCGTGGCAGCGCTTCAAAAAACGCTCGGATTGCGTGATGGAGACCTGCGGGTCGGCGTCGCCATGCACGATGAAGATCGGCGGCTGTTCTTTGTGAACCCAGTAGATCGACGACAGCTCACGCCCGAGTGCCTCGCGACCTTCTGGCGTGGCGGCTTTGGGTCCAAAAGCAGCCGCGTAGGCTTCCAGCTTGCCGATGCCGACGGCGTTGTCGCCCGGCTCGAACCAGTTCAGGTAATCGGTCGGCGGGTAAAAGCACGCCACGGCATTCACCGCGCTGCTTTCGCGATCCATCGGGTCGGCTGCTTTCGGATCACCCGGCCCGCCACGAGTCGCGAGCATCAGGCTGAGAGATGGCGTCGTAGTCGTTGAGGCCTTTGCCGATTTCGCCGTGGCGGAGGCGTTTGGCGTAGCCTTGAGCACCGCCTTCTTCGTTGCGCAGGTCTTCGATGGTGCCTTCGGCCATCCGCCGTCGCTGATGCCCTTGTGATTCGATTTCCACCCTCCGCTGACGATCTTGATGATGCCTGCGCCGTTTGGCTGCGCCGGCTTGTAGACATCCATCGTCAGCGCCACGCCATCGTGTTTCGTGTAAATGACATCGCGGATGCGCTCCGGCTCTTGGGCGTGCAGTGGTGCGGTGATGAGAGCAAAGAAGAGAAGGTATTTCATGAGGAGGATGGTTGAAACTAGACGCCCCAATGCTGCGCGATCTTCCGCTTCAAGAATTCCACGCTGCGGGCGAGCTGCTCCATGCCATCGACAGATGGCGTCGTAGTCGTTGAGGCCTTTGCCGATTTCGCCGTGGCGGAGGCGTTTGGCGTAGCCTTGAGCACCGCCTTCTTCGTTGCGCAGGTCTTCGATGGTGCCTTCGGCCAAGTAGCGGTCGCTGGCGTGCATGGTGACGACGCGGTGGGAGACGCGCTTCAGCAGCTCGATGGGGTCTTCCCCGGCGAGGTAAGTGTTCGAGGGGTCGTAGTTCACGCCGAAGTTCGGGTGCTTCACGGCATCCACGAGCTTGCAAAAGACATCCATCTTCTGCGCGAACTCGGGATAGTCCCAAAAGTCGTCTTTGTAGTGATTCTCGATGATCAGCGTGATGCCGCGGTCCTGCGCATAGGGCAGGCAGGCATAGATCGAGTCCGCTGCGAGCTTCACGCCTTCATCCAGCGTCAATTCCGGCCGACGTTGCCCGCTGAGCACGCGGCAGTAGCTGCCGCCGAGTGTGTGCGTCATATCGATCCAGCGTTTCTGCTTGGCGATCTCCTTGTCGCGGAAGCCTGCGTCGGGATGCGTGAAGTCGGGCGAGCAGCACATCATCGGGATGACCTTGCCTGTGTCTTCGACTTCCTGGCGAAAGCGCAGCCAATTTTTCTCATCCGCCATCTCCAAGAAGCCCGCATACCACTCCAGGCCCTGCACATCGAGCGTGGCGGCGAGCTGGATCCATTCGGAGACGGTCATCGTCCCTTCTTTGCAAAGGGCGACCATGAAGGCTTTCGGGAAGGCGGCGAGGCGGGGCATTGGAGTTACTTGGTTGGAATAGTGCTGCTGTCTTTGGGCGGATTGCGGCCGATGAACGGATGCTGCTCCAAATCGAAGACCTGGCCGCTGATGGGGCCGCATTCGTCGGCGAGCAGCCAGGCGGCGCAGGCGGCGATCTCGTCGGGCCAGAGGATGCGACCAGCAGGGGCATAGACCTTCGGCAGATCTTTATACCAGTCATCGGCTAGGCCGTGGGAGCGTTTGCGTTTGGCCTCGTTTTCGGTGAGGACCCAGCCAGGGTTGATCTGATTCACGCGCACGCCGTCCTCGCGCATGAGTGTGTCGCCCAAATTGCGTGTGAGGGTCATCAGGCCGCCTTTGGAGACGCTGTAGGGCATCAAATTCGGTTCGCCGCTGTAGGCGTTGACACTGCCGATGTTGATGATGCTGCCTTGTGACTCACGCAGATGCGGCAAAGCAGCTCGAATGAGGAGATAAGGCACCACGCAGTTGATTTCGAGCATGCGGCGGAACCATTTGGCATCGGTGTCGTGAATGTTGCCGAGACCGACCTGCGCGGCGTTGTTCACCACAGCGTCGAGCCTGCCAAACGCGGCCACAGCCTTCTCGACGAGCAATTGCGGCGCATCTTCCTCTGCGAGGTCTTTGAGCACGAGCACCGCATTGTCCCCGCCGAGTTCGGCAAGCGTTTCCTGGCCCAAATCGGCCTCCAGGCCGTGGATGAGCACGCGTGCGCCCTCGGCGACACAACGCTTCGCGATGGCCTTGCCGATGCCAGTGACGCTGCCGGTGATGAGGATGACTTTGTTTTCGAGTCGGGACATATATTATGAGTCAGTAAAGGGACCGGCGTTTTGTTTTGAGAGAGCTTCGCGGACACGTTGTCCATTCAGCGTGGCAACGGCGACCTTTTCTTTCAAACTCATGGCCGCAGCGCAACCGGCGGCCTCGCCGAGCGCCATCGCCGTCACGGTGACGCGGGTGGAAGCATGGGCACCGCGTGTGGCGCTGTGGCAGCGACCGGCGACGAGGAGGTTTTCGACCTGCTGCGGCACGAGCGAGCGGTACGGAATGTCATAAGGTGAAGGCTGCACTTTCTCGGGTTGGAAATCGTTGGCGCTGCCGAGAGTGGTTTTGTTCGGGTGCAGGTCTAGATACCAGCAGCCGGTGGCGATGGCGTCGTCAAAGCGGCGGCCTTTCATGATGTCAGCCTCGCTTAACACATGCTGGCCGATGAGACGACGCGATTCGCGCACGCCGATCCATGGATACGCCTCGATGAAGTAGGAGTCGGCAAAGGCGGGCACATCGCGCTTCCACGCTCGGAACATGGCCAGGGCATCAGCGCGGCCCTGCATCTCGGCACGACTGAGATCGGCGGCGTCGGTGGGATTTGCGGGAACGCGCACGCCGTGGACATAGACTTCTTCTTTGGCAAAAAGGAACATCACACCTGGACCATAGAAATGCGGCAGTTCGCCACGCTCCTGCGCTTTGACGAGCGCCTCGCGACACAGTTTGCTGATGTCTGGAACCTTCTGCACGCGACCGATGCGGAAATGCAGCGTGAGCGGCTGCACCTCGGGGCTTTGCTCGGTCGGCACTCCCGCACGCGCGGCCACATCAGCATCGCCCGTGCAGTCGATCACCACCTTGGGGCGAATACGGACGAGTCCGTCTTTGTTCGCGATGACCACCGAGGTGATGCGACCACCGGATGACTCCGCATCGCAGACGATGGAGTTGAAGAGCACGGTCAGCTTGTCGCCACAGGCTTGCAGCTCGCGATCCAGCAGCACTTTGAACTCGAAGGTGTTCGGGATCGTCGGGTTGTGCGGCTGGATCTCACACGCATCAGCCTGACACACGCCGGTCTTCGCCAGCAGTTCCAAAGCGATGCCGCGCACCACCACGCGATGCGTCTTGATGTCCGCGATGCCATCAAAGTATGGCAGTCCGACACTGGTGATGATGCCGCCTGCGAAAGGAGCCTTCTC
>JAJTDU010000064.1 GCA_021298725.1 Verrucomicrobiaceae bacterium | reverse complement strand
TGGAGGCCGCGAAGCTCGTCGAGGCCACCGGAGCCGTGTTTCTTGACGCGCCCTTCACCGGTAGCAAGATGGCCGCTCAAAATGGCAAGCTCTGCTACTACATTGGCGGCAACGATTTGATGCTCGAACGCGCCAAGCCGGTTCTCGAAGCCAGCGCTGCTAAAATTTTGCCGCTGGGAGGCATTGGTGACGCCATGGTGCTCAAGATCGTCACGAACCTCGTTTCTGCCGTCATTGTCGAAGCTGTGGCTGAAGCCGCCGCCATCACCAAGGCGAACGACATTCCGCTGGAACGGCTGCATGAGGCCTTGGAATCGAACGCGAACTATTCCACGCTCATCGGCATGAAGCTGCCCACCCTCATCCATGGGGACTTCGAGCCACACTTCAGCCTGCGCAACATGCTCAAGGACGCCGATTTTGCGCGCGAACTGGCCGCCGAGGCCAAACTGAATGCCCCCGCGCTTGATTGCACCGCCGCCGTGATGCGTGAGGGCGTCGAGGACGGCAAAGGCGACCTCGACTTCAGCGTGATCGGGCAGCGGTAGCCGGTGCTTGTCTTCTTCGCACGGTAGCCTGCGTGCGCTCCGTGGCGTCTCAGCAAACAGCTCCGTGTATGTCCAGACTGGCCTGCGCCCGCTGGTGCAGCTGATGCAACAGTGCCGTCAGATGGTTGCGACGAAGGATCTTCGGCATCGCTCACTTCGTTTCGTAGAAACCCTTCATGAACTCATCGCTTCCCCAAGCCGCTTCCTCCTCCGTTTTGACCGCGCCACCAATGTTCAACCCTGCCTGTTTTCACGGCTTTCACTGCTAGCCAAGCGAGATAGACCGGCAGACACAAGTGCATTAACAGCAACCAGGAATTCAGCGGCGTCTGATGAAATGCCTGTCACTGCCCTGCGACCTTCGTGTTGCCCGAGGGCAAGGTGTGAATGCGCTGCGTCGGGCTGAGGCCGTATTTGTCGGGTTGATACATGGCTTCGATGCGAGCGGGAGGGGCGGTGGTGTCGCCTTCGGCGATGACGCGGGCGAGGTATTGGAGGCTGAACTTGCCTTTGGCGGGCGCGTAGTCGGTGAAGAATAGGGCCCGGTCGGTGCGGATTTCGCGGTGGTCGCAGAACCACGGCTGGGTGCCGTCGGGGAGCTGGTCGCCTTCGCGTTTACTCTGGGTGCCGAATTCAGGATTGATGGCTTCAAAGACAGCGGGCAATGAGTCGTCGATGGCAAGGTAGCGATCACCACCGCCGATTTCGATCTTCAGCGTGACGACGACCATGTCGCCAACGCGGAGGTCGTCGGTGCCGGTGGTGGTGCCGTCCATGTTCAGCTCCTCATAGGTGCGTTCGATGGCGTAGCCTTTGTTCTCACCGGCGAAATCACGCTGCGGTGGGAAGCTGCGGGCCTCGATGCGGCTGAAGATCTCGCGTCCGGCAGGAAGCTCGATGCTGAGTGGCTTCGCGCTGAGCGCCTGATTGAGGGCAAAGTTCACGCGGGCGCTGGAGAAGCCGGCGGTAAGGTTCAGCGGCACGGCCTGCGTGTCCCAGCGACCCGTGGCGGCCAGCGGCTCACCGACTTTCTTCAAGCTGCGCTCATAGGCGGACAAGGCGGTGAGCGTCCAGGCATTGGTGAAGGTGTTGCCCCATTCACCACGACCGTTGCGAGATTGCAGGATCGACAAGGCGAGCGCTTCGGCATCGGTGGTGAGGCCAAGGTGCGTGTAGCAGATCAAACGCAGCGCGTTGTTCGCACCGTTGCCGGTCCAGTGGCTCCAAACGACAGGCGCAGGCACTGGAGTGTTTGTTTTGGCCTTGGAGGCAGCGATCTTGGTCTTGCGGTCGGTTTTCAGCGGTGCTGGAGGCGTCGGTGGTTTCCAACCGAGCGTGTCTTTGATCTGCTGATCGGGCGTGTTGTTCAGGCACATCGAAAGCGCGAGGTAGAGGCGTGCGGTTTCAGGTAGTTTGTCGCGCTTGCCAAAGAGCAGGTTCTGATAGGCAGGCTCGGGTTTGCCGGCTTTCGCAAGCGTGTAGAGCGCAAGAGCGGAATCGGTGATGTTGTAGAGGTCTTTTTCCTCCTCGAGACCACGCAGCTTCTTCGAGAGGTATTCGACGAGCTTGTTGATGGCATCGGCAGGCACGTCCGCACCTTGATCCCGTGCGCGCAGCAGCAGCAGGCCGCCGTAAGCGCTGCCCCAGAAGGTCGGCTCGGTGCCGCCGGGCCAGTAGGCCAGACCGCCTTCATCGGTGCTCATTTGCAGGAGCTTGTTCACGCCAGACTGAATGACGAGCTTCGCTTTGCCGCCGCCGAGTTGATCGGGGAATAGCGGCTCGTATTTGCCGAGCGCGAGCCACGGCATCGTCGCAGATGTGGTCTGCTCGACGCAGCCGTAAGGATACTTCAAGAGGTAATCGAGCGCGTCGCGAGCTTCGTAGAGACGGCTGTTGCTGATGCCGAGTGAGAGCGAGCCTTCGCCTTCAAGCAGCGCAGGATTCACGTCTTTGATGAGGTTCTCGACGGGTTCGTCGGCCTTCAAGCGCGTGTAACTGACGTAGCGCAGCTCGGGCACAGGATGATTTACCTCGAAGGTTGATTCGGTGCCGTCGCTGGCCTCAGCGGCCCAGTTCACGCCGCGTGCTACCCATTTCCATTTGGCAGTGCCGAGCCGCACAAACTGCACGGGGAAGGCGGTGGCAGCGGTTTCACCGGCTTTGATTTGGAGGGTGACCTTCTGCTGCTTCGCGCTTCCGCCGGTGTCGGCTGTGAGCGAGGCGGGAATGAAATCGCGCTTGTCCTGGATGAAGTCGGCGCTGCCATCGAGTTCGAGCGTGACCTCAACCGCACCCGCATTCGGCGTGGTGTTGTGAACGACAGCTTTGACGAGGAATTCATCGCCAAGGCGGGCAAAACGTGGCACCGCAGGCTCGATCATGAGCGGTTTGTTGATCTTGAAGGCGGACTCGCCTTTGCCGAAACGATCCACGCCATGCGCGGCGACGGCCATGATGCGGTAACGCGTGAGATTGTCCGGCGCGGTGACGCTGGCGGTGAGTTTGCCCTGCGCATCGGTGATGCCGGAGGCGAGCCAGAGCGGCGTGACGATGAAGTTCTTGCGAATGGTCGCGTTCGCGCCGTTGCCGTCGCCGCCTTTGTCACCCACGACAAAACCTTTGTTGCCACGGTCGCGTGCGGCGAGTTCTTCCGGCAGCAGATTGTCGAAGGAGGTGAAGCTGTCGATGGCGAGCGGCAGTTCGGCGTGGAAGTAGGCCGAAGGATCGGGCGTCTCGTGACTCATGAGGCTCAGCACGCCTTCATCGACGGCGTAAAGCGTGACATCGCTACCGGGGACGGGTGCGCCTTTGGCATCGGTGATCGTGGTGGTGATGTTCACCGCTTCAGCGGGGCGAACTTCATCGCGATCCGGCTTCACGGCGAGTTTCAACTCCTTGGCGTCCGATTCGACCTTCAGGGCGCAATAACCGACACGATACTCGGGCATCTTGTGCTGCTTGGTGCTGGCGGCGGAACCGCGGATGACGATGACGGACACGAAGACGTTTGGGAACTCGTCTTCACCGAGCGGGACGCGGATGATCGGGTTTTCGAGTGTGAGTTCGGTCACAAACTGACGATGCAGCTTGTTGCGCTCCACGGTGACGAGAGCGGTGCCTGCAATCGGTGTTTTGACCACGATGACGGCGTCTTCGCCAGGTTTGAGCGTCGTCTTCTGCGGTTGGAGGTTCATGCGGTTACCGTCTTCCATCGCCCACGGGAATTCATTGCCGCCGACGGCGTAGAACGGCATGCGCGAGATGACTTTGGTGCCCTTGGCATCCACCGCCTCCGCTGTGACGAAATAAACGCCGCCACGTGCCGGTGTGAACGGAATGCTGACCGCAGGAGCCGAACCGGCGGTCGGCGATTTCAAATCGAGGCTCTGTTTCAGTTCTTCGCGCAGGATGACCTGATCCTTCGTCGTGCTACCGCCCCCTGCGGTGGCGATTTTGAGTGTGTGATACTCCTGACGCTCGACTTTGACCTCCACATGCACATTGCCGGAGGCGGGAGCGCCTTTGGATTCAATCGCGACGACTTCAAGCTGAAGCGCCTTGCCTGCGGTGCCGAAATACTCGGGACCTTTGAGGCCGAGCAGGAAATTCGCGCCGGGGACTTCAAACTCGGCGGCGGAGCTGATCGTCTGCTCGTTGATGTCGGTGACTTCAGCGTTCACGCGCACGCGCTGCGGCAGCGCGGCACGATCTGCGGGCGGCTGCGGCATTTCGAGCGTGGCGGTGCCGTCATCGGCGAGGAACAGATCGCCGTTCACGAACCACTCGTCTTGCTCATCGTCATTGTCGTGGCCGGCGTAATCGCCGTCGGCATCGCGATCCTGCGCATAATGCGACCACGCGGGAGCTTCGCCGAAATGATACTGGCGGTAGGCCTCCGGCGGTTGGTAGTCGCGCTGCGAATTCGCGCTCCACTGCACCTTCGCCACCGAGAGAGCCTTGCCCATGTAGTAGTTCGCGCTGAGCGGAAGCTGGAGGCGGTCGGGCTCGTACTTGATCGCCTTCGTGTCGAGCTTCACTTCGAAGGTGTTCGGCTTGTAGTCGTCGATGCGGAAGGTCATGCCGCCATCGTCATCGCTTTGGCTGTTGGGATTGGGCGATTTGAGATTGATCGAGAGATCGTACCAGCCTGCGGGGCCGGTCGGGAGAACAACATCATCCGCCCAGGCACCGCTGGCGGTGAACGTCACGGGTTTGTCGATGACAACGCGGTAACGCGGATCACGGATGACGAGACGACCTTCCGCTGGCGCTTGATCGAGGCTCAAATCGTCACCGATGAGCAGACGTGTGTGCGCTTTGAAATGCGCGATTTCGCCAGGCTTGTAGAGCGGACGGTCCGAGAAAACAAAAGTGCGCCGCTGTGCCTGCCACACACTTTCATAAGCCTGTGAGATGTCGTATGGCACGCCGATGCCGCTGTAGCTGCACTCGATCACGGCAGAGTCGCCATTCTTTTCGGCGAGCATGAAGGCGGGCGTGGCTCCAGGCGCGGTGGCGATGCCGCTGGCGTCAGTGTCGCCATAGCCGACGAGCTTCAGATCGGCATCCACCAGCGTGAGCCGTACGCCGGGGACGGGTTTGCCGGTTTCGAGCGAAGTGACGAAGACCATCGTCTCCTTGCCGTTGCTCTTTTGCATGATGCCGATGTCCGTGAACTGAATGAGCGACTGTGTGATGACGCCCTTCTGTGAGATGCCTGCGGCGGCGGTGCCTTCGATCTCGATGAACAACGGTGCAGCGGGCTGGTCACCCAGCACTTCGCGCCAGTTGAGTTTCACGATCTCGCTTTGATCGAGCGGCTTCGTGATCGGGAAACTGCGATCAAATACCTGCGTACCGGGATAGGCGTCGATGGACTGTGTCTTGTAAGCGGATCGTTGTTTGTCGTTGCCGTAGTAGGCGGTCTGGTAGTCGCGGTAAAGATCCAGTGCCTTGAGCAACTCAGGGCCGTTGAGGCGCTTGGCACGCACACGGACCTGACTCACGTTTGCGGCGGTGAACTCGTAGTTTCCTGCTCCTTTGGCAAGTTGCCCGTTGATGAAGGTCGGCGCGGCGACGTAGGGCGGGTTCGGGACATAGGTAACGCTGTTTTTCACCGGCGCTCCGAGCACCATGCCATCGCCGGAGGTCAGCGTGGGATCGACGGTAACGGTCTGCGGCTGATTGAGCAGGAACTTGCCGCTGATGCGCAGCGTGCGGTGATAAACCTCGGCTTTCGTCTCCCCGGCAGGTATCGGGTCGATATGAATGAGCGCCGCGAGTTTCTTGGCGTAGGCGGCCTGCTCCTCGGGCTTCATTTCATCATCGGAAGGCGGCAGCAGGCGTTTGTTGAATTCGATCTCGAGGTAGTAGTCGCTGTCGAATGGCGTGTGTGCGCTGACGTGCGTGACGGCGAAGGGCTTGATCTCACCGAGCATGATCTCGTCGCCAGTGGCGAGTTGATTTTGACCCGAGGCGTTGCCGAGCGTCTCCGCGACGGTGAGCTTCCATTTGCCGATGGGGAGTGGCGACACTGGCTCCACCACGATGGCGCTGAGACGCGGCGCATCGTCGGTCACGGCCGGTTTGGCTTTGGAAATCTGCTCCGCCCAGGTCGGCTGCGCCTCGGCGCTCCAGCGGGTGAAGTCCTTCCCCGTGGCGTGGCGTACTTTGGCTGCAATCGGCTGGGGAGACGATGCGGACACGAAACGGATGTGCTTTGCGGCTTCCGCTGGCGTGACGCCATCATTGAGCTCAAACAGGAAACGCGGGCTGCGGTTCTGTGCGTCGTCATCGAACCAGCGCGGATGCTGGTCAATGATGCGGAAGCGGGCGCTTTCGACGGAATCGAGCGTCTGCGTCGAGAGCGGCTTGCCTGCTAGATCGGTCAAACCACCGCGCAATCTGAAATCATAGCTGCTGGCGAATTTCGGCGCCTGCGTCAGGTGAAAATGCCCGCTGCGCGTGCTCGTCCACTCAAAGGTGCCGGTGAGTTCCGGTGTGACGACGAGCGGCGAGGTTTCCACATTCTTGCCGATGCGCTCTTTGGCGATCATCGGTGTCGGGAACACGACCTCAATGGTCGAGTCTGGGGCGAGCTCCGCCGGATTGATGCTGATCTCGGCTTGGAGAGTCTGCGGCGGCGGTGTTTTGGCATCGGTGCGGCCCTGGGTGGGAGCCGCAGTGGAAATGGCGGTGGCGGAGACAAATGCCAGTGTCATGACTGGCAGCAGCACGAGGCTGAAGGTGGTTTTCATGGCGAACGAGTGGTTCGCCGTAAGCGTAGCACGCCGTCCGATGGAGCGAGGCGATTTTTGGAGAGATTTTGAAAGACGCTGCCAACCTTACGACAAACTCCGTGGTTCCGCATTGTCGTAGGAAACTGAGAGCGAGTCGGCCGCCGCACGACGCGCCCAAGCATCCGCCTCGATCAGCGCTTCCAGATTTGGATGGGCGATGACCTGATGGTCGTTCATGACGCGCTCCACGGTCTGCCAGATGCCGGGGAAGGGGATCTTGCCATTGAGGAAGGCTTCGACGGCGACTTCGTTGGCGGCGTTGAGAACGGCCGGGAGCGTGCCGCCGATGGTGCCGGCGTGACGGGCGAGGTTGAGGGCGGGGAAATCGTCCACGCGGGGAGCTTCGAAGTGCAGCGCACCGACTTGGGCGAAGTTGAGCGGCTTGAGGTTGTTCGGCACGCGGTCGGGCCAGGTGACGGCATACTGAATGGGGAAGCACATGTCGCTGTGGCTGAGCTGGGCGATGACGCTATTGTCGGCGAACTCGACCATGCTGTGGACGATGCTTTGCGGATGCACGACGACCTCGATCTTGTCCATCGGCACGTCAAATAGCCACTTCGCCTCGATCATTTCGAGGCCTTTGTTGAAGAGCGTGGCGCTGTCGATGGTGATCTTGCGCCCCATGGTCCAGGTGGGATGCTTCAGGGCCTGCGCGACGGTCACGCTTGGCAGTTGATCGGCGGGCAGGGTGCGGAAGGGGCCGCCGCTGGCGGTGAGCAGGATGCGCTGCACGTTACTGTGGCGATGGCCTTCAAGGCACTGGAAGATGGCGTTGTGTTCGCTATCCACGGGCAGAATGTTCACGCCCTTGCGCTTCGCGGCCTCGGTGACGGCCTCACCGGCCATGACGAGGATTTCTTTGCTGGCGACGGCGAGATGCATGCCTTTTTCAATGGCCGCAAGGGCGGGTGCGAGACCGGCGGTGCCGACGATGGCAACGAGGACCATGTCGGCGTCGGATTCGTTGACGAGATCGACGAGGCCCTGCGCTCCAGTGTGCAAAACGACATCCGCAGGCAGTAGCGCACGTGCTTTGGCCGCCGCGGCGGGATCGGTGAGCGCGACCTGCTTCACACCGGTTTCGCGAACTTGCTCGACGAGTGCCTCGACGCTGCTGTTCGCGGCCAGACCGACGATCTGCATGCGCTCTGGGAGGTCGCGGGCGACTTTGAGGGCACTGGTGCCGATGGAGCCGGTGGAGCCGAGGAGAAGAACTTTGCGCATCACAGAGCGTGGGGGTGGGATCGTTCTCGTCCTCCTACTCGAACTCGTCCTCGATCAAAGTGGATTCGATGAAACAATGAGGGATCGAGTTGCCGTGGAGGTGCCGCTGGAAGGCTCGAAAGGAGTAGATGTAGCGGCGTGGCAGAATCGAAGATGAGTAGGAGTGAGAGGACGAGTAGGATTGGCTTAGCGGGCGATGGCGGACAAGTAGAAATAGAACACTGGTGCGGTGAACAGCAGGCTGTCGGTCAAATCCAGGATGCCGCCGATGCCGGGCAGCGCGTGGCCGCTGTCTTTGATGGCGACGCAGCGTTTGAGCACGGATTCGGCCAGATCACCAGTCACGGCGGTGGCGCAGAGCACCGGGGCGAGGATCATGCCGTGCATCCAGGTGATGGGGGCGAGTTTTTCTGGCATGAGTGCCAGCAGGATGGCGGCGGCACTGAAGGAACCGATGAAGGCGCCGACAAAGCCCTCCCAGGATTTCGCCGGGCTGATGTGCGGGATCATTTTGTGCTTCCCAAACAGCACGCCGACCACATAAGCCCCCATGTCGCTGAATTTCGTGACCATGACGAGGAAGAGCACGAGGAAGATGCCGGTGATGCCTTGCCCTTCGGATTGAAAGTACATCAGCCGGGCGATGAAACCGAAGAAGATGACGGTGTAAAGGTCGAGCCACATCGGTGGGACGTTGTGACGAGTCACCGTGTACCAGATCACCGAGGCCCAGTAAGTGATGCAGATCACAAAGCCGAGGGCGTTGAAGGAGCGGGCCTGCGGGTCATTGCGCAGCAGTCGGTAGTATTCGACGGCACCCGCCACGCCGAAGAAGCCGGTGATTGCGATGATCAGCCAGGTGTTCTGCCATTGAAGAAAAGCGACGGTGAGCAGCGACCACAGGAGCAGTGTGCTGAAAAGCCGGGAGGCAAAGACGCGACGCCGACTGGGCGTGGTAGGCGGGGCTGCGGCGGCGGATTCGGACATGCGGCGGGTTGGTAACCGCCCATTTAGAGCCTATCCCGCTTCCCAGGGCAATGCGATTTCTCATTTGCGGTCAGCTTCGTCATTGGCACATCCGCTGCCCACCTCCCGCGCCGAAGTGAAAAACGCGCAGGCGGTGCCGCACGGGAAGCACGGTCATGAGGCGAGAAAAATGCGCACCTCGCCGGTGTCTGGGCGTTTCATCTGAGCTATGTCCACCACACCCATCACTTGTCCAAGCTGCTATCAAGAGTTTGAAGTGCCTGCACCGCACTTTGACGAGATTCCGTGTGATGTGGACTATGACTGCGAGGTTTGCTGCCGCCCGCTACGCATCTTTTTTGAGGAGGCGGAGGGTGAGGTCGTCGGCTCGGCATATGGCCTTGGCGCGAGTGGACCCTACGGCTGATTTCGGCATCTGAACTTCTGGCAATCTCAAAGTTTACCAAATGGGTGCCCTGTTTGTGTGTTTTAGCAGAGAATTCATTTGGCTGTTTGCAAAAGTAGAACTTGTCGTTACTCTCGAAAAAGTCCCGCTGCCAGGTATCTGGTGGATGGGCTTAACAAACTGGTTAACACCTGCACACACATATGAAAATCGCTATCCTCACCCTCATCGCGGCTTCCGCCGTCCTTAGCTCCTGCCAGCAGACTCCTCCTCCGCCGCCACCACCACCAGTGGTGTCGAAGTAATTGATCCGCCGCCTTGCGCGGCGGGGTTGCCCAACCCATCTTAAATCAATTCATGATTCGTTCTGCCACTATTGTTCTCGCTGCGTCCATGATGCTTCTCGCATCCTGCGCTACGAAGAAGGCCTGCGCTAGCTGTGACTCCAAGGCTGCTGCCGCCTGCTGCTCGAAAGACAGCAAATCGGGCTGCTGCAAAGAAGGTCATAAGCACTAAGCCAAACAGGAATTAAAGTTCGCGCCGCCGTCCCCCCACCAAACCGGGGGACGGCGGTTTCTTTTTTACTAGAAGCTGGATGCGGGATGCTTGATCCTGGATGGCAGCATTTGCACACCTTCCGATGTCCAGCCCCCAGCCTCTAGCCACCAGCGCCCAGCCATGCCTCCTCGCTCTTGAATCCTCCTGCGATGAGACTGCCGCCGCTCTTTGCACGCTGGACGGGGCTTTGATCGCCAGCCGCATCGCCTCGCAGATCGAGATTCACCGTCCATATGGTGGTGTGGTCCCGGAGGTGGCTTCGAGAAACCACATACTCCATGTGCGCCCGCTGGTGGCGCAGGTACTGGCTGATGCGGGGAAAAAACTAGGCGATGTGACCGCATTTGCCGCCACCAGCGGACCAGGGCTGGTGAGCTCGTTGCTGATCGGCACCTCCATGGCCAAGGCGCTCGCCATCGCGGAAAACAAGCCATTTCTCGCGGTGAATCACATGGAGGGGCATCTGCTATCTCCTTTCATGAATGAACAGGGGCCGGTCAGGCCCTGCGTGGCCCTGATCGTCAGTGGGGGACACACGATGCTCGTGCGAGTGCATGGGGTCGGCCGCTATGAGCTGCTCGGTCGCACCCGTGATGACGCGGCGGGCGAGGCCTTTGACAAGGTCGCCAAAATGCTCGGTTTGCCTTATCCTGGTGGCCCTGAGATCGACAAGCTCGCGAGTCGTGGCGATCCGGCCGCCTTCGCTTTTCCACGCAGCTTCCTGGACGGCTCCAGTCTGGAGTTCAGCTTCAGTGGATTGAAAACCGCCGTGCTTTACGAATTGCCGAAGATTGATCTGAAAAACGAGCAGACGCTCGCCAATGTCTGCGCCAGCGTGCAGGCGGCCATCCTTGAGGTGCTCGTCGAAAAGCTCGTACTCGCCGCGAAACGCAACCGCGAGTCACTCGTCACCGTTAGCGGCGGGGTAAGCTGCAATCGCGGCCTGCGGGCCGCCTTGACTGCCCGCTGCGCCAATGAAGGGCTGCAACTGCTGCTCGCGCGGCCTGATCTTTGCACTGACAATGCTGGCATGATCGCTTTCGCCGCCGTGCAGCGTTACAACACTGGCCACTCCTCGCCGCTGGAGGCCGATGTCGATCCCAATCTCTCGCTCGTCAGTTGATCCAACTTCAATTTCCCATGCGCCCGCTTCTTTTTATTCTCTGCGCATCCATTTCGCTTCACGCGGGCGACTGGCCGCAATTTCTCGGTCCGCAACGCGACGCCACCGCTCTGGATGAATCCGTGATCACCGGCAGCTCTGAGCCGGAAATTCTCTGGAATCACCCACTCGGCAGCGGCCATGCTGGGCCGGTGGTCTCAAAAGGACGTGTGATCGTATTTCATCGCCAGGGGGCAGACATGGTCACCGAGGCGCTCAACGCCACAGATGGGAAAGCGATCTGGAAACAGACCTACCCTGCCACTTATCGCGACAGCTTCGGCATGGACAACGGCCCGCGTGCCGTGCACTGCATCGCCGAGGGCAAAGTCATCACGCATGGGCCGGAAGGCATCGTGCAGGCGCTCGATTTTGAAACAGGCAAGCTGCTCTGGGACTACGACACCATCGCGAAACTCGAATCACCGCAGGGTTACTTCGGCCGTGCCTGCTCACCGCTCGTCACTGAAGGGAAAGTGCTGCTCAATGTCGGCGGCAAAGGTGGTGCGGGCATCATCGCGCTCGACTTGCAGAGCGGAAAGCCGGTCTGGCAGGCCACGGATCATGAGGCGGGTTATTCATCGCCGATTCTAATCCCCGAAGACACCGGCGTCAGTGCCTTCTTCACCCGCAGCGGCATCGTTTTGACGCAAAACAGCGATGGCAAGGTGCTCGCCAATGAATTTTTCCGCGCCGAGATCGACGCCTCCGTCAACGCTGCCGCTCCCGTGGCCTGCGGGGATGGCAAACTGCTCTTCTCCGCCGCCTACGATGTCGGAGCTGCCATGTGGCAGTGGAATAAGGCGGATCGTAAACTGGTCAATCTCTGGAGCACGACCGATGCGCTAGACTGCCACTACACCACCCCGGTTTATCACGCAGGACACGTTTATGGCCTGCATGGCCGCCAGGAGAGCGGCATGACGCTGCGCTGCATTGCCGTGGCGGATGGCAAAGTCGCTTGGGAAGCGCCGGATCGACTCCAGGGCGGCACCTTGATCCTCGTTGGCGACAAACTGCTCCTTCACACCGAATCAGGCGAACTCTGGATCATCCAGGCCATGCCCGAAAAATTCCAGCTTCTGCGCAGCAGCCAGATCACCCGCGCCGGTCACCGCAGCCACGCGGCTTTCGCCAACGGCCTGCTCTACGCTCGCGATGCGGAGAAAATGGTCGTGGTGAAGGTGAAGTAGCCGCTGGAATGATCCCACTCTGCGTCTAGTCTGCGGATCATGGCCCAGATCGGCAAACGCAACTCCCTCATCGTCCTTCACAGCACGCCGCATGGCATTTACCTGGATGGTGGCGAGCATGGGGAGATACTGCTGCCCAATCGCTACATCCCGAAGGGCACGAGTCTGGGCGATTCTCTGGATGTGTTCATCTACCGTGACTCGGAAGACCGGCTGGTGGCGACGACGGAGCAGCCCTTCGCTACCGTGGGTGAGTTTGCGACGCTGGAAGTCGTCAGCGTGAACCGCAACATCGGTGCGTTTTTGAACTGGGGCCTGCTCAAGGACCTGTTGCTGCCGTTTCGTGAGCAGGCGGACCCGGTTCGGGTGGGAGATAAAGTCGTCGCTTACATCTTGCTGGACGAAAAAACGGACCGCATCATCGCCACCACGCGGCTGAACCGGCATCTGAGCCGCCAACGACCGCCCTTCAAGCCTGCGCAGCCGGTGGCGCTGCTCATCACCGCCCGCACGCCGCTCGGTTACAATGCGATCGTCAAGGGCACGCATGTCGGGCTGCTCTACCATTCGAATGTCGGTGCGCCATTGCAGGTGGGGCAGCGGCTCAACGGTTTCGTGAGTGCTGTTTATCCCAGTGGGAAGATCGACCTCAGCCTTGACGCATCCGGTTATCAGCGTGTTGCGTCGCTGACAGACCGCATTCTCGAAGCGCTTAAAAACAACGGTGGCAGACTCGAATTCGACGACGACAGCCCGCCCGAGGTGATCCGCAAACACTTTGAAGCGAGCAAGAAGGCCTTCAAACAAGCGCTGGGCTCGCTTTACAAACAGCGCCGCATCGAATTTACACGTCCCGGCATTGTCGCTTTGGACATTCGCGATGAAAAGCCGGGTGATTGGAAGCCTTCTGAACGGCGAAAGTAGCCATGAGCTTTAGCTCGTGTTTCCTCACTTACTCAGCGCCTCAGAGTGATTTGAAGCGCTACGAAATTCAGTCCATCCGGCGCTTCGAGCTAGGGCAGGCCCTCGCCGATCTCACAGGGGCCTTCTCCAGGCTTCGGTGGCGAGAAGGGGAGCTCCTGATAGGTGGCGCTCAAGTGCAGCCTGTTTTTGCCAGCCTTCAGCACACCGCTCGTTGAAGCTGCCGAGTCTCAGGTTATTGGCAGGGCATGATGAAATCCATGCTTCGCGTTGCGCTGATGTCGGTGCTTTTTCTTTCCTCGCTGTCTGCCCAGGTGCCGATCGAAATGATCACGTTGTCGGTGCAGGTGCATCGAGTGCAGTCGGCGGTGCATCCCTGGCTGCAATGCGCCATCACGGAGGCCGAGATCCAGGCGGTCTTCATCGAGGTGAACCGTATCTGGGAACCGGCAGGCATTCGTTTTGAGGTGACGGGTATTCGTGATATGCAGGCGTTGGACATTGCGCCGAAGCGATTTTTTCAACGCTCGCGTCACTGGGTCAAGGAGGCGCTGCCGATGAATCAGTTGGTTCCTGGCGCGTTAGACTTGTGCTTCATCCATGACATGGGGCCGAACGGTTTTTTCTATGGCGAGCCGGCCGTCGTGAGTGAGGTGACCACGTCCACTCGTGTGCGCGGCGGTTCGGAGCATCCGGTGGGCCGTGTGGCCGCGCATGAGTTGGGGCATGCGCTCACCCTGAAGCATCGCGAGGACCGCAAATGCCTGATGGCTCCGGGCCTGCGCGGCACGGAGTTGAACCAGGAGGAGATGAACGCGGCTCGTTTGCGGGCGCTGCAAATGAAGCAGCACGGCATTCCGTGAGCGCCTGCTTCAATGCGTCGATTTGCGTCATGTCGTGCGCCGCGCTGACGGTGAACCGCAATCTGGCGCTGCCGCGTGCCACAGTGGGATAGCGAATGCTGGGCACGAGAAATCCAGAAGCGTTCAATGCCTGGCTGGCCGCCATGGCCGCAGCCTCCGTGCCGAGAATCAGCGGCAAAATCGCCGCGCTGACGTCCAGACCATGCAGGGCTGTTTTTAATGCCTGCGCATTTCGATGCAGCGTCTTTCGCAAAGCATCGCCCTGCTCACCCCGCAGAACATTCAGCGCCGCAAGTGCCGCGTGTGCCAAATGCGGCGGTGGTGCCGTGGTGTAGATGAAACTGCGTGCGCGATTGATCAGCAGGTCGATGACTTCTCGTGATGCCGCTAGATAGCCGCCGCTGAGGCCAAATGCCTTGCTTAAGGTGCCCATGTGCAGCTCAATCTGCTGGTCCACACCGAGTTCTGCCGCCAGACCACGCCCCTGCGGCCCGAGCACACCTACGGCGTGAGCTTCATCGACCAGCAGCCACGCTCCGTGGTTTGATTTCAGCTCGACGATCTGCCGCAGCGGCGCAGCATCGCCATCCATGCTGAAGATCGATTCGGTGATGACGAGCACGCGCCCTTTCGCCGTCCTAAGTAGGCGTTCGAGTTTCTCCAAATGATTGTGTGGAAACACGCGAATCGTCGCTCCGCTTAACCGTGCCGCATCGACCAGGCAGGCGTGGCAAAGCTTGTCGAGAATGATCGTGTCCCCCGCTCCCACGAGCGCGGGGATCGTTCCCAGCGCCAC
Source organism: Verrucomicrobiaceae bacterium (assembly GCA_021298725.1). Lineage (GTDB taxonomy): Bacteria > Verrucomicrobiota > Verrucomicrobiia > Verrucomicrobiales > Verrucomicrobiaceae > Prosthecobacter. The sequence continues at coordinate 4,141 of JAJTDU010000064.1, read as the reverse complement.
CGCAAAACCGCTGCTGAAGGTCAGCGCGGCCTCGGTGCCTTTGAAATCCGCCAGCGCTTCCTCCAGATCGAGATGTGCGCGATGCGTGCCGCACACCAAACGCGAAGCGCCCGATCCACCGCCGTGTTTGGCCACGCCTTCCGCCAGCGCGGCGCTGATCTGTGGCGCACTCGCCAGACCCAGGTAATCGTTCGAAGAAAAATTCACCCACTCACGGTTGCCGGAGCGCACGATCACGCCGTTCGCCTCATCCAGTGGGCGCAGCTCGCGCCAAAGGCCCTGAGTGCGCAGTTCATCGAGCTGTGCGGCGATGTTCCAGGAGTCCATGCGCATTATTCCTTCAGGCGGTTTTCCACCACCTCATCCTTCGCCACGCCGAGCGCCAGTGCTTTGTCATAATGCCGCCGCGCCAGCTCGACCGCCGGCGGTCGGCGCTCCAGCAGCATGAGCGCCAGATTGAAATGCGCGATGCCGTAGTCCGGCTTCAGTTCAATCGCCTTTTGCAGCTCCGCTTCCGCTGCGTCTGCCCAGCCGAATTCCTTCATTGTGATCGCCAGGAAGTTATGCGACCTCGCGTCCTCCGGCTCTTCGTGAATGGCCCGTGTGAAGCACGAGATCGCACGGTAAATGTCGCCTTGTCGTTGCAGTAAAAGTCCCAGTGCCGTCCAGGAAGGTGCGAGCTTGGGATTGAACTGCACCGACTTTTCAAAGCACTCAATGGCACGCTTCACCTCGCCCGCCTGCTGTTCCACTGCGCCGAGATTGGCCCACACCAGCGCGTTGCCATCATCCAGCTCCAGCATCTCCTGGTAAGCCTTGCGGGCGGCAGGCCAGTCTTTTTTGGCAAAGGCCGCCACGGCGCGTTCGCCCAGCACCTTGGTGTGCGGCGGCAGCATGCCAGTCTTGTCCATGTTGGCCGGGGACATCGATGCGGTTTCTTGAGCATGCCCGGTCAGGGCCAGCAGACATAGCATGGCGATTTTCATCAATGGGAGGAGCCTCATCCCCTTGATCATGCGCAGAAATCGCCGCAGGAAAACTTCTTGCGCATGTCTTGTGAACAGGAATGTTCGCTCGAACAGCCAAAACACAGTCATGATGATCGACACCGACACTCGCCTCACCACCCGCCAGCAGGAGCTGCTCGACTACCTCCGCAGCTACCAGCGCAGCGAGGGAGTCATGCCCTCCACGCGTGACATCCAGCGCCACTTCGGCTTCTCCAGCCAGACCGCTGCCATGAGCCATCTCCGAGCGCTGGAAAAGAAAGGCGTCATCCAGCGTCACGCGCACAAAGCCCGCGCCGTCGTCTTCCCCGAGGATCTTGACCGTGCCGAGATCATCGACATTCCTGTCTTCGGCCAAATCCCCGCCGGCATGGCCGCAGCGGACATGGTTCAGCATGCCGACAAATGCATCTCCGTCGATGTGAACACCCTCGGCATCCCGCGCAGCGCGAAAAGCTTCGCGCTCAAGGTGCGCGGCGAGTCCATGATCGGCGCTCTCATCGGCGATGGGGATCTTGTCATTCTCGAAATCCGTGAACCCCGTCCCCGCGACATCGTCGCCGCACTCATCGACGGTGAAACAACTCTGAAGCGCTACCTCATCAATGACGCGCAGCCGTTCCTCAAGGCCGAGAACCCCGAGTTTCCAGATCTCATCCCCGCACGTGAGTTGGCGATCCAAGGCGTCATGATTGGCCTCATTCGGCACATGCGTCGGGAGTAGAAGGCGTGCAGTCTGGTCAAGGCTACACCGTCAAGGAGTCAAACGTGGTCTAGAGGTGAAAGCCACGACGCTTGACCACTCCTTGACCGCTTGACCCGAATCATCCGACATACCGCTCCCGCAGGTGCGCAATGTGCCACTTGGCATCCGTCGGCTTACCTGTCGCCTGCGTGATGATCTCTTGCGGCAGCAGCGCACCGCCTTGCGAATGCACATGATCACGCAGCCACTTGAGAAGCGGCGCGTAGTCGCACTTCTCCAGCGCCACGGCGATTTTCTTCTGCTTCTTCGCCGTCGCGAACAACTGCGCCGCGTTCAGGTTCCCCAGCGTGTAAGTCGCGAAATAACCGAGGCCGCCCATGCTCCAGTGAATGTCCTGGAGACAGCCGCGTGCATCATCCGGCGGCGTCATGCCGAACAGCTCGCGGTATTCCTCATTCCACACCTTTGGAACGTCCTGCACGGCCAGTTCGCCCTTCACCAGACGACGCTCGATGCCAAAGCGCAGCAGGATGTGCAGATCATACGTCGCCTCGTCCGCCTCCACGCGGATGAAGCTGAACTCGCTGCGCAGCATCTCCTTCATGAAGGCGTCCAGCTTCACTTGCTTCAAATGCGGGAACAACTCCTGTGCCCGCGGCAGCCAATTCGCCCAGAACGTCCGGCTGCGGCCCACATGATTCTCCCACAGGCGGCTCTGCGACTCGTGAATGCCCAGCGAGGCCGCTGAACCGCTCGGCAGGCCGTAATCCAGCCCTGGTAGCCCCTGCTCATACAAACCATGCCCCGCCTCATGCATCACGCCGAACAGCGACGACAGAAAATCCCTCTCGTCATAGCGTGTCGTCAGCCGCACATCGCCGGGGCCGAGCGTGGTGCAAAACGGATGCGCCGTCGTGTCGATGCGGCCTGCGCCGAAGTCGAATCCCAGGCTCTCTGCGATCTCGCGATTTAGAATCTGCTGCTTCTCGATGGGATAGCGTCCCTTCAGCACGCCTGGCTTCACCTTCTTCGACTTCGCCACCGCCTCACGTGCGATCTCCGCCAATTGCGGCCGCAATTTCGCAAACAATGCCGCCACCTCGCGCGTCTTCGCCCCGCGCTCATACAGATCGAGCAGCGCGTCATACGGCTCGCCCTCATAGCCAAATAGATCCGCCTTCTTCCGGGCAATCGTCAGGATCTTTTCCAGATGCTGCGCAAACAGCGCGAAATCCGACTTCGCCCGCGCCTCCACCCATGCCGCCTTCCCCATTGCGCACACTTGGCTTTCCTCCTCCACCAGCTTCTGCGGCAGCTTTGTCGCCCGGTCGATGTCGCGACGCAATCCGCGCACGTTCGCTGCCTGCGTCGGATTCTCCGGCATGTCCGTCTCTGCCCGCTCCAGCAGCTTCAGCGTCCGTTTCGAGGTCAGCAGCCCATGCGCCTTCCCAGTGAGATACGACAACTGCCGTGCCCGATGCTCCAGCGCCTTCTCCGGCATGTAAGTCTCCTGATCCCAGCCCAGAACGGATTCCGTGGACGTGATCAGGGCGATTTCAGAAACAACGTCGCAAAGTGATTGGTAGGCGGACATGCCTGCAAGCCCTGGCGAGTCAGCGCCAGCGTGCAAGCATGATTCGCCTCACGGAGCCACTTCTAGCCCTTCTGCTTTTGCCAGTTCACGCTGATGCTTGTCGAAAGTAAGCATTCCCTTCGCTTTCACAATGACCGCCGCCGCCACATGCAGCACATCCAGCGCACGGCAGACACATCCGGTGGTCGCATGCATGCTGATTCGATGCCCTTGCGGGAACCATTGATGATGAGGAACATCCTTGCGTTGGAGATGTCCTTCCAAGACAGAACGATGAATGTCGGCCATTGCAGCCTGCATCTTTTCTTGCGTCAGCCTTCCATCTGCCACCGCCGCTCGCAGCGCGGTTTCCGCTTCCAAGACCGTCAGGCGCGTGATGAGGATGGGAAAATCTGCGCATTGCCTCAACCAGCGCTTCGCCTCCAGGGTGTTCGAATCCTCTCCAAATGCGGAAACAAGATGGCTGGCATCAGAATACCATTTCACAGGCGGCGAAGAACCAGAACCGGGTTTTCAGGCAACTGGTCAACGGGAGGGAGTTCACGATCCAGTAACCACGCCAGCCCGCTAGCGTCGAGTTTGCGTTTCCGGGCTGGTTTTTTCCTCGCGAAAGGTGGGGAGGTAAGTTTTTTGGCCGATGCTTTCATGATGCAAATAGTGCACTCCATTCGCCTGATTTCAAGCCCCCACCGGATGCCAGGTCGTCTTGAACTCGATCAGCGCCCGGATCTCCTCCGCGCCCTGCATCTTGTCCGCGAACCAGTCGATGGGCTCCTCGGCCTTGCGCAGGTGAACGCGCTTCACACTTTCCGCCGAGCCGAGGCGGATGGTTTG
>JAJTDU010000063.1 GCA_021298725.1 Verrucomicrobiaceae bacterium | reverse complement strand
ACGAATGTCAGCAAGAGAGCTGCCAAGCGCGGAGGTACTATCACGGAAATCACACACCACGCCAAGGTTCGAAGTAGAAAATTCAGCGGGCGTGCCTTCAAAGCTCATGCGCCCGTTGTCGAGCAGCGCCACGCGGTCGCTGGCTACCAGAGCCTCCGGCACATCATGCGTCACGACCACCGCCGTAAAGCCGAACTGACGCTGATACTTGGCGATCATGGCGAACACCGCATTGCGGCGCAACGGGTCGAGACCGGCGGTCGGCTCGTCAAAGAGCACCAGCTCTGGCTTCGTGACGATGGCACGCGCCAAGGCCAATCGCTTCTGCATGCCGCCGGAAAGCTGGCTGGGGTAGCGGTCGCGATGGGCCTCTAGTTCGAGCTGGCGCAGCGCCTCCAGGCTGCGTTTGTGGATTTCCTGGTCGGAAAGCCGCGTCGTCTGCTCCAGCGGCAGCGCCACATTTTCCAACGCTGTGAGGGAGTCAAACAAGGCGTTGCTTTGAAACAGAAAGCTGCAACGGCGACGGAATTCAGCTCGGGCCACCGCATCACCGGCGCTCAAAAGATGACCATCAAAGGAGATGCGGCCTTCATCCGGCTGCATCACATCGGCCAGACACTTGAGAAAGACAGACTTACCCGCGCCGCTGCGGCCCAGCACAGAAACAAGGCTACCACGCGGCACGTCGAGACTCGCGCCATCAAGCACGACATTGTCACCGAAGCGCTTTCTCAGGCCTTCGACTTGGAGCAGCAGTGGTGGGAAGTCGGCCGCCATGCTCAGACAAGAAAAGAGGTGATCACATAATCCGCCGCAAGGACGGTGATGGATGATTGCACCACAGCACGCGTGGTAGAGGCGCTGACCGCACGCGCGCCAGTGGCGGAACGGCAGCGGTGTGTGTTAAAGCCGTGATAAGAGCACAAGGCCATGGTGAGAAGGCCAAACACCACCGCTTTGGTGAAGCATTCCCGCACATCCTGCGACTCCACCGCACGCTCCACCGCCGACCAATAAATCCCGGGCTCAAGCCCCAGCAGCAGCGAACCGGACAAACTGCCACCCCACAGCCCCACGGTGACGAACAAGGCTGCTTGCATCGGAAACACCAGCAGTGCCGCGATCAAACGCGGGGCCACCAGATACGCATGACTGCTCACCCCCATGGTTTCGAGCGCCGCGATCTGCTCCGAATTGCGCTGGATGCCAAGCTCGGCGGCCAGCGCAGATCCAGCCTGGCCTACGAGCATGAGCGCCGCCAGTACCGGGCCAAGCTCACGCACGAGACTGAGGGAAACCAGCGCACCGAGCAGGCTCTCCGAGCCAAAGCGGTTCAGAACATAATAACCCTGCAAACCAAGCACCAGCCCGGTGAACATGCCCACGATCAAAATCACCGGTAGGCAGCGCGTGCCCTGCTCAAAAGCCGCACGGGCGATGCGGCGGATGATCTTCCGCGAACCGACCGCGGAACGAAACGAGATGCCGGTGAAGAGAGCAAAGTCGCCCATGGCCTGGACGAGATTGAGCGTGTGTCTTCCGATGATGCGCAGCATGCTGTTTCTAGACAGTAAACTCGCGCAGCAGTGAAGCCAGCGCAACGACTCTGAGAGCATGCGGACAAGATTATGCGCCATGGCGGTCTCTCACCTAGCCCGGGGCACCGAAAATTCGAGGTTTGATCTTTGGTCTTCGCTCGTTCCACGGCATGATGATTGTGAGCTAACCCACTCAGCCACCATGTCCACACTCGCACCCGCCGCCGTTTTATATGAAGCGAAGAAGCCTCTGCGCATTGAGGAGGTACACGTTTTACCACCGCAGAAAGGCGAGGTCACCGTGCGCATGAAAGCGGCAGGCGTGTGTCACAGCGACCTGCATGTAATGAAGGGCGATCTTGCCATGCCCCTGCCCATCATCCTCGGCCATGAAGGCAGCGGCGTGATCGAGGCCGTGGGCGAGGGCGTGACCTCCGTCGAAGTCGGCGATCATGTGATCCTCGTCTGGCGCGGCTCCTGCGGAACATGCGAGTATTGCAGCAGCGGACGCCCTGCACTGTGTGACATGGGCACCGCGATGCGCTTCACCGGCCTCATGCCAAATGGAACGACACGTTTCCACAACGCGGCAGGCGACAGCATCCGCCACTACGCGGGCGTTTCGGCCTTTTCCTCACTCTCCACCATGCCGGAGGCCTCGGTGGTGAAAATCCCGAAGGAATTCTCCTTCGAAAAAGCCGCGCTCATCGGCTGCGGTGTCATCACTGGTGTCGGTGCCGTAGAACGTGCAGCCAAAGTGCAACCGAACAGCACTGTGGCCGTGATCGGCTGCGGCGGCATCGGTTTGAACATCATTCAAGGCGCACGCATGGCCGGTGCGCGGCAGATCATCGCCGTGGACAAATTTTCTCGCAAAGAAGGCGACGCCCGGCAGTTCGGAGCCACGGATTACGTCGATGTGAACGCGGGCGATCCCGTGCAGGCCATCAAAGACCTCACCGATGGCAAAGGTGTCGATTATGCCTTTGAAGCCTACGGTTCCGGCAAAACGGCCGAACAAGCCTTCGATGCCACGAAGAAAGGCGGCATGTGCGTGATGGTGGGCATCACCAGCGCGGCGGATCGTGCCTCCATCAACGTCAACCAGCTCGTCTATGCCGAAAAAACGCTGCGCGGTAGCCTCTACGGCAGCACCCAGCCGCGCACCGACCTCCTGCGGCTCATCGGCATGCATCAACACGGGCACCTGATGCTCGATGAGCTGGTCACCAAGCGCTACCCGCTCGAAGACATCAACGAAGCCTACGACGCCCTCCAGCGCGGCGAAGTGGCGCGGAGTTTGATCGTGTTTGAGTGAGCCTGATCAGCCCCACAGCGACTGAGGATACTCACCCGCGTCGATCAGGGCACGAATGCTCGCGACGACCTCAGCTTTGTCTTCTGGATAGGTCACGCCGAACCACTTGCCGGTGGTTTCGAGCACTCGCACCTCGGCTTTGCCTGCATGAATGAGCGCATTCACCTCCGCAGGCACATAGCACTCGGATTTGAGCTCGGCTCCCCGCTCCGCGAGGAACGCGGCAAACGCCTGGCGCAAGTGTGTGAAGATGTCCGGCGTGAAGCCAAAGAAATTCATCGAGACGACCTCATCACCCGTCAGCGGCACATGAGCGCCCTCAACCTCGCGATTTTCCGCGCCTGCGCCGTGTTTGAAGATCTTCGTCATCTCCGTGACCGTGTTCAGCATGCCGTTCGCATCGCACTGGCAGACTCCGCGTGACACACTGCCATGCTCCGAGAGCGTGTTCTTCAAATAGAAGCCCACCATCGACCAGTGGCTCTTGCCATCGCTCGGACGCGGCTGAGTCAGATCAGCGGCAATCTTCTTGAAGGCGTCCTGACCGTAGAAATCATCCGCGTTGATCATGAGGAAAGGCTCACTCACCACACTGGCGGCGGCCAGCAACGCGTGCGCCGTGCCCCAGGGCTTTGTGCGGCCCTCCGGCACCGAGAAACCGGCGGGCAGGTCGTTCAAATCCTGAAACGCGTAATCCACCTCAATACGGCCCGCATACTTGGAGCCGATCTGCGTGCGAAACAGCTCCTCAAAGTCGCGGCGGATGACGAACACCACCTTGCCGAAACCGGCGCGGATCGCGTCAAACACCGAGTAATCCAGCACCACCTCTCCCGAAGGCCCCATCGCGTCGAGTTGTTTGAGACCGCCGTAACGGCTGCCCATGCCGGCAGCGAGGATGAGGAGAGTGGGCTTCATGGTGGAAAAAAGAGACGCGATTCTGGCGAGTGCGGGGTTTCGTTCAAGGTTCAAAGTTCGCGGTTCAATGTTTCCGTGCTGGAACGAAGCCTGAACTTTGAACTTGGAACTTTAGACCGAACCGGCTTACATGGTACACGCATGCTTCCAGACATTCCGAAACTCATCCAGCTCCAGGAGCGCGACCAGCGCATCCGCGCCTTGCAAAAAGACCTCAAGGACATCCCCACGCTGCAAGCCCGGGCCAAAATGCAGCTCGCCGGAGACCAAGCCGCCGTCGAGGCCGCGAACCTCGGCATGAAGGAAATCGAGGTGAAGATCAAAAACATTCAGCTCGACGTCCAAACGCGTCAGACCTCGATCAAGCGTCTCCAAGACCAGCAGTTCGAGACCCGCAAGAATGCCGAGTTCGCTGCCCTCGGTCACGAGATCAAGCGCTACCAGGCTGATGTCACCAAGCTCGAGGACGGTGAGCTGGAACAAATGGAGGCGCTCGAAATCGCCAAAACAAAACTCAAGGACGCCCAGGCCAAGCTGGCCGAAACCCAGAAGCGGGTGAATGACGACCTCAAAAACCTCGACGAACGCGCCGAAGGAGTAAAAAAACGCCTCGAAGACCTCGCCACCGAGCGTGCCAGCCTCGCCTCCCCCATTGATCCTGACGCGCTCGATCTCTACACCCGCATTTTCATCAAGAAAGGCGACGCCGCCATCGTGCCCATGGAAAACGCGCAATGCGGCGGCTGCCACATGAAGGTGGTCGTGGGCGTCATCCAGTCCTTGAAGCAGTCCGTGTCACTCACCCAGTGCGAAAGCTGCGGCCGTATCCTCTACATGGTGGAGTAGGAGAGGGATCATCCTGATCCCTCAAAATCTCGGGGACAAGATGTCCCCGCTCCTACACCGTCAGCCCCAGCGCCGCCAGCGTCTTGAGCACGATGGCTTCTCCCGGCTGGAGCTTTTCCCGCTCTTCAAACAGCACCTGCGTCACTTTTTTATACGCAGGCAGCTTGCCAGTGCGGCGCTGCGCCAGCAGGCAGACATAACGCACCGCGCGGTCGATGAGCTTGTTGTTGCTGGGCTTCACATAGGTCATGAGGTTGTCGAGGTAACGACCCAGCCGGCCCATGACCAGCGTGGAGTGAATGTTGATGAGCATCTTGAGCAGCAGATGCGCGTGAAACTCATGCACGCCGCTCAAATCCAGCCGCTCCCGCAGGCCGTCGAACTCCCAGACCATCTCCCCTGCCCCACCGCCGATGCAGAAAGGCAGATGCTCCGCGTTTTGCGTGCGATTTTCCCGCCGCCCGGTCAGTTGCGCGGAGAAATCGTAGCAGGCCAGCACCTCCGCCCCGGCGACGTGTTTCACATCCGGCCACTCAAGCGTTCGCGGATCGCGATGCAGCAACGCCTTCCAGGCAGAACGCGCCTCTAGCTGATCTGGCATGATGAAATGACACCAGGCGGCAAGCGCGGCGGGATCATCCTGCTTTTCAAAGGGTGCGAGGCTGAAGGTCGGCGCACGTTCGGTGGTGTCGGTGACGACGGTGATGCCAAAGCGCCCGCTTTCATACAGCACAAACGCGCCCCGCTCATACACCGCCGCCTCATGCTCGATGAACGGCACCATGAACTGCCCGTCGCAATGCGCCAGATGCCGCAGGAGTTGCAGCACCTCCGCCGGCGCGTGCTCGGGATCACGCAGGTGCATGAAGGCGAAGCCGATGGCCGCCATGAGCACTGTGCTGGCCTGCATCCGCGTGCTGCCCGCCACCGCCATCGCGCCGACGGCGAGGTTCAGTTGGCGGATCTTGCGGTTTTGAATCACACGCTTGGATCGTTCGGAGGCTTTGATCAGCTGATCGTCGGGGTTGCAATACAGAAACCACGGACGGTTGGCGGACAATTCAGCGGCGCGTTCCGTGGCCCCGATGACAAACGGCGTCTCGCCACCTTCCGTCGTGGCGATCAAGAGGTCGCCATCGACGAATCCCAACTCCTCAAGCTGCCGTGCGCCGTATTCGGGATGATCTTCAAAGGTTTCGATGGCTTTGATCAAAGCGAGGTCTCCACCTGCCATGAAGGCAACGACGCGCTCCGCATCTGGGCATGGCAAAACGCCCATGCGGCAAAAAATCTCGATGCTGAGCGAGAGACGGCCCGTGGCACCGCAACCGCACAGAAACACCTTCTTTCCCGCATCGAACGTCGCTGCCACCGCACGCGCCAGATCCGCCAGCGGTGCGGCTTTGGCCTGCATCTGCCGCAGCGCATGCACATCGACCTGATGCATCAGCTTGACCGCCTCTCCCACGTCCTCATGCGCCATCTGGGACAGGGAGGTGGTGAACGGGTGCTGGGACTCCGTATCGAGTGCGCCGAGCTGGTAGTCAGCGGCGACGCGGAGGAACTCTTCGGCGGCTTTCATGCAAGGAATTCGACTGAAGCGTTCAGATGGATGTTCAGTTGTAACACTTTCCCATCTTGCACGCTGCGCGAGGCGTTTCACTATGCATGCAAACTCGCATGATGGAATTCGCTTTGTTCAGACTGCCCGACGGGCGGGCATGGCTGGGAGAAGGCCCCTTCACCGCGCTGGCCGCCGCGCCCGCCGGAGGAGGAGCCTTCTATGTCAACGACTTCGATTTGAGCGATCCGCAGCCCTGGAAAGTGCCCGCGAAGCTGCATGCCATCACGCCAGAGAGCCTGGGCAGCACGATCCACCTCAACGGCTCGCAAACCCCGCAGATCAACTGGGCCAAACCGGCCACGGAATGGTTCAAAATGGCCTTCCGCCGCATCCGCCGCGAAGTTTTGGCCAAGCGAATCGAAAAAATGGTCCCGGTTCTCACGGAAACCGGCACGCTGGTCTCCGGTGATCCCCGCCGCCTGCTGCAGGCTGTCATGCAGGCTCCCGCCAACATGTGGGGCTATGCCCACATCACTGAAAACGGCGGATTCCTCGGCGCGACGCCGGAACTGCTGTTCAAATCACAGGATCAATCGCTCGAAACGATGGCGCTCGCCGGCACGGCCAAACCGGGGCATCAGGACGCCTTTTTGACCGACGTGAAGGAGATTGAGGAGCACGAGATCGTGGTGCGCTACCTCACCGAGCAGTTGCAGACGCTCGGCACAGTCACACGCCAGCCGCGTTCGCTGTGTGAGACCGCCGGACTCGTCCATTTTCAAACAAGCCTTACTGCGGAGCTGCGTGCGAAGGTCGATCCCGCTCAACTGGTGCCGCAACTCCACCCCACGCCCGCTGTCGGCTGCCTGCCGCGAGATGACGCCGCGCTGGCGAAGCTGCGCGAGTACCGTGAGCAATTGAAAGTGCCAGGCTTTTTCGGCGCTCCTTTCGGTTTCATCGAAGACGACGGCTCGACGCATGTCGTCGTCGCCATTCGCGGCATCTGCTGGCAGGGAGACACGATCAGCCTGCCCTCCGGCTGCGGCATCGTCGGTGGCAGCGCCTTTGATCACGAGTGGCGTGAATTGCGGTTGAAACGCGAGGCCGTCCTGCGTCTTCTGGCGTTGCCTTCATGACCCAGGCCCAGATCATCCAGCAAACCCTTAGCACACTCGTTCACTTCGGTGTGCGGGAGGTCTGCATCGCCGCCGGAGCACGCAACGCTCCGCTGATAGCCGCCTTACTCGCCAGCAAGGGCTTAAAGGTTTGGAACTTCTTCGAGGAGCGCAACGCCGCCTTTTTCGCTGTGGGCCGTATGATGACAGAACGGAATCCCGTGGCGGTGGTGACGACTTCTGGCACCGCTGCTGCTGAGCTGCTGCCAGCAACCATTGAAGCGTATTACCAAAGCCTTCCGCTGTTTTTGCTGACCGCTGATCGTCCGAAGAGCTATCGCGGCAGCGGGGCACCCCAAGCCATCGAGCAATTCCGCCTCTTCGGCGTCTATGCGCAGCCGCTGGGTGACTGGGATGCCACGGATGATCCCATCGAGATGTACGAGACGCGGAATGACCGCCCAAGGCATCTGAATGTCTGCCTGGACGAACCGCTGGAGACGAATGTGGCGGGCGTGGATTTTTCTGGAGCACAGAAGCCGCAGGCAGACGAGGCCAAAAGCCCGCCTCCCCTGGAGTGCGACCTCGTGCTGGCCTCAGGCATGCATCCGGCGGATGCGCAGGAAGTGGCACCGCTGCTAGCGAAGCTGGGGGCACCGATTGTGGCCGAGGCGACCTCCAATCTTCATGGATTCCGCGACCTGCAGCCGCTGCTCATTTCCGGTGGCGAACGAGCCCTGCAATCCGCCCGGCCCACGCATGTGCTGCGCCTCGGCGCGGTGCCGAGCTGGCGCTGGTGGCGGGATTTGGAGGAACAAGCCAAGATTCGCGTCACCAACCTCACACGTTCGGCATTCAGCGGACTGGCGAGGGCAGAGAATGTGGCAACGCTGCCCTGGGAAACGATGCCAAGCCTGCAGTGCTCCACTCCAGGTGAAGCCTGCAGCCTGCTGCGGTTTGAGCCGGAACTGGAAAAGTTTGCGCAATCGGAACCAGGCTGGATGCGGCAGCTCGCGCAGGTCATTCCTGCCGGATCACGCGTGTTCTTGGGCAACAGCCTGCCGATTCGTGAGATGAACCTGGCCTTACAGACCACCAAACCGGGCGTGGAATTCTTCGCCAATCGCGGTGCCAATGGCATTGATGGCCTGGTTTCGACCTTCTTGGGCACGAGCGCAACGCATCACGGTGAATGCTGGTTAATCATCGGAGATTTGAGCACGCTCTATGATCTGGCCGCGCCATGGATCATCGCGCAAATGGACCATCCGAAGCTGCGCATCGTGGTCATCAACAACGGCGGCGGAAAGATCTTCTCCCGCGTAAACAGCCTCCGCACACTGCCAGAACCAGCCCGAGCGGTGATCGAAAACCGCCATTCACTCAGCTTTGAGCCCTGGGCGCAAATGTGGGGCCTCGAATACGTCCAAACTGATGATGTACATGATCTCGTGGACTTGCTGCCAGTGCCGATCGTGATCGAGATCCGTCCTGATCCACTGCAAACCGAGACCTTCTGGCGGGACTGGCAGAAGCCGGTGATCAGGCCGCGATGAATTCGCGGAAGGCGTCGATGATGACGACCACGGAGCAGGCTCCAGCGTCCGGGAAGCCAATGCAGGCCTCGCCTAGGGTCTTCGCCCGGCCAAACTTGGCCACCATCGCCTTGCTGGCTTCCTTACCGGCCTCAGCGGCAGCGGCGACAGCGGTGATCGCCTCGGGCAACGCTTGATCAGTCACCTCAGCGGCTTGGTTTGCGGCGGGCTCCATCGCGTCCACGCAGGTTTTATCACCGATGGCGGCACCCCCACGCTGCTTCACGCCATCCACACCGGCCTTGAGAAAGGCGGCCAGACCGGCGGCATCAAAGGTGTCTTTGCCATTGAGAGCTTTGCCTCCATTGCGGAAGAAGGTGCCAAAGATCGCGCCGCTCGCGCCACCCATGCTGCTCATCATCGCCATGCCGACGTTGGAGAAGGCTTTCTCGATGCTTTCCACTTCACCCGCGTTGAGTTTTTCAATCGCAGCCCGCATGCCACGCTCCATGCCCATGCCGTGGTCGCCATCCCCGAGATCACGGTCGGCTTGGGACAGCATCGGCTCCGCGGCGATGATGCGCTCGCACGCGAGAATGAGCATGGCTTTGACTTCGTCTTTGGAGAGGGTGGTTTTGGGCATGGCGGGGCGATTGTTGGCGTTCTGGCCGGGAAGTCAATCACGAAGCCCTTCCACCTACTCGGCCGCACGTTTGTCTGCTTTGCGCAGCCGGTCCGCCATGCCTTTCATGACGTGGAGGGCGAACATGGGCATCTCATCGACCATGTAGAGGAAATGATGGCGGTTCACGGGCACCAGCGTGCAGTCGCTTTTGGCAATGGCATCAGCGGCGCGCACGGAATCCTCGATGAGCGAGATTTCGCCAAAGAAACCCTCAGGGCCGACGGTTTCGAGCACTTTCCCGTTGATGATGATGTCCACCTCACCGCTCTGGACCACGAACATCTCTCCCGAATCATCGCCAGCGTTAAAAATCGGCGCCCCTTGGGCAAAGGACCGGATATTGACCGGGTTGGCGAAGATTTCGGGGAGTTTCATGGCCTTGGGTGGTTTAGAGCTTGGTGTAGCCGACGCTTTCGCAGGGCATGTCCCAGAGTTTTTTCAGCTCAGCGTCGAGCTTGGTGATGCTGAAGCTCACACCCGCCATTTCCTGACAGGTGACGATGTTATCGACAATGGTCTGATGAGTCTTGATGCCGCGTTTTTCGAGGATCGGTTTTGCGCCACGCAGGAGAATGAGCAGCTCCATCATGTGCGTGGAGCCGAGGCTGTTGACAAAGAAGACGATTTCATCACCGGCATTGAGCTCCAGATCGTCGGCAAACAGGAGGTCGAGCATCTTGGCGGCAAGTTCATCGGCGGTGCACATCGGGATCAGGCCCACGCCTTTCTCACCATGAATGCCCATGCCAAGGCCGATCACGTCATCGGCGAGTTCAAAGGTCGGCTTGCTAGTCGCCGGGATACTGCCGGGCTTGGTGG
>JAJTDU010000062.1 GCA_021298725.1 Verrucomicrobiaceae bacterium | reverse complement strand
AATACAGCACCTCTCTGCATGGCCTTTCCAAGCGGTGTCATTCGAAGTGAGGTGGGCTTGGAAACCCAACTCTATCCCAACAGCTCCAGCACCGGCTTTCCGCCGTCCACGATCGGGATCGGGCGGTTCTCGCGGTTCATGAGCATGAGATCGGGATCGATGCCGAGGGACCAGTAGATCGTCTTGGCGAGATCTTCAGGCGAGACGGGCTTGTCGTCGGGATAGGCGGCTTCCTTGTCGGACTTGCCATAGACGATGCCACCGCGCACTCCGGCACCGGCAATGAGCGCTGGGAAGCAGGTGCTCCAGTGGCCGCGGCCCCAGGTGGCGTTCGGTGTTGGCGTGCGGCCCAGTTCGCCGATGGCGATGACGAGGGTTTCATCGAGCAGGCCACGCTCGTCGAGATCGGTGAGCAACGCGGCGCAGCCTTGATCAAACGTGGGCAGCAGATGATCGCGCACATCATCGCTGTTCCGATGCGAGTCCCAACCGTAGCCATCGGGGCTGTCGTAATGCACCGTGACGAAACGTGTGCCTGCCTCGACCAAACGTCGCGCCATGAGGCAGCTTTGGCCGAAGAGATGCCGACCGTAGCGATCACGCATCGATTCAGCCTCAGCGCGAATATTGAGAGCACTGCTCGTTTTGTCTGACGAGATGAGCGCCATCGCCCGCTTGCGATGCAGGTCCATCGCGTCGCCGTCGCCCATGTCGAGTCGCGCGCGCACAGCCTCGAATTCATCGAGCAAGCCGACACGCTCTTGGATTCGGCTCACAGGGATCACCGGCTTCAGCCCCTCGATCTCGTAGCTCAACTCGCCATCCGCGCAGGCGCGCCAGTAGGGGTTGTCCTTCACGTCTTTCTTGTCGATGACGGTCGTCATCGGGTTGTAGGCCTGACCGAGCCAGCCAGCATACTCGCCGGGGCGGATGTATTGGCCGCGATCCTGCAATTTGCCGAGGCGGTTCGGCAGCACGGCATACGAGGCGAGATCGCGCTCCATTCCGCCAGGCTGTTTTTGACTCAAATGCTCCACCACCGAGCCCATCGAAGGCCAATCCTGTGGCGTGGCTGAAAAGCCACCACCCACAGGCAGATGCCAGCGATGGCCTGTCTGCAAATAGTGCCCAGCGCCGCTGTGATCGTTGTAGCTGTGCGTCATCGAGCGGATGACCGCGTACTTGTGCGAGATCTTTGCCAAACGGCCCAGGTGCTCGCTGATGAGCAGGTCCGGCGTGCTGCTGCGGATCGGTTTGAAAGGCCCACGCACCTCGCTCTTCGCGTCCGGTTTCATGTCGAAGGTCTCAAGCTGACTCGGACCACCGAAGAGAAACAAAAAGATCACCGACTTCGCCTTCCCGCCCGCAAATGCCTGCTGTGCCTCCTGCGCGGCAAGCACGCCCGGCAGCGTCATCCCAAACAAGCCCGTGCCACCAATCTGCAACAACTCACGACGCGAGACGCCGGAGCAGTTGGTTCGTGTTGTGCCATTGATGGTGAGCATGTCGGCGGAACATACGAACCCAGCTAGGAAGCCCTTTCTGCCTCATGGCGCCCAATCCTTTGGCAGACTCAGCGACCACACTTCATTCGACAGCGGTCTCGCGTGCCCGCCTGCGATCCACAGCTTGTCTTGGAAAACGAAGACCGAGTGCTCATGCCGGGCCTTCCAGCAGGTCTTCGTTTCAAGCCGCTGCCAGTTCTTGCCATCCGCGCTGTGCCACACGTCACCGAAGTTATCTTTCGCCTTCGACCAACCACCCAGTACCCACATCCGACCGCGATAGACCGCCGCGCTGAACCAAAGGCGCGGCTCCCAGGGTGCTGTCTCCGTTTCGCAGGCCCACTTCACGCCATCGCTGGATGACCACACGTCGTTCTTCGCGTGATAGCTTGGCGCATAGTTCCCACCGCCGAGGGTGTAGAGTTTGTCATTCAAAACGACCACCTGATGATACGCACGCGGCGACCAAGGTGCCTTCGCTGTCTCCTGTTTCCACGCTTTGCCATCCACCGACGACCACACATCGTTCTTGAGGCTCGTGTCATCTCCGAAGTAGTAGTTCTCCGTGCCGCCGAGCATCCACATCCGTCCGCGATGCTCCACCAGGCCCGCCGCTAGCCGTGGCGACCAGCCAGCGCTTGCAGTCACCTGCTCCCACTTCACTCCATCGGCAGAAGACCACACTTGGTTGCTCGCGGAGTGCCCCGGCAGCCTTCCATTGTGCCAGCCACCCATGATCCACATCTGGTCCGCGAACGTGAGGTTCATCGGTAGATCGCTCT
This sequence comes from Verrucomicrobiaceae bacterium, assembly GCA_021298725.1. GTDB lineage: Bacteria > Verrucomicrobiota > Verrucomicrobiia > Verrucomicrobiales > Verrucomicrobiaceae > Prosthecobacter. The sequence goes on along the minus strand of JAJTDU010000062.1, from coordinate 9,575 downwards.
GCAGCCACGGGGCGCTCTTTTCGATCAAAGACCAGGCTTTGCCATCAGCTGAGGCCCACACGTCGCGCGGAGGCTCCGCATACGACTGATACCATCCTCCGCCGATCCACAGCCTGTCTTTGAATACCCACTCCGCCTGCGAATCACGTGCCTGCCATGCTGCGGTGCCTTCCAGCACCCAGTCCTGCGCAAATAGGCCGCCACAGGACATCAGCAGCCAGAAAATTTTACTCTTCATGATTTTGTCCAAGTTTGGTCTCATATCAGCGCCTGCGTGATCACGCGCCGCTCTTCCACACCGGTGAGCCGCTGATTCAGCCCCTGATGCGGGAAACTCAGCCGTTTGTGATCAACGCCCATGAGATGCAGGATCGTTGCATGCAGATCGCTGACGTGGCAGCGATCCTCGACCGCCTTGAATCCAAGTTCATCCGTCGCGCCGATGGCTTGACCGCCTTTCACACCGGCTCCGGCCATCCACATGGAAAAGCCGTGCCAGTCGTGATCGCGTCCCGGCTTGCCCACGCCTTCGCTCGTCGGTGTGCGGCCAAATTCACCGCCCCACACGAGCAACGTCTCCTCCCAGAGGCCCGTGCGTTTCAGATCGGCGATCAGCGCCGCGATGGGCTTGTCCGTCTCGCCCGCGTGCAGCGTGTGATTGGTGATGCAGTCGTTGTGACCGTCCCAGGTGTCCTCGATGTGCCCGCCGCCGGAGTAGAGCTGGATGAAGCGCACGCCTTTCTCGATCAGCTTGCGCGTGATGAGGCACTTGCGGCCAAAATCCGCCGTGCGCTTGTCATTGAGGCCATACATCTCACGCGTCGCCGCGTCCTCGCTGTCCACATCCACCACGCTCATCGCCTCCGTCTGCATGCGATATGCCAGCTCATACGATTCGATGCGCGCCATCAGCTCCGTCTCCTCGGGATGCAGCTTGAGATGCTCCTCGTTCAGCGATTTGAGCAAATCCAAGCTGCGCCGCTGCGTGCGGTCACTCGTGCCCTCCGGCGTCGCGAGATCAAGCAAGGGCGACCCACCACTGCGAAACAAGGTGCCCTGATACGCCGCCGGCATGTAACCCGCCGTCCAGTTCGATGCGCTGCCGATCGGCCCGCCACGCGGGTCCGTCATCACCACAAAGCCCGGCAGATTCTGATTCGTCGTGCCCAACCCCTAGCTCAACCACGAGCCCAAACTCGGCTTGCCGATGAAGATGCTGCCCGTGTTCATCTGCAAACAGCCCGACGCATGCGCTGCCGTGTCCGCATGCATCGAGCGGATCACGCACAAGTCATCCGCGTGCTTTGCCGTGTGCGGAAACAAGCTGCTGATCAGCAATCCGCTTTGCCCATGCCGCGTGAACTCAAACGGCGACTGCATCAAATGCCCCACCGCCCGCCCGTTCGATCCCACCTTCGCATCGCCCGTGTAAGGCTTGCCATGAAACTTCGTCAGCATCGGCTTCGGATCAAACGTATCCACCTGCGACGGCCCGCCGTTCATGAACAGAAACACGCAATGCTTCGCCTTCGCCGCAAAATGCGGCCGCCTCTCCGCCAATGGCGAAGCCGCGAGCGCATCCGTCGCCATCAAGTCCGCCAAGGCCAGCCCGGTGAAACCACCCCCGACCTGCCAGAGAAACTCTCGGCGTGTCTGGCCACAAGGCGTGCGATTGGGGATGAAGCGGGACATGAGTGAAGCGATGAAAGCCATACGGCTATCAGCCTGCCGCTCTTTTTTCGAATCAGCGATGCAAACTGCCGCGTTGACACCTCAAACGCGTAGCCTCAATGTATCAACATGACAGCTATGATTCAAAAATGGGGCAACAGCCTCGCCTTGCGCATCCCGCTGGCCGTCGCGAAGCAGATTCACGTTCAGGAAGGCGATCCCGTGGTTCTCAAAGTTGGAGCCTCCGGCCTCACCGTGAAGGCGGTGCCCAAGCGCCTGAAGTTGGATGACCTCCTCGACAAGGTCACTCCAGAGAACCTGCACCCAGCCACCGAATGGGGAGCAGATGTCGGACGGGAGGTCGTGCCTCAATGAAGACCAAGGCACCGCCTATTCCCGAACTCGGAACCCTCGGCTGGCTCGTGTTCGATCCCCAAGCAGGCCGCGAGCAAGCCGGGCGACGCCCCGCCATTGTCCTGAGCCACACTCGCTACAACGAGAAGACCGGCCTCGCAGTCTTCTGCCCCATCACCAGCAAAGTGAAAGGCTACCCCTTCGAACTCGCTGTGCCCACTGGTCTGCCCGTGTCTGGCGTGGTGCTCTGCGACCATGTCCGCTCACAAGACTGGAAGGAGCGCAAATGGCAGCCGATCTGCAAGGTGCCTCTCACCTTCGTGCATGAGGTCATGGCGCGGACACTGACGTTGTTTGAGATGCCAGCGACCTAGGCAAAACCGGAAATTAAAGGTTTATGGACACCACAATTCAGACACTTCAGTACATTCATGTTCGATCTCACTTGGCTGTACTTTGGAGGTTTGCTTTGTGGGGTATGGCTACAATGCTAAGCAGTCCTCTATGTGCGCAAACCAACGGGGACAATCCGGACTGGCGTCGGCAGTATGGGCCTCATGCGATCAGGGAACTGCCTGAAGGCGTCAACATGCAGGCCGGTAAGCTGTCCCTACAGTTCGTTCCAGACACGATAAAGAATCGAGCTGTTTTAGATGTGATCAACGACAGCGCTTAGCCTGCCACGTTCTGGGGAGAAGATGGCAATCTCTATTTGAAGAGAGAAGTCTTTGTTGAGGTTGATGGCTGGCACCGTGTTCAACCGCATACTTACTCAGGCTGTGGTAACAGCTATGGGGCGCTGAAACTGCCTATCAAGAACGCGTTCTGGAGGCGATTCGTCGTGTTTCACCCCACAAGGTCGTTGCCATCGCGCAGAGCACCCAAGATCATCACACTGCCTTGGTTCGCATTTCCAACATCAGTGGATTACCCATTGAGTTCGACATGGCATCCCCTTTGGAAATTCTCCGATTCTCACTCATCGCTGAAGAGACCGGGCGAGTCTTTCCAGTAGAGACCATCGCCGATCCAACTGCCAAGTCGGAACATGTGAAGCTGGGCGTCGGCGAAAACAAGTCCCTGCCAGAAATCGACTTGGATCAAGTGTTTGACCTTCCGCTTGAGAGCGATTTCAACGTGAGTTTGCGCATTGAAACAAACTTGCCGCAGTTTGGCGATCTTCCCGCTTTACCCAACGGCTATAACGGGATGCGAGTAAAGAATGGACGATTTTCGCCACTTAACTAGCCGTGCCGAGATCGCTGTCACTCCGGATAAACAAACTCGTTCAGGTTCAAAATCACGCGGCAGGCCTGCTCCAGCGGTTCCTCACGCAAAAACGCACGCATTTGCGCTAACTCAGCAGTCGATGGCTTACGGCACAAGGCCAGCCGCCATGCGAGCGTGATCTGCTTCTTGGCATCATCACTGGCTTCGCGTTTCAGGCGTGCAGCGAAGTGTTTGGCCTGTTGGTTCACGAAGTCGCCGTTGAAGAGGCTGAGGGCCTGTGGGGCGACGGTGGTGACCTGGCGTTGGGGGCAACTGCTCACGGTGTCGGCCAAGTCGAGGGTTTCGAGCATGGGGACCACCAACCCGCGTTTGATGAAGGCGTAGATGCTGCGGCGCGAGGCTTCGCGCTCGTCGGAGGCCTGCCAGACTTTTTCTTTGTCGGTGTTGGCTTCGAGCGCGGCTTTGGGAATGCCGGGTTTCATCGCAGGGCCGAAGCGCTTTGGATTGAGCTGACCGCTGACGGTGAGCATGGAGTCGCGGATGGCTTCGACCTCCAACCGCCGATAGCGGTAGGGCGTAGAGCTAAGGGCGGAGGGCAAAGAGCCTGAATCGCCACTGGACGCCGCGATGGCTGGTTTGGACTCTACGCCCTTCGCCCTTTGCTCTACGCTGCTGCTCTGCCACGCGCGGCTGGTGAGAATGAGTCGGTGCAGCTTTTTCAGCGACCACTGCGCATCGTGCATGAACCAATGCGCGAGCCAGTCGAGCAGTTCGGGATGAGAGGGCGCGGCACCCATGAGGCCGAAGTCGTTCGCGGTGGTGACGAGGCCCTGGCCGAAGTGCTGCTGCCAGACGCGGTTCACGATCACGCGAGCGGTGAGCGGGTTATTGGTGCTCGCGATCCATTGTGCAAGGCCGAGGCGACGATTGGAAAAAGACGGCTGCGTTTTGGCGAGAATCACAGGCACTGCAGGCTCGACGAGATCGCCAAATCGAGTCGGCGAGCCGCGCACGAGCACATGCGTCTCGGGCGCTTTCCCGGAGGGCTCACGCCAAGTGTAAACCTCCGTGCCATCGACGGGCACGGTCAGCTCGGTGCGGCCTTTGCGCGGGCGTTCGAGTGGATTGAAGACGGCGACGAGGCTGTAGTAGTCGCGCGTGGCCAGCGGCTCGAACTTGTGGTCGTGACAACGGGCGCAGCCGATGGTGAGGCCGAGAAAGGCCTGCCCGGTGGTGCTGACGATGTCGTCGAGCTGATCGTAGCGATCCGTGGCGGGATCAGCGGGTTCATCATCCCAATGACCGAGGCGAAGAAAGCCGGTGGCGATGTGAGTTTCAAGCGAGCTGTCAGGCAGTTCGTCACCTGCGAGCTGCTCGATGACGAAGCGGTCGAAGGGTTTATCCTTGTTGAGCGCCTCGATGACGTAATCGCGGTAGCGCCAGACGAAGGGCTTCTCGGCATCGCGCTCGTAGCCGTTGGTATCGGCGTAGCGCACCACATCCAGCCAGTGGCGTGCCCAGCGTTCGCCGTATGCAGGGCGAGTGAGGAGGTCGTCGATGACTGCATCGAGCGATGGGTGCTTCTCCTGCTCGGCGATCGTCGGTGGCAGGCCAGTGAGATCGAGGTGAATGCGGCGAAGCAAAGCTGGCGACGACGCTTGTGGTGATGGCTCGTGCTTTCCGAAGACAAAGGCATCAATCGGATGCTTTGAGGCCGATTCAGGCACCGGCGGTCGCTTCACCGGCTGAAACGACCAATGCTCCGATGGCTTCTTCGGGATCACTTCATCGCTCGGAAACGGCGCACCGGCAGCGAACCACTGCCGCAGAGCTCCAACCTGTGATTCGGTGAGCCGCGCACCCTCCGGCGGCATGCGTTCGTCTTCGTCATGGGATGTGACTCGCTCGATTAAGTCGGAGTGGATGCTTTTGTCGATTAAAGCACCCGCATCGAGTCGCAGATCACCTTTTTGCTTTACGGAGCCGTGGCATGACACGCAGCGCTCTTTGAGCAGCGGTTTGATGTCCTTCTCGTAATCGACCACGGCCGCCGCTCGCGTGGAAAACGCGAGTAGCAAGGCGAAAAAGACGGCGGGGCGATGCATGGGCAGGGACAAGAAAGATTCACGCGGGCGTGCTCTTGCCTGAAATCGGCCGTCGCCGCTGGTTCTTTCCGGCCAGAGATCAGCCAGAGCGGGCGTTTTAAACTGCCTCATGAAACGACTGCCGCTCATTCTCTGCGCTCTTCAAATCGCCACACTGAACCTGTCAGCCCAGTCAGCAGCTCTCCGCGCCGGAGCCGCTGCGGTGGACATCACGCCGACGCAGTTCCCGATGAATATGCCGGGCGGATTCAGTTCGAACATGGCTGAAAAAGCGCATGATCCGTTTCATTCACGGGCGCTGGTGCTCAATGACGGCCAGACGACGCTGGCGATGGTCGTGGTGGACCATCTCGGGGCCGGTCCCGATGTGCTGAACGAGGCGAAGGCGCTCGCCGCTGCGAAAACGGGCATGTCGGTGGACAAGATGCTCATTTCATCGACCCACACTCACAGCGGCCCGTCGCTGAACACCCGCAGCGAGGCTGCGGCGAAGTATTACAAGCAGTTCGTCGAAGGAGTGGCCGACTCCATCATTCAAGCCCATGCGACGCTCAAACCGGCCGCAGTTGGCGCTGCGGCGCATGCACTGCCAGACGAGGTCTTCAATCGCCGCTGGTATCTGAAGCCGGGCAAGATGCCGCTGAATCCGTTTGGCCGCATGGACACCGTGAAGATGAATCCCGGCACCAGTCCAGATGTGCTGGATCGCCCCGCCGGGCCGACCGATCCCGACATCACGATCCTCTCCGTGCAGGATGCGAAGCGGAAGCCGATCGCGGTCTTTGCCAACTACTCGCTGCATTATGTCGGCGGTGCGCCCGGCGGCCAGATGTCAGCCGATTACTTCGGCGAGTTCGCCCGCCTCATGCCCTCACGCATGCGTGGCGATGAGAGCTTCGTCGCCATGATGTCGAACGGCACCTCGGGCGACATCAACAACATTCCCTTTGGTGCCACGCGGCCGCCACGCGTGCCGTTTGAGCAGATTCGCCTCGTCGCGGCGAAGGCAGCGGACACGGCGTGGCAGGCACATCAAAAGATCGACAAACATCGCGCTGATGCGCGGCTTGGCATGCTCCAGCGCGAGATCACGCTGAAGTATCGCCGTCCTTCGGCGCAAGATCTCGCAGAAGCGAAGGCAGTGCTCGCCGTGAAGGACAAAGACGCCATCGAAAAGCTGCCACGCTTGGCGCAGAACTACGCGCACAGCGTTGTAAGCGCGGCAGAGCGGCCCGAGGAGACGCTCACGGTGAAGATCCAGGCCATCCGCATCGGCGACTTCGCGGTGTGCGGCATTCCGTTCGAGACCTTTGTCGAGATCGGCCTCGATCTGAAAAAACGCAGCCCGTTTGCGCAGACGATGGTCATCGGCCTCGCCAATGGCCGCCACGGCTACCTGCCGACGCTGGAGCAGCACAAGCTCGGCGGCTATGAGACCTGGCTGGGCACGAACTCGGTGCAGGAGGACACGAGTGTGATTCTGACGAACAACCTGTTGGAGATGCTGGCGGAGTTGAAGAAGTCTGAGTGACGCGCGTCATTCCTTCGCCCGCGAGTCGATGCAGATCGTCACCGGGCCATCGTTGACGAGGGCCACCTGCATGTCCGCGCCGAAGATGCCACGGGCCACAGGTTTGCCCATCTCGGCCTCCAACAGCGCGAGAAACTGCTCGTAGAGCGGGATGGCGGTCTCGGGCCGTGCGGCGCGGATGAAACTGGGCCGGTTGCCCTTCTTGGTGCTCGCATGCAGCGTGAACTGGCTCACGACCAGCAGATCGCCACCGCTGTCTTTCACCGAGAGGTTCATCTTGCCCTCGGCATCGGCAAAGATGCGCATCTGCGTCACCTTGGACACCAGCCAGACGAGGTCATCGGCGTTGTCGTCATGCTCAATGCCGGCGAGAATAAGGAGCCCCAGGCCGATTTGGTCGGTGATGGCGTCATCGACAGTGACGGAGGCGGAGGAAACGCGTTGGAGGACGAGGCGCATGAAAACTGGGTGGGTGATGAATTACCGCAGCAGCATCGCGCCTTTTTCCGCATCGAATGCCTTCTCCCACTTCGCTACGACAAGCGTGGCGACGGTGTTGCCGACGAGATTGGTCAAAGCGCGTGCTTCAGACATGAAACGGTCGATGCCGACGAGCATCGCCAGTCCGGCGACGGGGATGCCGGTGTCGATGGTGCTCAAGGTGGCCACCAGCGTGATGAATCCCGCGCCTGTGACGCCTGCCGCGCCTTTGGAGGTCAGCAGCAGCACACCGAGCAGCATGAGCTGCTGCCAGAGCGTCAGCGGTGTGTTCGTGGCCTGCGCGACGAACAAGGCGGCGAGCGTGAGGTAGATGCAGGTGCCGTCGAGATTGAAGGAGTAGCCGGAGGGAATGACCACACCGACCACGGACTTGTCACAGCCGGCGTGTTCGAGTTTTTTCATGAGCTGCGGCAGCGCAGTCTCAGAAGAGGAGGTGCCGAGCACCAGCAGGATCTCGTCTTTGATGAACACGAGCACCTAGCCCAGCACCTTGGCGAGTTTCACCAGCGTGCCGGGGCCTTCCGAGCCGACCGTGTAAGCCATGGCTCCAAAGGCTGCGATGGGTGCCTCTTTGGTGATCATCGCCACCAGCTTGAAAAACACCTCCCCGACCGCGTGCAGCAGTTCCAGCACGATCTGCCCGCGCTCCTGCATCTGGCACATCGCCACAGCGACGAGAATGGCGAGAAACAAGGCGGGTAGCACCGATTCATCCGTGAACGCGCCCACGAAGGTCTTCGGCACGAGGTTCATCACAAAGGTGGTCGTGCTCGTGTCATGCGCCTTCTCCGCGAACTCGGTGATTTTGGCGGTTTCTTTGGCCGTGGCCTCCGTGGGCATGCCCGCGCCCGGTTGGGCGATGTTGGCCACCAGCAGGCCGATGATGAGCGCCAACGTCGTCAGCACCTCAAAATAGACCAGCGCCTTCCAGCCGACGCGGCCCACGCGTTTCAGATCCCCCATGCTGGCGATGCCCGCGACCACGGTGCAGAAAATGATCGGTGCGATGAGCATCTTGATCGCCTTGATGAAGATCGCCGCCAGTGGCTGCATCTTCGTGCCCGTTTCGGGGTAAAACAGCCCCAGCAGCACCCCCAAAACGATCCCGATCAGCACCTGCACATACAGTATTTTCAGCCACTTCATGGGCGCGGATGCTGGCAGGTCTGTGGCAAAAGCCAAGAGGCTTTCTTGCACCCTCCGCCGGGCGTGCTAGGCTCGCGGCCCCTCTCAACCACCAATCCGCACGCATCATGGGCAAAACTCTCTTCGAAAAAGTCTGGGACTCGCACGTTGTCGGCACCCTCGCCAATGGCCAGGCACAGCTCCTTATCGACACGCATCTCGTCCATGAGGTCACCAGCCCGCAGGCTTTCGGCATGCTGCGTGATTTGAACCTGAAAGTGGCCTATCCGCACCGCACCTTCGCTACGGTCGATCACATCGTGCCGACCGACAGCCAAGTCTCGCCATTTTCCGATCCGCTTGCTGAAGCGATGATCCAGGAGCTGAACAAGAACGCCAAGGACTTCGGCATCACCTATTTCAGTCTCGCCAGCGGCAAGCAGGGCATCGTTCACGTCGTCGGACCTGAGCAGGGCATCACCCAGCCTGGCACTACGATTGCTTGCGGCGACAGCCACACCGCTACGCATGGCGCTTTCGGCGCGATCGCCCTCGGCATCGGCACCACGCAGGTGCGGGACATCCTCGCCACGCAGACGATGGCACTCGGCAAGATGAAGGTCCGCCGCATCAATGTGGACGGCCAGCTTCGCCCCGGCGTTTATGCGAAGGACGTCATCCTCCACATCATCCGCCTGCTCGGCGCGAACGGCGGCATCGGCTACGCCTACGAATACGGCGGCAGCCTCTTCGACGCCATGTCGATGGAAGAGCGCATGACCGTCTGCAACATGAGCATCGAAGGCGGTGCGCGTTGCGGTTACGTCAATCCGGACGAAAAGACCTTCGAATACCTCAAAGGCCGCCCGTATTCGCCGCAGGGAGATCAATGGCTCGACACCGTCGAAAAATGGCGCGCCGTCGCCACCGACGCAGACGCCGTGTATGACGACATCGTGAACATCAAGGCAGAAGACGTGCCGCCGACCGTCACCTGGGGCACCAGCCCGGACCAGGCCATCGCCGTCACCGAAAACGTGCCGACCGCCGAAAGCGCC
>JAJTDU010000270.1 GCA_021298725.1 Verrucomicrobiaceae bacterium | reverse complement strand
TTGCATGCTAGGCAGAACATGGTCTGCCAAAGCAACGGTCAGAGACGTCATTCACGGCTCTGCACGTGGCCGCAGATGCCATGCTTTTCGCAAATACTCCTCTCCCACCTTCGTATTGTCAGCCACATGGACCCCTTCCTCGAATTTCACCGCAGCCAGACCCGCCGTCAGTTTTTCGGCCAGACCGGCCTGCGTGCGGGCAACATCGCGCTCGCCAGCATGCTCGGCTCAGAGCTGGCGCAGGCTGCAGACGCCGCCGTGCATCCTTCCCTGCCCGCGCTGCCACATTTTGCCCCAAAGGCCAAGCGCATCATCTACCTGCACATGAACGGTGCCCCCTCGCAGCTCGATCTGTGGGACCACAAGCCGGAACTGCACAAGCATTTCGACAAAGACCTGCCGGAGAGCGTGCGCAACGGCCAGCGCATCACTGGCATGACCAGCGGCCAGGCGCGGCTACCGGTGGCACCTTCCATGTTCAAATTCGCCCCGCATGGGCAATGTGGACGTTTTGTGAGCGAGTTGCTGCCGCACACCGCGAAGATCGTCGATGAGATCGCCGTAATCAAAACCGTCAACACCAGCGCCATCAATCATGATCCGGCCTGCACCTTTGTGATGACCGGCAGCGAGGTGCCCGGCAAGCCTAGCATTGGTTCCTGGCTCTCTTACGGCCTCGGCAGCGAAAGCAACGACCTGCCCGCTTTCGTGGTCTTCACCCCGAGCTTCCCCGCTGCCAGCCAAGCTCAGGCGCTTTTCACCCGCATGTGGAGCAGCGGCATCCTGCCGACTAAATACAGCGGCGTGGCCCTCCGTGGCCAGGGTGACCCCGTGCTGTATGTGAAAAACCCGCCTGGCGTCGATCCCACTGACCGCCGCACGATGCTCGACGCGCTCAACAAGCTCAATCAGATCAACCACTCGCGTGTGGGCGATCCTGAAATCCAAACACGCATCGCTCAGTACGAGATGGCTTTCCGCATGCAAACCAGCGTGCCGGAACTCACCGACCTGAGCAAGGAGAGCAAAGCCACGCTCGAAATGTACGGCGAAGACGTCCACCGCAGCGGCAGCTTCACGCACAGCGCCATCATGGCCCGCCGCCTCATCGAGCGCGGCACACGTGTCGTGCAGATCCTGCATCGCGGCTGGGACCAACACAGCAACTTACCCAAACTCCTCGCCGGTCAGATCAAGGACACCGAACAAGCCTGCGCCGCGCTGGTCATGGATTTGAAACAACGCGGCCTGCTGCAGGACACGCTCGTCATCTGGGGCGGCGAATTCGGCCGCACGGTCTATTCCCAGGGCACACTGACGAAGGACAACTACGGTCGCGACCATCATCCCCGCTGTTTCACCATGTGGATGGCCGGTGGTGGCGTGAAAGGTGGCATTGAGCATGGAGAAACCGACGACTTCAGCTACAACATCACCAAAGACCCCGTCCACATCAACGACCTCAACGCCACGATCCTCCACCTCATGGGCATCGACCACCGCAAGTTCAGCTTCAAGTTCCAGGGCCTGGATCAGCGACTCACCGGGGTGGAAGAGCACCACCCGGTGAAGGCGGTGCTGGCGTGACCTGCAGCCCAGACCTGACGGATGAAACCATCAGAAAATGTTGGAGGCTTAAAATGAACCCCAGGGACAGGATGGCAGAATGATCGGGATTCTGAAAATCATTTCGCCCTCCATGATGCTGCCAAAAGCAAGCCACCTGCCGGTTGGGCACCTTCCAACACCCTTTTCAAAGCACTGAGACTTCATGATTCGAGGTTTTGCTGCAGCCAGACCTTCATTCCAGAACGCCCCAAACACGCCCTTGACCCTCCAGCGAAAGCCACTACCATCCGCCTCCCACGCCCCGCCGAAAGCTGCTTGAAGCGCCTCGCCTGGTCACGTGACTTCCAAACATCATGAAAGCTGACATCCATCCTAAGACCTCCGAGACGACGATCACCTGCACCTGCGGTGCTGTGTATAACACGATCTCCACCGTGCCAAACCTCCGCATCGGCATCTGCTCCGCCTGCCATCCTTACTTCACCGGTGAGCAGCGCTTCATCGACACCGCCGGTCGTGTGGACAAGTTCGCTCAGCGTTACGGCTCCGTTCGCGCCCGCCGCACCGCTCCGAAGCTCGGTGCCGCCGAAGCTGCCGCCGAAGCTTAGCCTTCAGTTCTCTTCCTTTAGCCAAAACGGTGCCCATGCCTTCGTGCTGGGCACCGTTTTGTTTTTGTCCGTTCTGAACCCTTTGCCCTAAGCCCTCCGCTCTCCGCCTCCCATGGACTACTCCGCCGTCATCGCCGGCAAACGCACCCGCTTCGCCGACCTCGAAGACATCATTGGCCGCCCCAATTTTTACGACGACGCCAAAAAAGCCGGCGAGATGCTGCGCGAGCACCGCAGCCTGCAAAACCTGCTCACCCACTGGGATGCCTTCGAGAAAACGCAGACCGAACTGGCCGAGAACCGCGTCATGGCCAAGTCCCAGGAGGACAAAGAATTCGCTGAGATGGCCGCCGCCGAGATTCCCATTCTCGAACAGCGACTCGTCGATCTCGAAAAAGCCATCCAGGAGTCCATCCTGCCGCCTGATCCGCTCGAAGGCCGCGATGTCATCCTCGAAATCCGCGCCGGCACCGGCGGCGATGAAGCCAGCCTCTTTGCCGCCGATCTGCTGCGCATGTACAGCCGTTTCGCTGAAACCAAAGGCTGGAAGATCGAACAGCTCGACTCCAGCCCCTCCGAAGTGGGTGGGTTTAAAGAAGTGAGGAGGTCGATTTCGAGCTCAAATCCGACGAAGTTCGCATCGAAGTCTGCCGCTCCTCCGGCGCTGGCGGCCAGGGCGTGAACACCACCGACTCCGCCGTGCAGGTGCTCCACATCCCCACCGGCACCATCGTCCGCTGCCAGGACGGCCGCAGCCAGATCAAGAACAAGGAAAAAGCTCTCAGCATCCTGCGCTCACGCCTGCTCGAAAAGAAGCAGCAGGAAGAAGCCGCCAAGTATTCCGCCAACCGCAAGAGCCTCATCGGCGGCGGCGGTCGCGAGGAAAAAATCCGCACCTACAACTACCCGCAGAACCGCGTCACCGACCACCGCATCGAGCTGACTCTCTACAACCTCGACCAATTCGTCGAAGGCCGCATCACCGACATGCTCCAGGCCCTCCTCGCCAGCGACCTCAAGGAACGCCTCGCCGAAGCCGGGTTGAATTGAATGAAGCGCTAAGCATTGCCGATGAGGCGCACTGGGGGAGCACGTGCTGGCTCACGGGGGCGAATCGTGATGCGAAGCCGGGGCAGAGTTTTCACAACAACATCAGGACGGATCAGCTGGCAGCTGCCCATTTGGGCACAGATACGTGTTTGGGCTCGATCCAGCTCAACACGCCGGATGCGCAGCACTCGAGGCACAGACCCGGATTATTGCTGGCGTGAAATGGCTTGTTAAAGCGAACCCGCAAAGGCAATTCATTACCGGTGATCAAAGCGGCCCCGCCGTGGCGATGGACGAGGATCAAAAAGAGCGGAATTGAAATCAGACAATCAAGCTCGCTATCTCTTCGTGATCGAGCGGCCCCCCTTCCCTCGTAGGTAATGGCTAACCATTCTTCTGCCTAGATCGCTTCAACCGCTCCATGCGTCCCCATCTTTATCCAGCAGTCATCCTCGCCAGTCTAGCCTCGCAGGCTCTTGCCGCAGACACGAACGAGCCATTGGCGTTTTTTGAGTCGAAAATCCGGCCGGTGCTGGCGCAGAACTGCTTTGAATGTCATTCCGTCCAGGCGCAGAAGAACAAGAAACTCAAGGCTGGCCTGTTGCTGGATAGCAAGGCTGGCATCTTGCACGGCGGCGAGACGGGGTCGGCGCTGGTGGCAGGGAAAGCGACGGAGAGCCTCATCATGAAAGTGCTACGTCATGAGATCAAAGGTGCGGAGATGCCGCCGAAGGGGGCGCTGCCATCCAGTGTGATCGCGGACTTTGCGAAATGGATTGAGATGGGTGCCCCAGACCCACGCACAGGCAGCGCACCGGTGGTGGCTCACAAACGTGTGATTGATGTGAAGTCCGGCCAGGACTGGTGGGCGTTTCGTCCGCTAGCAATGCCTGCATTGCCGAAGGTGAAGAACACCGCGTGGGTCAAAACGCCGGTGGATGCCTTCATCCTCGCCAGACAAGAAGCGAAGGGCGTGGTGCCGAACGCGATGGCGGCGAAGGAACAACTGCTGCGCCGTGCGTGTTTTGATCTCACCGGCCTTCCGCCGTCGGAGTCAGAACGTGCGGCCTTTCTACAGGACACGAGTGCGGATGCGTATGAACGGCTGATTGACCGCCTGCTGGCCAGTAAGCACTATGGCGAGCGCTGGGGCCGGCACTGGCTGGATGTGGTGCGTTTCGCCGAGAGCAATGGCTACGAGTTTGATGCCTTTCGTGCGGGAGCGTATCACTACCGTGACTGGGTGATCGATGCGCTGAACGCTGACATGCCGTATGACCAGTTCATCCGCATGCAGCTCGCAGGGGACAAGCTCATGCCGGGCGAGTTCGACGGGGCACGCGCGACAGGCTTTCTCGTCGCGGGGCCGTATCCGGGGCAGATTACCGCCAAGACAAAGGAAAAGATCCGCTACGACCAGCTCGATGACATGGTCTCCACCATCGGCAGCGGCATGTTGGGCGTCTCCATGGGCTGTGTGCGCTGTCACGATCATAAATTCGATCCGCTGCCGCAGCAGGACTATTACGGCTTTGCCGCCGCGCTGGCGACGACGGTGCATTCGCCGGAGAAAATCGATCACAATCATGCCGAGACACAGAAACAACTGGTCAAGCACAACGCCGCAGCAGCGCCGCTGGTGGCCGCATTGAAGCAATATGAGTCGGACGAGCTGCCGCAGCGCTTTGCCGCATGGAAGCGTGATGAGATGCCAAAGCAGCTCTCCAGCGCCCCGTGGCAGATCTTCGACGTGCAAAGTGCCACGGCGCAAAAAGCACGGCTCACCAGTGACCGTGACGGCCATGTGATCTATGTCGGCAACAAGGAGAAGGACGACACTTACACGATCAAGGTCATCACTTATCAAAAAGGCATCCGCGCCTTGCGGTTGGATGCGTTGAGTGATCCTACGCTGCCACGCAAGGGCCCCGGTCTCTCCGACAACGGCAACTTCGTGCTGGGTGACGTGAAGATCATCGCGCGACCGCTCGACAAGCAGAACAAGTCGAAGCCCGTGACGCTCGCTCTCGCCGCGGGAGCGGTGACGTTCGAGCAGAAGCGTTTCAAGTTCGCGCAAGCCGTGGATAACAGCCCAAATACCGGCTGGGGCGTGGCCCCGCAGATGGGCAAGGATCACGCCGCCACGTTTGAGATTGAAGGGGATGCCGCAGGTTTCGATGGCGGCACGGAGTTCGAAGTGCAGTTGCGCTTCAGCGGCTTCTTTGGTCTGGGTAAATTGCGTCTGGCCTTCGCGCAGGACGTCAAAACCGAGCTTGCGGCCAGGTGGATCGCAAAGAAGGCAAGGCGAACCCAGATTTCATCCAAGTGCTGATGCGCAGCGGCAGTGCGGACAAATGGACCGGCACGCCAAAGCCCAAAGAACAGCCGAAACATCCACGCATCGCGCTAGGCGACTGGATGACGGATGCCCAACAAGGCGGTGGGCCGCTGCTGGCCCGCGTGATCGCGAACCGCGTATGGCGCTTCCACTTTGGCCGTGGCATCGTCGCCACGCCGAACGATCTCGGCACGCAGGGCACGCCGCCCACGCATCCTGAGCTGCTGGAGCATCTGGCCGCGAACCTCGTCAGCGGCGGCTGGAAGCTTAAGCCGCTGCACCGCGAGATCATGCTCAGCGCCGCCTACATGCAAACCGGCGTGACGAACGAAGCCAATCAGAAGCTCGATCCCGAAAACCAGCTCTTGTGGCATCGCCCAGCGAGCCGCCTGGAGGCCGAGGCCATCCGCGACGCCCTGCTGCTAGTCGGTGGCAAGCTCGATCCCGTGATGCATGGCCCATCCATCACCGATGTCGCCAGCCCGCGCCGCAGCGTGTATCTGCGGGTGAAACGCAGCGAGCTGGTGCCGTTTTTGACCATGTTTGATGCGCCCGAGCCGACGCAAAGCATCGGAGATCGCGGCAGCACCACCGTTCCCACGCAGGCACTCGCCGTGATGAACAGCCCCTTCGTGCGTGACATGGCCACTCGCTTCGCCAGCCGCGTCAAAGCCGCCACAGCCGAGGAAACGATCGCCCGCGCGTTTCAACTCGCGTTTTGCCGCTCCCCGTCGGCCGCCGAAACTGGTCGCCTGACTGAGTATCTCAATGCGCAACGCCAGCTCGGCGCAAAGTCACCCGAGACCGAGCTGTGCCTCGCGCTGCTCAGTCTAAATGAGTTCATCTATGTGGACTGAAACAGACACCAATCACTCCATTTCTTCACCCATCATGCTCCCTTCCTCAATCCTTCCCACCCGCAGACGCTTCCTCGCTCAGTCCGGCCTCGGTTTTGGCTCACTGGCGCTGGCCTCGATGCTGCAAGATGAGGCTCGTGCCGCGGCAGAGGCCAATCCACTCGCCCTGCGCCCCTCCCTCTTCGCACCGAAGGCAAAGTCGGTCATCTGGCTCTTCATGACCGGCGCTCCATCACAGGTGGACACTTGGGATTACAAACCGGAGCTGCAAAAGCGCCACGGCCAGCCCTTGCCCGGCAGCGATGCCAAGACCGGCTTCTTCACCACCAGCGGCAAGATTTTGAAGTCGCCGTTTGAATGGAAGCAGCATGGCAAGTCCGGCTCATGGGTCAGCGGCATCTTTCCGCATCTCTCGCGGCATGTGGACAAGATGGCCTTCATTCACAGCATGCATCTCCAGGCTAACAATCACGCGCCTGCTTCCATGGAGCTGATGTGTGGCTCCAATCAACCCGGACGGCCAGCCGCAGGTGCCTGGCTGACCTACGGTCTCGGCGCGGAGAATCAGAACCTGCCCGCCTACGTCGTCATGCACGAACGTCGTCCGCGTGGCGACGATCAAATCTGGTCCGCCGGTTTCCTGCCGAAGACCTTCCAGGCCCTTGCCCTTGATGCCCGGCGTGGCGGCGTGATTGATAATCTCGACCGCAGCGTATCTCAGACCGCGTCCCAGCAGCGCAGCACGCTCGATCTTCTGCGCGACCTGAACCAGCAGCACGCACAGTCCCGCTCTCCGCAGACGGATCTGGCGGCGCGCATCAACAGCTTCGAACTCGCCTACCGCATGCAAACCGCCGCGCCTGAAGCGATGGACATCGCCAGCGAAAGCGATGCCACGAAGAAGCTCTACGGCGTGGACAACAAGACCTGCGAGGTCTTCGCCAAACAGTGCCTCACCGCACGCAGGCTCGTCGAACGCGGCGTGCGTTTTGTGCAGATCTTTGCCGGAAAGAATGCTGGCGGCGACGGTGCGGTGGATGACGTGCCCTGGGACGGCCACAGCAACATCGAGACCAATCACCGCAGTTGCGGCGCGGCCACCGACCAGCCAGCCGCCGCGCTTTTGGAGGATCTCGAAGCCCGTGGTCTGCTCGATGAAACGCTCGTCATCTGGGGCGGCGAGTTTGGCCGCACCTCCGACTCACAAGGAAGCGTGGGCCGCGATCACAACCCCAACGGCTTCACCATCTGGATGGCCGGCGGTGGCGTGAAAGGCGGCGTGCATCACGGCGCGACCGACGAGTTTGGCTACCGCGCCGTGGAAAACAAAGTTCACGTCAACGATCTCCACGCCACGCTGCTTCACCTGATGGGCCTCGATCATGAAAGGCTCACCTACCGCCACAACGGCCGCGACTACCGTCTCACCGATCTTGGCGGAAAGGTGATCACGGAGATTCTCGCGTAGCGATCAGCTGATCTATTCTTCTGCCCCCATTCTCCTGCCTGCAAAAACACTCCCCACCATGCCCACCCGCCGCCATATCCTCCGCAGCACCTCCGCGTTGATCACCTTGCCAGCGTTGGAATCGATTGGTTTCAAAGCCTTCGCGGCTTCCAAAGTTGGCACGCCGCCGAAGCGCATGGTCTTCCTGGGCTTTGGCTGGGGCGTGACGAATGAGACGTGGTTTCCGGATGTGAAGAAGACGGGGGCGGCGTGGGAGTTGTCGGCAGGGCTGAAGCCGCTCGCGCGGCATCAGAAGGACATCACGGTGGTGCAGGGTTGCTCGAACAAGTTTGCGAATGAAGCGCACTGGGGCAGCACCTTCTGGCTCACGGGCGCGAATCGGTATGCCGAACCCGGTCAGAGCTTCCACAACAGCATCAGCGCGGATCAGGTGGCGGCGGCGCATTTGGGCGCAGACACGCGTTTTGGCTCGATCCAACTCAACACGCCCGATGCGCAGAACTCGGGGCATGGTCCGGGTTTGTCGATGGCCTGGGACATGCGTGGCAAACCGGTCGCGGGGCTGGAAAATCCGGTCGCGGCCTTTCACCGGATCTTTTCCAATGAAACGACGCCGCTGAGCGAACGGCAGGCGATGCTCGCACAGAAACGCAGCGTGCTCGATGCGGTGATGGAGGATGCGAAACGGGTGCAAAACGGCCTCACGAAGACGGACATCGACAAATTGGACGAATACTACCAAAGCATCCGCGACATTGAGGTGCGACTCGGCAAGGACGAGCAGTGGCTCAACGTGCCGAAGTCCAAACCACCCGTCTCGGAGCCCAAACCCGGTCTCGCAGGCAAGGCGGAAATTGAAGTGATGTATGACCTCATCGTCGCCGCGCTGCAGACGGACGGAAATTGAAGTGATGTATGACCTCATCGTCGCCGCTTTGCAGACGGATAGCACGCGGGTGCTGACCTACCGCCAGCCGGTGGGCACGCTACTGCAGAGCCTCGGCACCAAGGTCGCACCGCATGACATGAGCCACTACTCGCCCGGCGACCGCATGGCAGCCTCGCAGAAGCGTGACGAGACTCAAAGTGAACTGCTCGCCGGTCTCCTCGACAAGCTCAAGGCCACGAAGGAAGCCGATGGCACGAGTTTGTTCGACCACGTCGCCCTCGCCTACGGCAGCAACATTCGCACCATCCACTACCTCGACAACTGCCCCACCGTGCTCACCGGCGGAGCCGCCAACCTCAAACTCGGCCACCACCTCGTCCTGCCCAAAGACACGCCGCTGTGCAACGTCTGGCTGACCATGCTCCACGGCCTCGGCATCGAAGCCGAGCGCCACGGCGACAGCACGGGCTTGGTGAAGGAACTGCGAGCTTAACCAAAGATCACCAGTCACTCGTATCTTTTACCCCAAATCTTTGACCAGCCCAAGAATGCTCCGCTGCTACACTGCGCTTCTTTTAGCTCCTCCTCGCCGAGCCACCTCAAGCCACTCTCGACGCCAAGCACCGCGCCTTTTTCAAAGACAACTGCCTGAGCTGCATCAACGCCGAAAAGCACCAAGGCAAGGTGCGGGTCGCTGACATCGCGTTCAGCGGATCTGTGGCAAAAGGTACTGAACTCGATCAACTCGGGTAAAAAGCTGTATCAGACCCGGCAGCACTCGAGACTGCCAGGTCAGGGTCGATCTATCCTCAAGGAGGTTCCGTCTCGGCTTCCTTGACCGGCGCAGCCACCTTGGCCACGCCGTGACGCCTCCTGCGCTACTTCATCGGGTGTTCTTTCAGCAACTCATCCGTCGTGTAGAGCATCATGCGACCTTTGTTGGCGGCGCGGATGGCTTTGACTTCGGCGGGGGTGACAGGGTCGGCCTTGTTGCCGAAGTGGTTGCGGACGAAGGTGAGGACGTTGGCGAGTTCCTCGTCCTTGAGCATGCCACCGAAGGGCGTCATCGGGACTTGGCCGTTGTATTCCTTGTCGCCGACCTTGATGGGGCCCATGAGGCCGTACATGGCGATCTTGAT
>JAJTDU010000061.1 GCA_021298725.1 Verrucomicrobiaceae bacterium | reverse complement strand
CCAGCGATGGTGCTGCCGATCTGGTCGATGTCGATAGTGATCTCTGAATCGTCCGCCAATGCTGAGTCTGATATTACTGCTGGAACGGCTGCTGTGGTGCTGGTTTTTTCTGTGACGTCGATGGAGAGCTTGGTGCTCAGGATGGAGGTTCCGTTTTCGTTGATGTCCACGATCAACGTTGATCCCGTGGGCGCAGTGCCAACACTTGCCCGCACAGACGTAACCGTCATCGCGCAGGGCATGCGAAAAGTTAGCTTTGTGGTTCCTGCGGTAAGTGCGGTAGTTTCGTCTGAAACTGCTGCTGAATACTCAAATGGCATACCAACAAAGCTGCCACCTGCTCGATAAATGAGATTTCCTTCAATGGTTAAATTGCCAGCCGAGCTACGGGCGAGAGTCGTGTCAGAGGCATGACCAATATTTAGACTTCCGACTCCCAACGCCGTGGAGGTTGAAGCTGTGATTCCAGCAACAGGTAGGCCCGTGCAATTCGTAAGTGTTCCACTAGATGGAGTTCCAAGTGCGCCATTCTGTAAGAGTAAAGTTCCAGAGGCGTCTGGTAGAGATATGGTTTGGTTTGATGTGGCTGTTCCGTTGAGAGTTGTGCGAGTCGTTGGTGCACCAAACCCAATTGAACCTGTGCCTGTTGTTATAATTGAACCTCCATTATTGCTGGTATCAATATTTCCGCCGCCGTTGCTCGTATTAATATAGCCACCTGGATTACCATTTAATCCATCTGTTGCGTCTCCTCCATATGTGTGAATGTAACCACCATTACCTCCGCCGTAGTCACCCCCAGGATCGCCACTTGTAAAACCGTTTCCGCCATTGGTTCGGATTTCTCCACCAAATCCGCCAGACCCACCTCCTGGACCTTGTGGTGTTGGTCCACCGTCGCCACCGTATGTTAGTAAATTTCCAGCATTAGCTGTGAAAGCGCCGTTATCAGCACCAGATTGCATCCCTATTTTTGCCCTTGTCGCAACGGTTCCATCAATTGGCATCTCCAAATATGGATCAACCCAACGAATATCCGCACCTCCGAAGGCTCCTGAGTTGTTGAATTGCAACTCAGTGTCAACACCTCCAGGTGTTCCGCCGCTTCCCGCTGGCCCTTGCGGTCCTTCATTGCCAGTTGCGCCTGGCTCACCTTGCGGTCCTTGTGGACCCTGCGGACCTTCCGGCCCCGTTGGACCTTGTGGGCCCTGTGGGCCTTCTGGTCCCTGCGGGCCAATCATTGACGCATCGCTCCCAGCCGGTCCCTGTGGACCTTGTGGGCCTTGTGGACCCTGCGGGCCTTCCGGTCCCGTTGGACCTTCCGGACCCTGTGGGCCTTGGTTGTCTTGCAACTCCCAAACCGCAGCACCTTCGGTAGCATCGCTGCAAACCCACTCACGGCCGTCCTCATGCACCCAGCGTGAGCCAACACGGAAACGCATCGAGGCTCGGTCATCATCGTTGACGCTTGGTACACCAAAGTTCATGCGAACCTCGCGGACACCTGCGCCACTTTGATCAAAGAACCAAAGCCTTCCACCCTCCCAGCGTTGACGATAATCAATCGAGCAGACCTGCTCGATGCCGCCTCCAGAGCCGAGGCTGCCGTAGCTTGGATCTCCAGCGTCGATGAAGGAGCCATTCTCGAAGTCAATCGGGATGCCGCCACCGACCCCATCAGCACCGGCTGGTCCCTGCGGACCTTCTGGGCCTTGAGGCCCATCGTTGCCTATTGGACCCTGCGGCCCTTGCGGCCCCTGTGGACCTTGCGAACCTTGCGGGCCTTGTGGGCCTGCTGAGCCTCCTGGACCTTGTGGACCTGTTTGACCGATGGGGCCAATCTTGACTTCGACCAATGCGGTGCGTTTGATGATGTCAACGATCATGGTGTCAGGTCGGTGATTTGCGGAAGTAGGTTGATCGTGCCGCGAATGATCGGCGTGATGACGCCAGCCTGTGAAATTAGAACGTCAAAGTCGGCCACCTGTGCAACGGTAGCTTCGGGAATGAGCACGGCAATCAATGCGCCGTCCTCGGCATCCAGTTCGATGGCCGGTGACACTCCGATGCTGTCGGCAGTGAATAAGATCGAGCCGCTCTTCGACCTCGCGGTCATGGCTACGCGATAGCCTGTAATGTCAATAACCTCGCCAGCATCGTCTTTCAGCCGGAGCTGCAAAACAAACGTGCTGCCAATGGTGGCCTCGGTGTTGAAGATCTTACAGCTGCAGCTCATAGCCTGAAAAAGTCACGCCGCGCCCACGAATTGCGAGCGCGGCGGACTCGTTGAATTACTTCTTGTTGACGTCGTCCTTTTTTGCTTCCTTGGTCTTTTCAACCTCGGCAGCAAGAGCGACAGGAGCGACAGGAGCGACTTCGACAGCACGCTTGCGAGCGAGCAAGTCAAGAGCGACAGGACGATCAACCTCGACGGTTGCTCCTGCTTTCGTTGGCTTGCCTTCAATCAACACGTTGGATGTCAGAGTGATTTTCATTCGGGTCATGGCTTTGTTTCTAGTTCTGGTTTTAGAAAAGAAACGCCCCAGTCACCTAACTGGGGCGTCCGTCGAATTAGTCGAGCACGCCGTAGCTAAAGGCGGCAGCGCGACGGACTTCGAAGTCCACATCCTGGAAGTTGCTCACAATCACGCGGCCCTTGGTGGACTGCGTGTAAGGATCAACGATGATGTCGAGGCCGCCCCACATGCCGATGAGCAACTCGGAGAAGTCGCCAAAGAACACGTCGCCGTTGGCGATCTGGTTGGTGACTTCGGAGTCGTAACCGTTCACGCCGTTGCCTTCCCAGATGATCATCGAGGTCGAGTCACTGGAGAAGCGCTTCGTGGTCTTGAAGTAGCCCTTCATGCGTGCGTTGTGCACGTAGCGGCTAGTGGCAAGATCAAGGTTGTCGGCTTCGACTTCCGTTTCCATCGACACCAGCTCGGCCCAGGTTGGGTTTGCACCGGCAAAGCCGACGAACTGGATGCCGCTGGTATTCTTGATGCCGATTGGCGCATTGCCGGTGCCGTCACCATAGTAGCCAGCGAGGTCGATGGCCTGGCCCATGCAGGCAGCCAAGTCGCGGCGAAGGAGTGCTTCGACGTCGAGGCTGGACTGCATCAGCATCTTGCGAGTGACAGCGCCATGAGCGGCAACAGTCTTCGGCGAGAGGCTGATCTGACCAAAGGTCATGTCGCGCTGTGGTGCGCTCTCGTCTTCACCGATCCAGCCAGCGTTGGCGCTGTTGGTGAGCTGTTTCGGGATGTCGAGGTCGCCCACGAGTCCGCCGAGGATTGTGCCTAGGCGCATGATGCTGGTCTTGTTGCGGAGCAGCTCGAAGTAGGAGCTGGCAAGCAGCGTCGTCTGGACGGTCTCGCCACCGGTGCCAGTGTAGCCACTGCCGGTCTTGATGGACACGATGTCGCGGCGAGCTTCGTGAGAGAGCGGGCTGCGAAGGATGTCCACGGGGATGACGGTGCCACGAGCGCTCTTGCGGTGAGAGCGGGCAGCTTCGCAAACGTCCAGCTCGAAGGCTGCGTCTTCACGAAGACCTTTGTTCTGAGGGTCGCAAAGCGAGCGGATCAGCTTCACAAAGCTGAAAGAACGCGCTTCTTTGTCGTTCAGACCAATCGGAGTGTTGGACTCCTTGAAGGCAGCGCCACGCTTGCTGATTTCCTCAAGGGCGGCAGCGCGGAATTCATCGAGAGACTTGCCCTCGGTGACATGGCGTTCAGCAAGCTCGGCGAGCTTGAACTGTTTGCCAGCCGTCATGATGTCGGCCATGCGTTTGCGTTCAGTTTTCACAGCGTCGCTGTTGTCTTCGCCGACCTGAATGCTGCGCTGAGAAGGCGCGGCGGGCTTGTATTCGGTGACCATCCGAACGAGTTCGGCGTCAGTGATTTCTGCGGAGGTTTGGATGCCGCGAGCGGCAAGCCATGCGATCATTTGCTCTTTGTTCATAAGATTGTTTTTTCGTGTCTGAGTTGGGTTGATGATTCGGCCCACGCCAACAGACGAATCGGCGGGTGCTGAGACGATGCTGATTTCGTATGGCTCCCACTTGGTTACCAGATAAACATCATTCCCGTCGTCGCGGGTTTCTTTCAGCTTGATCTCGTTGATGCGGTAGCCAACGGACACGTTTTTCAGGATTCCGTCCTGAATATCTTGCCAGACTTCCTCGGCGTCCTCGCGCTTGGAAAAGCGAACCAACGCCCTTCCTTTGCCGGTTCCGTCGAGCCAAGCCCGTTCGATGACTCCAAGCACCTCGTCGAGGTCATGGTTGAAAAGTAGTGGTCCGCCATTGTTCAGGCGGGAAAGATCGACAGCGCCGGCCGAGTGATCGAGCACTTCGATCATGCCGTAGCGCTTTACTTCGATGTCGCTGGAAAACGACAGTTCAATGGTGCGCTTGTCTTTGTCCACGTTCTCAACGGACATGACGCGATGACCAGCGGCCCCAGGTTCAAAGCCCTCGGGCAACTTACCAATGTCGCGGTGGAATAGACGTTTACGCATGACGGAAAGTTATTCAGCCGCAGTGCTAGCGTCTTGTGCGGTTGGTTGCGGAGGGCTTCCCGGCAATAGGTCAGGCACGAGGCCAAGCGCATCGAGCGCCTCTTCTTCGCGCTGGCATTCGGCCCACACGTCGTCAGGATCTCCACCCATTTGACGGATGATCTCGGAGCGGCTGACAAGTTTTTGACCGATGGCGATGGCATTGGCTTCGACCTCGGTTTTCGGGTCGATCCAGCTCCAGCGCCGTCCGGTGAATGCGGCCTGCTTGTACTTGTCGAGCTTGATGAACGGCAGCGCACCAGAGCCACCGGCTTTCGTTGGCACGCGGATTTTCTCCATCAGGAGCGCCATTTGTAGCCACTCAGGATAGAGCTGTTCGCACCATGCGGAAATGAAAAACTGTTGCAGCCCCTTCCAGACTTCGCGCTCGTCGAGTGCGCCCTGTCGGATGCTGGAAAAGTTCACGCTTGTGAGGTCACCAGCGAGGTTGTTGTAGCTCACGCCAAGGCCTACGGCGATGGAGCGCAGGCAGGAGCGAGTGAATGCTTCAATCGACTGCTCTGGAAACTGAGGATTCCACTGTTGAAACTCTCGGCTGCCGATGTTCTCAAAGACGCCCGGCTCGGCATCCATTGGCAAGTCGTCGGTGTCGTCAGGATCTGCGTCAGTGTCTTTGAAGAAGCCCATCTTCGACGCGCCGATTCGGGCATTGATGATTGCAGCGTCCTCAAACGCGGCCAGGTTCCGCATACGAAAAAGTGCCGTCCGAGTCCACGGAAGGCCACGTTTCTGACCGATGCACTCCACGACAAAAACGTGAATGACATCCTCTGCGGCAATGCGCTGATATTTCTTGCCGGTGCCGAGCACATAGCCGACTTGGCGCTCGTCCCAGTCGCGGAACCAGTAGGCCACAGGCTGTTCATCGGAGTTAAACTCGATGCCGTGCTTGACGCGGTTGCCGTTGTTCAGCGTCTCGAAGTGGGTGGGGTCAAGTCCGACCGGATCAACGAGCTGAATTGCGATGCCATGCGGCAGGTTCTTCGACCGGCGCTTGATTGCAAAGCATTCGCCGTCACGCGCCACAGTGGTCACGACTAGGCGCTCCACATCGGGACGGCTCATGCTGCGGGTGATCTCATAAACGCCGCGCTTGCTGAATTCATGCCACGCGTTTTCGATGGCATCGCTTGCGATTGAGTCAGCTTTGCCTGAGGGGTCTTTTACCTGCGATTGCAGATTAAAGCCATTCGGACCGGCGATGTTGTCGCGGCAGAGTTGGAGGAATTTACGAGCATGGTCAGACTTCTCGGCTTGGTCGCGTGAGCGAGCCACGAGGCTGTTCCAGTGCTGGTAGATGTAAGCGTCAACGGTGGTCGGTGTGACGGCCCACGAGGCGGTCAGGCGGTTGTTGCTGGCTGCGTCCGCAAAATGGCGTTCGCCGACGTTCATGGCGCCAGACTTCGGCTTGATGATGTGCCCTGCCAAACGCCGAGCTGGTTTGTGCTCGGCTTGCTTGCGGAAAAGAGATGAAAATAGGCCCATGATCTCAGAATCGAACGGCGATTCGCGGCCCGAGGCCTGCGATGCCTTTGTTTTTGCGTTCTTCGCGCTGCACTTCGGCGGCAAAATGACTGCGAATCTGCAATAGCTCGGCCACGCTGTATCGTTCCAGTTCGCGATTGTTGATCTTGTAGCGGCGCACGCCTTCGACTGCCTGACCGGCGAGCATTGCGTCGATGGCTTCGAGCGATTTCCGAGCTTGGCTGCGGATGTCACCGGCTGCCAGGGCGGCGCGGATCGTGAACGAGTGCCGAGTAACGATGCGCTTCACGTTGCCCGTGAAGGTCGCCCAGACTTCGGCGGCATACTCGCCAGCGTTCAGGCTTGCAGTGTCGAGGTTGACCGTCCACTCGTTGCCGCTGGCGGTCATCGAAGCCGTGCCAGTCTTCGGGCCGCCATAGCGCAGTTCGACCGCCGTCGCATCGGCGACAGTTTCGATGATGGTCAAAGTCTCGCCTTTTGTTAGAGTCGCCATGATTGCACGAATGATGAGCGGCGACGAGGCTTTGACGGCCTTTCGCGCTGTGGTTCAGTTTGTGGCCCTGCCTCCGGTGCGTCTTGTGCGGTTGGTTCCGTATCGACGGCAGGCTCAACGGGCTTCGGTTTCTCGATCTGCATCGGTTGCGTTTTCTTTTTCATGCGGAAGGCCAGTTTTTCGAACTGCGGTGGCTGCATCACGAGCGCCGCGAATGCATAGACGCGGCAGTCGAGCGCCTCGTTTCGCACGCCGTTGGACTTCTGCCACTCACGCACGGCAAAGCCTTTGACATATCGGGTCATCAGCTTCTCGGCCACGAGCTGCCGGAACCATTCGGCTTCACGGCTGGCAGGGAAATGACAATATCCAGCGCCAGGAGAGTCGAGCTTCAGCCGGTTCCTCAGAGTCATCTTCGCGTTATCGACTCCAACGATGAACACGTCCACCGGCCTTTTGACCTTGCCGGAGCGGCGGCGATTCGGTGCCCCGATGACCGGCAGGCCAGCGCCACCTCGGCCCTTGATGGCAAACACGCCGGAGAACTTGTGCCGCTTGGCGTAGCCATAGACAGCCTGCGTATTGTGCCCGCCTGAGTCAATACAGGTGCGCGTGATACCGATCTCGACGCCCTGCTCATGCCGCCAGAGTTTCCGCAGGTAGCCGGTCAGCTCACTCCATGGTGAGCCTGCCTGTTCCTCCGGCAGGTCTGGGTCGCCGTAGATGATCTGATAGTCAATCGACCAGCTCTGTTCACCGGCACCCCATGCCACAACCTCGATCTCGAGGCGGTCCGGCTGCACGTCCACGCCAGCGGTTAGGATCAGCCCCTGCCGTGGCACGTCGTGAGCGTCCTGCTCAAAGCGCGGCCTGTTCATCAGGTCTTCGACCGTGATATCTTCGCCGCCACCATCCCAAGTCTCGCCGAGGATGGTGTTCACAAAGACCTTCATTTGCTCGGGGTCTTTCTTCGCTTCGAGGAACGCCTTCACGCGGTCGGCAATCGGTCTCCACGGTGAATAGCCTGCCCAGATATGGAAGCCTGCGGTGCCCCTGAATGGCGCGTGCGCTTGCCAGTTCCCACGGCGCACGGCTGCGTTCTTCTGCGCGTCGGTATAATAGCCGTCGCAGTGCGGGCATATCCACAGCGCTTTCTTTGGGTCGTTCTTTGCCGGTGAGTCCGGCCCCCATCTCACATTCGACCATTGCAGCGTGTGAGCTTCTCCACAGTGCGGGCATGGGATGTAGTAGTAGCGCTGGTCGGAAAGCTGGAATTCTTGCTCGGTGCGGCTTTGATCCTTCCAGACGGGTGTGCCGCCCAGAAGAATCTTTCGATTCCAGAACGTCTCTGTTCGGCGCTCGGCCAGCAAGAGCGGGTCGCCTTCCTTGCCGGAGCTGGCAGGGTAGCGGTCGACCTCATCCGCCAGCACAACACGAATCGGACGGCTGGCGAGCTTCGACGGTGCATTGACGCCAACAATGGCAAGGTGCCCGCCCCTGAACATCTTGTGCAGCTTTTTGGACTTGGTCGATCTGACTTTGTTCTGGATCTTCGCGGCAATGGCAGGCGTGTCGCGGACCATCGGCGAGAATCGGTCCTCGCTCCATGCCTCGGCCATGTCCTCAGTCGGCTGGAGCATCAGCATCGGGCACGGATCGTAGTCGATGTAATAGCCGATTGTGTTGTTGAGGATCTCGGTCCAGCCGATCTGCGACGACTTCATGCAGACCACTTTCTCAATCAACGGATCTGAAAGCGCGTCCATGATGCCGCGCTGAAACTCAGAGCGGCTGGTTTTCCACTTGCCAGGCTCGGCGCTGGCTTCGCTCGACAGGATGCGCTTGGCGTCAGCCCACTGCGAAACCGTCCACTTCGGTGGAGGTTCCCACTGGCGCGAGATGTCTTTGAAGAGGCTGGCAAGTGCAGGCGTCATTCAGTGGCTTCATCGTCGTCCTCTGGTTCGATCTCCTGCGGTTCATCGCTTTGAGTGGCGACGTATTGCTTTGTGACGCTCTCAGGCGAGTAGTCCGCCAGCTCTTTCAAGGCTTCGTTGACGCCGTGCTGAATGGCTTCTTTCCGCTCCTGAATTGTCATGCCTTCGAGCTGAGAGGCTAGCGTGGTCGGCAGGCTGAGCAGCTTGGCGCGTGCGTTGCCAATCATGTCAGCCCAGACGGCGGCGACAGCTTCGGCATCGTGAGCGGTGCCTTTTTTGAGGTCCGCATCAAGCTCGGCAATATCGGCTTTGGCTTTTGTAAGGCGTGCACGGTGGGCTTCATAGTCCCCGGGGTTGTCAGCTTCTCCGGCGCTGCTCCACTGGTTCACCTTTCGCTCTTGCAGATACTTGATGTAATTTCGGATTGATTGCCACAGGTCATACTTGCCACGAGCCACGCGGATGACCACGCCGTCGGCCACGAGTTGGTGAATGCGGACTGCAGTGAGGTTGAAAAGTTTGGCAAGCGTGCCGACTTCGACGCTCGGGCTTTCGGCAGGTCGGCTCATTTTTTGTGGCTAGAGTCGAGGATTTTCGGCACGGCATTGTTCCATTTGATTTTGTGATGCAGTCGTTTCATGGATGCCGTTACTGTAGCCACTGCAAACGATGGGCAGGTCATCACCGTATAGAATGATTTGACGTAGGTGCCTCCAGCCAGATAGGCCTCGGACATGCCGCCAGTGGTTGCTTGAGTCTGGGCCTGTTGCAGGTAAACCTCGGGCATTGTAAAAAACAGCCGACCACGATGACCGAGCGAAAGGTATGTGTTCACATCCTCATTTAGGCGGCTAAAAAACCAAAACCGGCGCGAAGTCTTGCAGAAAAACGAGTTCATGGCTTTTCTGTTTTTCCACGGAAATGACTGCCTTCGCCATTGTGTCGATTTTTCGCCTCCGATCATGTCACCTGTTTGCATCATGCAAACAGAATCAATGCGTTCATCATAATCGAGAAAGTGGCGCATGATTTCAAAAACAGGATCGAGCTTCTTGATTTTGCGCCTCAGGAAATTTCCATCAGTGCCAAAAGTGAACCGGAAATCTGTGTAATCGTCATCCAGGACAAGGAAATACTCAAAGCCAAGCTGAGCTGCAAAGTCAAAGCAGGAGTTTCGTGCGTGAGTTGTCGTGCGTCGATTCTGGAAGTTGTCGCAGTTGTCAACGAGCGAGGAATAATGCAGCTTGTCAAAAACGAGCACCATCTCAGCGCCAAAGTTTGCCCGATACTGCTCGACAGTTTTGTCCTCATTATCGCAGACGATGAACAGCGGCCCTGTGTAGCCGCAGCGCTTGAGAGTTTTAAGCGTGACAACTTTATCAGGTCGCCCGTGGCTAATGATGAACGTGCAGAAATTATTCATCAGCGTTGGTGTCTTCATCTGGTTCCTCGGCTCCAAGAGCGCCAGCAATCTCATCCTTCAGCTTCACATATCCGAGCTGCATCGCTTTCTTGAAGTCGATGATGATCAACGCGGAGTTTTCCATCAACTCCTGAGTTTTCTTGTCTGCGTGACAATAAAACTCGGCAATTTTCTCAAAGTTGAAAATCGTGTGACGTGCCGCGGCGGCTTTCAGGAAGCTGCCTCGATTGATTCGGCATCAAAACCCATGATCCCAAGGTCAAAACCGACCTCTCGCAATGATGAAAGCTCAACGGCTAAAAGCTGCTCATCCCAGCCAGCGTTCAGCGCCAGTTTATTGTCGGCGATGACATAGGCTTTGCGCTGTGTCTCAGTGAGATGCCCAAGCCGGATGCACGGCACCTCTTCCAGGCCGAGCTTGCGAGCTGCTAGCACGCGGCCATGACCGGCAATGATGCCGTCGGCCTCGTCGATTAAGATTGGGTTGGTGAAACCAAACTCGCGAATGCTGGAGGCGATCTGTGCCACCTGCTCCTTGCTGTGCGTCCGGCTATTGTTAGCGTATGGAATGAGCCGGTCGAGCGGCAAGCGTTCCAGAGATTCAGGAAGGTGGGGCGTCATAGGTGTTTGCACGTTTGCAAAGTAAAGCGCCACATTTCAACTGAGATCTACAATTTTCATGCGGTCCTTTGCTTACCCTCATGCCCACCCCCTCGGAAGAACCTAATGGGGGGGGGGAGGGGGGCGCGGCACTCTCAGGTTTGAGAATCACATTTCGCAGGTCGTCGCCAGCCGCTCGACGTCGTGCCACGGCCGATGTCCTCGCGGATTGCTTGGGCTTTACGCTCGGCCTTGATCCTGCGCTTGATACCTCGCGCCGACGGGTATGTCAGCAGCTCGCCGCCAAACGTCCGTTGCAGCGCCGTTAGCTCGTGAGGTGCCAGCACCGATGAGAGCCGATGCCCTGGGTGTTCTCGGGCTGGAACGTAGATCTGGCGGTTTGGGTAGGACTGCCCGATGAGCCTGACGGCTGCATCCATGCCGATCACCTCGGCGACACTGCGGACGTTTGGTGGGATTCGCATGGCCACAAGGGTGCCATGCCGTAGAGCGCGTGCAAGGCAGTTGCGTCACAATCTGGCAACTTTGCAGCTTTGCAGCCCTGCAAAAAACAGCGCAAAGCGCTGGAGGCTTTATAAATCAAGGGTTCCAGCCCCCTTTACTTACTTACTTTGCAACTTTGCAGAATAATATAATACATACACACGCCCGCCCGCACACGCGCACACGCGCACGCACGCACACGCGAAGCGCCTCTATATATCTTGCGCTCCGATTTTGGCGCAAAGTTGCAAAGCACCATCTCCAAGTCATTGATAATCAAAGGTTTATGCGCTTTGCAGGTCGGCAAAGTGACGGCAAAAAACTTTGCAAACAAAAGCCCGCCAGGATTACCGGGCGGGCTTGGCGGTTGGTGTTTGGCGGCAGGTCGGCTAGGTAAGGGAGTTTTTGAGATTGTCGAAGGCTTCGGCGTTTTTTGCGGTGCGACGGCCAAGTGCGGCTTGTGCGGCGTATTCGGCCTGCCTGGGGCTGAGAGAGCCGCGCTCGATGAGTTGGATGGCGAGGCTTTGGTAAAAGTTGCTGAAGTCGCAGGGAGGGCTGAAGCGGGCGTCTTGCTGGCCGTAGGTGTGATGAGCCTCTGCGGCGTAATGTGTGCGCCAGGAGTCGAGGGTGATGTGATCGACCAGGGAGGTCAGGATGCCGAGTTCGAATCGGGCAAGGCGCTCAGTTTTGCGGGCGGCGAGAACCAGCGCTTGCGCGGCGTTTGCTTCGGCAATGGCCTTTTCCCGGGCAGGGCGGTCGGCTTCCCATTGGGCAGCTCGCTTGGCCTCTTTGCGGGCGCGGGCCATTGCGTTGCGTCGGGCAGCGAGCGCGGCTTTGGCACCTTTCCAAAGTCCGCCTTGGCTGCATTTTTCGACGCAGTCTTCGCCAACGCCATAAAGGTCGCCATTGCCGACGCGCACGATGCAGATGTTCATAATCGCCGTGCCACAGTGTGCACAGGTGCCAAGTCCGGCTTTGAGCCTTGGGGCGTCGCGCACCCAGCCAGTCATGTTGCCAAAGTTGGCTGCGCTGGTCGAGTCCATGGCGGCTCCGAGGTCGTAGCAGCCGACGAAGCGATAAGGGCCGGGGCCGAGGGTTTCAAAAAATGGATGGAGGGCGGTGGTGGCGGTGGGTGCGGTGTTCATGAGGATGGCCCCACAAGATTAGAGCCGCATTGCATACTTGCAACGTCCTTTTTTATTATCTTTTGAAAAATTACACCGCCAGCACGTCCTCGAACATGCTCATCGGCAGGCGGACAGCTCGTGTCTGCGCTCGATTAAAATGCGAGGCTGCGACAGCTTTTGCGCCATCCAGCCGCTTGAGTTGGTCAGACCACTTGCCCGCGAACGTCGTGTCGGCGAAGATCCGCTTCAATTCCGACAGGCTGTTTGACACGTCGATTCCGTCGCGGCGGATGCCTACCCCGTGCCGCTCCAGGGTCTCGCGGGCTGCCTTGCGCTCATGGTCGGGCCTCTTGTGATCGAGCGCAAACGTGATGATTTCACCAATAGACCGCCTGACACGCCGCCCGCTGTCCTCATGCTCGACCAGCCCGGACAGCAGGCAGGCGAGGCATTGGCGCTCGTCCATGTCGCTCTCGTTCTGGGCGAATGTGCTCCAGTCCTGTTTCGCGCACCATTCAGCGGCCTGCTCGGCGGTGATCTTCCGGCCCGATGTCAGGGCAAAAGCGCCGGCCAGGAGCGCCCCGATCTGGTCACCGTCGCGCTGGGCACCAAGGTGCCGAGTGCATGCGGTGGCGAAGGTGTGGGAGTTTGCGGCAATGGTTTCGGCCAGCTCAATCGACCGGCTGCGGATTGCCGAGCACCAGTCGAGGCTTGCCGCAGTGCCTTCCCAGTTTGCCAGGAGCGCGTCCCATTGCTGAGCTGCGTCGTCGCCATGCCTTTTGAAAAGCTCCAAGGCCGTGATGCGGCTGAGGTCGGCTCGCTGGGTCGCTGCGACTCCGATGGAGCTGAAACAGAAGCTCGACCGGATATGGAATGCCTGAGCAGTCCCTCCTGCCGTGCCTTTGACGATGCGCCCGCCACTGTCGCGGCTGGCCTGCCTCGCCAGAATCAGGATCTGCTGGAAGCGCTGTAAGTCGCGCTGGTTCTCGGTTTCGGCCTCGTCGAACAATACCGGCAGGGCATCGCAGCCAAGTGATTGCCGGATGCCTGCCTCGGTCGTGTTGGACTGGACGTAAAGCGCCATGTTGCCGAGCAGTGGCCGGATGATCCGCTCGATGAGCCACGTTTTGCCCGAGCCGGAAGGGCCGGTGATCCAGATGTGCGGCCTCCAATCCAACACGCCGCAGATAGGAGCGCAGACAAGCCAGCCAGCCATCAGCAAGTGGTCGATGGGGTTTTTAAGGTTCAGGCATTTCGTCAGCTCGATCAGGCGTGAGGCTTCACGAGCGGTAGCAGCGGGCACCGGGTCGACCTTGATCCGCTTTGCTCGCTGATAAACGTAGTCCGACTGCCAGCTCGAAAGTGCATGCGGCATGTTGCGAACCATCAGGCAGTCGCCCGCGTGATATACAACCACGCCATTGTCGAGCCAGGAGCCACGGCCTCGGATGTCAGCCGGGTCGAAAACTCGGCGCAGCGATTGCTGCATCAGCGAATTGGCCGCGAACATCCAGTTGACGCTTCCTGCATCGTCCGAGTCTTTGCCCGGATACATGCGCGACCACCAATCGAGCGGTGCGAGCTGTAACAGGTCGATCTTGTTGTGCCCGCGTGCATTCAGTTCGACGACTTGGCGGCTTGCGTGGCTGAGATAAAAGAACGTGCCCATGTCCTGCCCGAGCATACGAAAAGGCCATTCGTCCTCCGGTTCGGCAGGATCTTCGAGGCCACGCGAGGGTGGCGCCTCATCATGCGGCGGTGCCTGCTCCGGTTCCTGCCTGGGCTGGTAGATCGTAGCGGCCTTGAACAGATCGGCGAGCTGTTCCTTGGTAAATCCCTCGTCGATGGCGTCGGCGCAATCCCACCCATCGGGCTTGCTGTCCGGCGTCGTAATGATTCGGACCTCGCAGTTTTGGCTGTGCAGCGTGGTCGCGATCTCACGGGCAGCCTTGAAGCCCGGTTCGTCGTTGTCCGGCCAGATGGTCACCTTGCGGCCCGTGATCGGCGTCCAGTCGGTATGATGGACGGCTTTTGATCCGCCCGGCCATGTCATGACCATCGCCCCGAATTGCCGCAGCGCATCCGCACACTTCTCGCCTTCGACGATGACGAGCCGTGTGTCGGGTGAAGCGGCAGCCAGCTCGGGCAGGCCATACAGGGGGCGAGGCTTGAGGAACGACAGGAACTTCCACGTTTCCTCCTTTGTCTCGACGTTCCGCGCCCACGTGAGCGGCATCACCTCTTTGCCGCCCTCGGTCTTTGTGTACCTCGCGATATAGCCGATGGTCCTGCCCTCGGCGTCGCGATAGTGCCAGGATGCAGACGGAAGCCCGTAGTGAAAATGGCGCATCGTCGGCGTTGGCACATTGTCAGGAGCCGGGATGACCTGCGTCCATTGCTGGCCTTTGCGCTTCGTCGGTGCGGCTTTCTGCTCCGGTGGCATGCCGAGCTGTTCGGCGATGGCCTTGGCTGCTTCAAGCTGCTCGACTCGGTGGATGGCTGCGTAGAGAGCGATCAGGTCGCCGCCTTTAGCATCGCCTGCGAAGTCAGCCCATGCGCCGGTTCGGAGGTTGATCGAGGTGGACTCGCCTTTGTTGCCTGAGAGGTCGCCAACGAGCCATTCGTGGCCGTTTTTGCGACCACCGGGCAGCCATTGAGGAACGAGGGTGTCAGCGCGGTCGAGCGCGGCTTGAGCGATAGCGGGGAAGTCGATCATGGGAGGGGATAGGCTGCCGATTCGGGTGTGCTCGGCAAGGTCAGGTGTGTGGATTGTGCGGGAAATTGAGGGCCGCGCTCATCACGCGGCCCTCGTTTGGTTAGAGCATCCCGTGTTCACGGAATGAAAAATGTGTGCCGTTGCCGATGACAACGTGGTCGAGAAGCGGAATGC
>JAJTDU010000060.1 GCA_021298725.1 Verrucomicrobiaceae bacterium | reverse complement strand
GGGCCAAATTGGGTCACGCGTGGCTCGTCCGCCGTGGGGATGCGGATCTGGATGCCCTCGGTCTGATATTGAAACTCCGGCTTCGGTTTGGGCTTGGCTGCGTCGGCGGCGAAAGCCGCAGGCGCGGCGAGAAGAAGGAAGTGCGAGAGTTTCATGCGCCGAACCAATACGCGTGGGAAACCGCCCGCTATCCGATCACCACCAGGAAGGTGTCGAGGCAGATGCAGCGGCCTTGGCTTCGCGAACGGTGGCGTTCATGGTGCGAGCCGTTTTGTCATGCGCACAGCGGGTAGCGTCAAGTCGCCGCTCAGCGGTACTTCGTAGCGCTCGATCTCGCGGTAACCGCAGACGAGATAGAGCGGCTCGCCCGCGAGTGTGGCGACGAGTTCGGCGTTGAGAAAACCTGCGGCGATGATGGCGGACTCGCAGGCCGTGAGAATGGCTTTACCAATGCCTCGACGTGCCCAGTCGGGATGAATGAAGAAGGCGCGGACGCGTGCTGAATCGGTGGCGGGATCAAGCATGGCATCTTCAGCAGCGCGTGCGGTGTCCGCACCAAAAAGCGACTTGCGCCGGCTCCAGCCGCCGCAGCCGATGATCACGC
This sequence comes from Verrucomicrobiaceae bacterium, assembly GCA_021298725.1. Taxonomy (GTDB): domain Bacteria; phylum Verrucomicrobiota; class Verrucomicrobiia; order Verrucomicrobiales; family Verrucomicrobiaceae; genus Prosthecobacter. The sequence goes on along the minus strand of JAJTDU010000060.1, from coordinate 36,772 downwards.
CTGCATCCTCCACGACGAAGTAAGTGCCATCACTGATCAACAGACGATCCACGCCAAAGACCGGCCCCATGGCCGCCGCCCTCTGCGCGGCGGAGTAATACGGTGCCTGAAGCACGTGCACAGAGAGCGCGACCAGCGCCTCCAGCACGGGCACGTCATCCAGGGTGGCGAGGCGCGGTATCCAGTTCATCGAACTCGCAGCGTGGGCTATTTTTTCATCTCCGGCAACGCCGGGATGGCGGTCACACCGATTGGACGGTTCAGTCGTTGCCCGGTGACGCATCCTTGGCATACAACGCGGATGCTCGTCCCGGTTATCACCCCCGAAGGAATCCTCACGCTCGAAGGCCAGGCGGACAACACCGTGGAGCGCCAGCTCGCGGCCACCGGCGGCGCGGGGGCGCTGCTGTGCCTGCTGGCGGCTGGTTTGCACACGGCGGAGCTTGATCCGCCGTTTCGCTGGCTGCGCGAGTGGGCGCGGCAGTTTTTCACGCGCTTGTGCCAGACGAAGGACGCGGTGGTAGTGAGCGTGCCACCGGTGGCAGAACGAGTCGCCTTCATGGTCGCAGCGCCACCGTTTGCGGGTGCGGAGTATCTCACGCCAGAGGCGTTGGAGCGCTGGTGGCTCGATTTGGCAGATCACATCACGCAGGCGGCCACGAACGGCATCGAAGTCTGGCTGGGTGAGGAATGCCCGGCCTGGCATGTCGTTGGGCGTGTGACATTTCATCTCGCCGAGAATAAAACGGACACGCAGCGGCCTTTCGCGTTTTTAGCCACCTTTACTGAGAAGCTCAGCGCCAGCGGCCAGCCGCAGCATCTGCCGCTGGCGCGTGCCTTGCAGCTTTACGCCGGGCAGAAGGATCAAACCGCGCTCAATGCGTTGCTGGAGCCGGTGCGCATGGCGGCGGAGAAATCAAAGCTGCTGCGTGAGTGGCTGGAGACGCGGCGCTTGTTTCAGCCGATGGCGATGTCGCCGCAGGAAGCCTTTCGTGTGCTGCGGGAGACGGCGGTGTTTCAAGAAAGCGGCATCGTCATGAAGTTGCCGGACTGGTGGCGCAGCGGCAAGGGGCCGCGCCCAGCGGTGTCGGTCACGATTGATGCGCCGAAAAAAACCTCCCTGCACGCTGGAACGCTGCTGAGCTTCAAAATGGCCGCCAGCCTCGACGGCGAGCCGCTGACCGACGCTGAATGGGAAAAACTGCTCAGCGCCGACACCGGCCTCGTTTCGCTGCGCGGCAAGTGGATCGAGGTCGATGGTGCTCAGTTGCAGCAGGTGATGGAGCACTGGAAAAAAGTGCAAAACGCGACGGGCGAGGGCGGCATCGGCTTTCTCGATGGCATGCGGCTCCTAGCGGGCTTCGATCCACGCCAACTGGCGGCGGAAGAGGAACGTGTCGAGAGGGTGCATGATTGGAGCGACATCGTGGCAGGCAAAAACCTCGCGCAACTGCTCGATCAGATGCGCGATCCGGCTGAGGCAGCACCGCCACCGAATCTGCACGCCACCATGCGTCCGTATCAGCTCAAAGGCTTTGCGTGGCTGCAATTCATGACGCGCCTCGGCCTCGGTGCCTGTCTGGCGGATGATATGGGTTTGGGGAAGACGATCCAGGTGATCGCATTGTTGTTGGCAAAGAAAGCGGACAAGGGCGTCCGCGCTCCTGCGCTGCTCGTGGTGCCCGCCTCGCTCGTCGGCAATTGGAAGGCCGAGGTGGCGAAGTTCGCGCCCGATTTGAAGCTTTTCATCGCTCATCCATCTCAAACCTCGCGCGAGCAACTCGATCTCGCCGTGAAACACACCGCCGAAGCATTGCGCGGCTGTGATGCGATGCTCACGACCTATCAATTCCTCCAGCGCACTGAGGCGTGGCAGGTGCATCCGTGGAGCGTCGTCATTCTCGATGAAGCACAGGCCATCAAGAACCCTGGCAGTGCCAGCACGAAGGCGGTGAAACGTCTGCAAGCGCCCACCCGCATTGCGTTGACCGGCACACCCGTCGAAAACCGTCCCGGCGATCTGTGGAGCCTCTTCGATTTCCTCAATCCAGGCCTGCTCGGCGCTTCAGGTGCCTTTGCGGATGTGGTGAAGCGCTGCGCGAAGTCGAACGAGGGCTTCGCGCCGCTGCGTCGATTGGTGAAGCCTTACATCCTGCGTCGGATGAAGACGGACAAGAGCATCATCACCGATCTGCCGGACAAGATCGAAACGAAAGCCTTCTGTGGCCTCACCAAGCGCCAGGCGACGATTTATGCCAAGCTCGTCGATCAACTCGCGAAGATGCTCGCCGACAAAGAGATGGAGCCGATCAAGCGCCAGGGCCTCGTGCTTGGCTTTCTGCTCAAGTTCAAACAGATCTGCAATCACCCCAGCCATTGGAATGGCGATGGTGCATGGAATTCCGAGGACAGCGGCAAGTTCACACGCCTCGCCGAGATTTGCAGCGAACTCGCCGAGCGTCGTGAACGTGCGCTCATCTTCACGCAGTTCGCGGAGACTTGCGATCCGCTGGCCCGCTTCCTCGCCAACGTGTTTGGCCGCGAAGGTCTCATCCTGCACGGCGGTACCAGCGTGAAGAAGCGCCCCGAGCTTGTCGAGGCCTTCCAGCAGCCCGGCGGCCCACCCTTCATGGTCATCAGCGTCAAGGCGGGCGGCACTGGCCTCAACCTCACCGCCGCCAGCCACGTCATCCACTTCGACCGCTGGTGGAATCCGGCGGTGGAAAACCAAGCGACTGACCGCGCCTTCCGTATCGGCCAAAAGAAGAACGTCTTCGTTCACAAATTCGTCTGCCAGGGCACGATCGAAGAGCGCATCGACTCATTGATCGAGGAGAAGATGGGCCTGGCCCACGATTTGATCGGTGATGGCGCAGGAGCTGAAAAACTGCTCACTGCGATGAGCAGCGAGGAGTTGCTCAGCTTTGTGGCGCTGGACGTGAACTCAGCCATCGTTTAAAACACAACCATGTGGTGGTCCTACGAAGACGTTCAAGAGCAGAAAAAGCGCATTCAACGCGAGATCGCGAAGCGGAAGAAGCGTGGGGAGAAGTTTGAGGTGTTGGCGGCTCCGCCAGGGCAGAAGAAGCTTTGTGCGACGTTCTGGGGGCAGGCTTGGTGCAAGAATCTGGAGTCTTACCAGCAGTATGAGTCAAGGCTGCCGCGCGGGCGTAGCTATTTGCGGCAGGGGAACGTGCACAACCTCGAAATCGAGGCGGGGCAGCTCAGTGCGGTGGTGGCGGGATCGGAGTTGTATGACACGAGCATTTACATCCAGCCGCTGCCGAAGAAGCAGTGGCAGCAGATCGTGAAAGCGGGCGCGGGGCAGGTGGGGTCGATGCTGGATCTGTTAGCGGGGAAACTGGGTGATGGACTCATGCGCCTGCTCACCGATCCGCAAGACGGCTTGTTCCCAAAACCAAAGGAGATCCGCTTTGACTGCTCGTGTCCCGATCATGCGGACATGTGCAAGCATGTGTCCGCCGTGCTCTATGGTGTGGGCGTGCTGCTGGACACGCGGCCGGAGCTGCTATTTACTCTGCGTGGGGTGGATCAGGCGGAACTGCTTTCCAACGCGAGCAGCGCTGCGATCACGGATTTGTCCGCAAACGCGGGTGATCTGGCGGACGGGCGCAGGTGAAGACTTGCCGGTGATCGAGAAAACCAAGCCCGTGAAGAAAGCGGCCAAGAAAGCGGGTAAAAAGGCAGCCAAACCGCGTGCTGCGCGAGGTGGCTTGGCAAAGGAGTGAGATGGCAAGGGACTGACTCAGAAGACTGAGTCAATGCCGGTGCCGACTTGGAGAAAAAATCCGCGTGTCTCGGCACAAAAACGCCACGGTGGCCTTAGAGACCGTCGCTGGCACTTTCATGGCGATATTGGCCCCGGATTGGAACAGAGGCCTGGCACTCATGGTTAGTCATGGTTGAGCTGCAACAGCCGCTCCCACGCTGCGTCCACCCAGAAGAACTGCGAGTAGTAGAGCTTCGTGTAGTCGTAGTGGGAGATCACCTTCTTCACTTCGGCGCGGCGTTGTTTCAAAATGGCGACGTTAGGTGCCAACGTGACGACCCATGCGGCTGCTGTGGGCTCGCGCACGAAGGCGGTCTCCTTGCCGCGACGTGGTGCTAGCTTCATGAAGTTCTTCAACTGCACGTGCGCCAGATCCTGCGCCTCCTGCTCGGTCTGCTGTGGCTTCCAGTCTTTGTTCATCACGCGCCAGTTCATCTCAAAGTAGCTCTTGTCAGCGTTGTCGAATTGCTGCGCCATCGGCAGGCTCTTGAAGGCGAGATCAGCGCTGGCTTGCAGTCCTTTGGCATACGCGGCGCGGATGGGTTCATCCTTTTCCATCTCCCACAGCACCCGCACGGCGCTGACCCAGGTGCAGGAGGTCCAGGTGTGATACTTCGCATACTCAAAGACCATGCCATGCTCGCAGATCTCCAGCCGTGTGCGGTTTTCTTTTCCTCCTCGTTCCACCAGCGCGGCATGATACAGCTTGTCCCACGTTTCATCCCCCGTAACGGCATGAAGGACTTTGCACAGCAGTAGCATCCGCGGTGCGCTATCGAAGCTGAACCCTGCAAATCCACCGCGCCGACCAAAGGGTTGCTCAGCGGGCATGGCCCACTTCATGGCCACAATGGCCTCTGCCGTATCGACGAGATGCTTGGTGATCCGAGCCTTCTCAGCTTCCGTGGCGAGGCCCGAATCATAGTAACGCCATAGGCCGAGGAACCACGGCGACGACTGATCATTCGAGCCCATCGGATAGTGTGACTTCCCATCCGTGGTCACTCCTCGCCCCACGAAGCCCTTCACCTCGCTGATCGAGTTCAGCAAAAGCAGTCCTTCCATCAGCTTGCGGGCCTTGCCGGCATCTTCGGCGGATTTCGTGCGCTTCCAGCGATTCACCGCTGCATCCATGTACAGGCCGTTGAACATCGCCCCATTCTCAATCGGCGCCCACCAGCCCAACGCGTTCGGCTTGCCTTCGCGCAGCTCTTCGGGTGTGGGCAGGGAAACATTGCCGTCCATGTCGGCGAAGTCGATCATGATGCCATACTTGTCGATGAAGCGTCGCCAGATCTCGCTGTGGGCTTGTTCGGCCGCCTTGGCAGGCTCGACAGCCAAAAGCTCAGTCGTGCAGGGGATCGCTAAAAGCGCGGCAAAAAGAGTGTGTCGTATCATCGTGAATGCCTTTCTCATTTGGCGACAGGAGCGGCAAGTGCCTGTTTGTCCGCCGACAGACGTTCGCTCAGTGGCTTGTAGTCCACGTTTTGCACCGGAATGACAGTATCAATGGCCATCACGGCGGTGTGCAGCGCGGCTAGCCGCCGAACTGGCTGAGCTGCTTGAAGCGCCCGGCGTGGTAGTAGGTGAGCACCAGCTCGAGGCCCTTGGGAGGGACCTAGACAGGCAGTCGTCGGCTGCCCCAAGGCTTTGAGGAGCCGGGAGGTGGAGGAGTTACCTTGCCCACCAGCATTGGCAGGGCCGGAGCATGACGCATCAGGTTTGCTGTCATGGCCATCGGGGTAGCCACTAATCATCTGCATGTGCAGAAGGCCGTAGAAAAATGAATCCAAGCAAGTGCCGGAGCCGCATAGAGGCTTTGATTTATGCTGAACCTGAACGACCTCCTTGCTAAAGATCTTCTGCCTGATGCCGTCATCCGTTTTGGTATCCGCCAGCGGCTAGCGCAGACACTACGCAGGCACCAACGGCCGAACATCGCGGCGCAAAAGGAGGCGTTACTGCTGCACGTGAAGGGTTTGAAGGCGAGTCCTGTGGCCATCGCGACGCAGGAGGCGAATGAGCAGCATTATGAGGTGCCGACGCGGTTTTATCAGCTCTGCCTGGGGAAACATCTCAAGTACAGCAGCGGCTATTGGCCGGAAGACGCCACGACGTTTGATGAGTCCGAGGCGATCATGCTGGGCCTGACCTGCGAGCGGGCGGAACTGGCGGACGGTCAGCGCATTTTGGAGTTGGGTTGCGGTTGGGGCTCGCTCTCGCTTTGGATGGCGGAGCACTACCCGAACGCACAGATCACGAGTGTCTCAAACTCTCGCACGCAGAAAGAATTCATCGACTCCGAGGCGGTCCGGCGTGGCTTGAAGAACCTGACGATCGTCACATCGAACATGATTCATTTTGAGGGTGTGGGGGAGGGGATCTTTGACCGCTGCGTGTCGGTGGAGATGTTTGAGCACATGAAAAACTACCAAGAGCTACTGCGGCGCGTCTCGTCGTGGCTGAAGCCCGGCGGAAAGCTTTTTGTGCATATTTTCACCCATCGTGACTATGCCTATCACTACGAGGTGATGAGTGATGACGACTGGATGGCGAAGTATTTCTTTACGGGCGGCCAGATGCCGTCAGATGACCTTCTGCTGTACTTCCAAGATCATCTCAAGATCGAGGAGCACTGGTGTGTGAGTGGGATGCACTACAGCAAGACCTCGGAGGCCTGGCTGGCGAAGATGGATGCGAACAAGGCAGAGATCATGCCACTCTTCCGCGAGACCTATGGCGCAGACCAGGCGGTGAAATGGTGGTGCTACTGGCGTATTTTCTTCATGGCCTGTGCAGAGCTGTGGGGATACCGCGGGGGTGAGGAATGGATCGTGAGCCACTACCGGTTTGTGAAGTGAATCAACCGGCATGAGCCAGAAAGCGCCCAAGGTTTAGGGACTGATGAATACGATCTGCCCCTCTTTTTTTGGCACTCCGCCTTTTTTCTCGACGCTGAGGGCGAATCTGGCGGTTTCTCCGACGGGAACGACTGGTTTGAAGACGGTTTTGACAGAGCCTTTGTCGTCCAAGGTGATGACACCGGCGCTGACGGGATCAGGTTGGCTTGGATCGACGATCCAGAGCTGGTAATCCTTGCCGGACTCGGCGCGGGGCATTTTGTCGAGCATGATCACGCCCTGACCGCGCCTGCCGTCCCAGACGACTTCCATCTCGCTGCGGCGGTATTCCCAGACCTCGCTTTGGAGGCTAGCGATCTGAAACTGGGCTTCGGCATCCTGCTTTTTCAGCGCTTCGGTCTCAGCCGTGAGCTGGGTGATGCGGTTGTTCGCCTCGGTCTCACGTTGCCGAAGAGATTCGATCTCGGTGTTCAACGCGGCCTGTTTTTTCTCGTAGGCGGCACGGATACTCTTGAGTTCATCTTCGAGGCTCAGCGTTTCCTTTTTTTCCTCGGTTGGGTCGGTGGCGGGAATCGCGGCGGCGATGGCTTTCAAGGCGGAGTCATGTCGCTCGATGAATTTTGAGCGCTCGTTCCATAGCCAGATCGAGGACACGGCCAATCCGGCGGCGAGCGCCCAGCCTGCGATGCCCAAGATGGCTCCGCGCGAGATGCCAAAGGCGGCAGTGCCGCCTTTGGAGCGAATTTGAGCACGGAGGTGTTTTTTTAGCCCCGCGGAAGGCTCCGCTGGGGGAACGAGAAGTGCCAGTTCTGCGGTGGCTTCTTCCAGCTCGGCGATGAGAGTGCGCAACTCTTTGTCAGACACGCATGCGCCATCCAGGGCACGTTGCTCCTCCCCTTCCAGCATGCGAAGGGCGTTTAGGGCGGCCAATTCTTCGTATCGTTCGTCCATCAGTCGCCTCCTTTCAGCAGATCGCGCAGGCGCAGGAGTCCGCGGCGGATGTTGGTTTTCACCGTGCCGAGTGGCAGGTTGAGTGCTTCGGCGATGACGTGATGCGTTAATCCCTTTAAAAAGGCGCACTCGATCAACTGGCGCTGGTCCTTGGGCAATTCGCGCAAAGCCGCTAGCACGGACTGCGCACGTTCGGCTGTTTCCTGACCGGCATCGGTTGCCACAGCGGAATCTGCATCCAGGACGGAGCGCTCCAGAGCTGCGCTTTCGACGAGACGATTGCGGCGGCCGAGCATGCGCATGCGGTCGATGGCCTTGTGACGTACGATCATCACGGACCAAGTAAAGGCTTTGCTACGTGCGGGGTCGAAGCCTGGGGCGCGGTCCCAAAGCTGAACGAAGCTGTCCTGCAGCACATCTTCTGCCTCGCGCTCGTCGTGGAGCATCTGCCGAAGCAGTCCATAGAGGCGTGGTGCCAGCCGGTCGTAAAGCTGCTCAAACGCACGAGGGTCTCTGCGTCCAGCGCGCTGGAGCAGTTCTTCGTCGTTAAGTTCTGGCTGGCTCATGGGTGCTTCGTGCGCACGAAGGAGCAGGGGCGCTCCTATGGCGTGTGGATGTTGGCGATTGTCTCGGGGAACGAGGTGTGGAGTCCATGCCAGAGCTTCTGCGATCACACAAGTTTTTGCGACGCTGAAAGTGTGGTGGATTCAAAAAAGTTTCTTGTCGATTGAGGCCTCACTTTTCCACCCATCGCCTAATCCACGGCAGGGTGAGCACGATGGCTATGATGATGGCTGCCCCGATGTAAAAGCCGCCGCTCATGAACTCGGCCTGCCCGAAGACTAGGGCAGCCAAAAGAATGCCATAAACAGGCTCCATGTTGTAAACGACATTCACGGTGAAGACGCTGACCCGCCTGAGCACGTCCATGAAGCCAGCGTACGCGGCCACGGTGCAGATAAGCGCAAGAACGATGACCCAGAACGCTGAAGCTGCGTCCGGCAGCATGGGAAGTAGCCCTTGTTCGAGGAAAGGCCGACAAAGCAGGGCGGCGATGAACGCACCTGTCATCTGATAAGCTCCGATGACGCTCCAATGCGCCGCCCCGGCCACCTGCTGCTTGCTGAAAGTGGCAAAAAACGCCGCGAACACGGCGGAGGCGATGGAGACGGAAAAGCCAAGCCAGTAACGAAACTCAAACTCGTAGATCAGCCACACCGCCCCGACCATGATCATGCCAACGACCAGTTCGGAGAGCCGCCAGCGTCGGGTGCCGTCAATCAGTGGCTCGATCAGGGTGCACCAGAGCATGGCCGTAGGCATGGCGGCGAGGCAAACAGAGGCCGTGGCGAGCCGAGCTGACCAGAAGAATAAAATCCAGTGCAGGCCCAGGAGAATGCCGACGCCTAGCATCGCGGCTGCAGTGCGTATCGAGATGGTGAGGCGATGTCCCAGGAGACGTGTGATCACCACGAATCCTAGAGCGGCTAGCAAGGTGCGCCAGAGTACGACATCGACGGGGGAAAGCAGGATCAGCTTGCCCAGGATGGCGGTCAGACCCCACGCTAGCACCACGAGATGAAGCTGGAGGTAGTCGCGGGTGTCAGTGCGTGGCATGGGCTGGGCGGTTCTTAAACTGTGTGGGTGTGTGAGGCCAAAGATTTGCACGAAACATGCTTCATGTGACGGAAATGACGTCAAAAACAGGCCTGGATGATCCCGAACTTACACCTTGACGTTGTGCTTCACGGACGCAGTAATGCAGCTTCAAATTTGACGCCCCATACGGCCCAGCGTCCTTTCACTCCCGAGATTGCTTTTATATGACCCAAGGAAACTTTTTTTACCCGCGACTCAGCCTGTTGGCCACCGTCATTCTAGCTTTCGCGATCGTGCCTCATTCGCAGTTGCAGGCGCAGGTGGCCATCCCTCAAGCCCCAGCGGCAAAAAAGTTGGTCAAGGATCTGCAAATCACCTTCAAAGGTGCGGTCAAGTTGGATGAGAATCGCATCCGCAGCCAAATGTCCACGCGCATCGGCCAGCCTTTCACGGATGAGGCGGTGGAGCGTGACATCCGTGCCCTCTACAGCACGGGTGTGGTGGAAAATCTGGACATCCGCGCTGTGGATGTTGCCGGTGGGGTCCGTGTGATCGTGGAAATCGTCGGTCGCGGCGGCATCGGCGAACTTGGATTCGTGGGAAACACGGTTTTCGACAACGCCCGTCTGACCAAGGAACTCGAGGTGAAGGTCGGAGACCCTGTGGATGACGGCAAACTGACTGCAGCTCAGCAAAAGATCGTCGAGTTGTATGAGAAGAAGGGCTATTCGGACGTGATTGTCAGCTATGAAGTAAAGCCTTCCACGCGTGAGGGCTTTTCTACCGTGATCTTCAAGATGGAGGAGGGCGCACGCGGCATCATCAATGACATTCGTTTTGAAGGAAACACCGCGATTAGTGCCCGCAAGCTGCGCGCCATGCTGAAATCCCGCGAGCATCATTTTTGGAACCTTTGGGGCAAAGCTGGCAAGCTGAACAGCCAGGACATGCAGGAGGACATCAAAATCATCGAACAGGCGTTCCAAGATGAAGGCTATGTGTATGTGAAAGTCGCTGAAGTGCGCCGTGAACCGGTCTCCGCCAAGAAAATGGACCTCGTGTTTGTGATTAATGAAGGCGGTAAGTATGACGTGGCGGGCGTGAGTATCAGCGGCAACACGGTCTTCACGCAAGAAGCACTGAATCAGGGTATCAAAACTGAACCCAACTTCCCTTACGTCGGCAGCTTCGTTCGGGCAGATGAGAAGATGATTCAGGACTATTATGGCTCCCGTGGCTATGCGGATGCTCGTGTTGAAACCAGCATTCTCGACGCCGGTCCTGGCTTGGTCACTGTGGCCTACAACCTTACCGAGGGAACTAAGTCCTACATCAGCAAGGTCAACATTTCCGGCAACAGCGTTACCGAAGACAATGTGATCCGGCGCGAAATGCCCTTTGCCCCTGGCGAGGAGCTTAACACGGTGAAAATCGCCGCTGGCAAAAGCCGCTTGGAAAACCTCAACTACTTCAGCGCTGTGGACGTGCGCAACACGCCTTCTATGACCGAAGGCTATAAAGATGTGGACATCAACGTCGTCGAGCAGTCCACCGGCACGGTGAATTTCGGCGCAGGCTTCAGCTCCATCGACAGCCTGACCGCTTTCATCTCCGTCACCCAGACGAATTTCGACATCAATGACTGGGGTGACTTCCGCGGTGGCGGCCAGCGCTTCAATGCCAATATCCGCGCCGGTGATCTCCGCCGTGACATGAGCGTTACTTGGACGGAGCCGTGGTTCCTGGGCCGCCCGCTCGCCCTGAGTGTTGATCTCTTCTACCGCAACATGTTCTTCATCTCGAACCAGTTTGATCAGACCGAGGCCGGTGCGACGGTGAGCCTGCGCAAACAAACAGGCGAGCACTCTTACATTGAAGGCGGCATCACCCTTCAGCAGGTAACGATCGATAACATCGACTCTGCCGCCACGGCCATCATCCGCCGGGAGGAAGGCAGCTACGCACAAAGCAAAGCGTTCGTGAACTGGGTGCATGACACTCGTGACAACGTTTTCCTGACCCGGCGCGGGCACAAACTTGAGGTAGGGGCGATGGCTTCCGCCATGGATGTGAACGCCTATGGCGCGAATTTCGGCGGACAGCAGTTCTTCAGCCTTCCTGGAGACACGATCCTGAGCTTTGAGGGGATGTTCCGCGCGGTGGAAGGTAGTAATGTGCCGATCTTTGAGCGGTTGTTCCTCGGTGGTGCTAACAATCTGCGCGGTTTCGATTTCCGTGAGGCCGGTCCCAAGGACACCGTGGGTGAGCCTCTCGGCGGCAAGACATCCATTTATGGTACGGCAGAGTACACCGTTCCTGTCAACATCCTGGGGGCACCCGCAGACAAGGCTCCGCGTGTGGCCTTCTTCGGCGACATCGGAACGATCGGTGGCGCATCCGGCAGTTTCATCGGCGATGGGGAAATCTATTCAGATGTCGGCATTGGCCTCCGCCTCTTCCTTCCGGTGGGGCCGATCCGCGTCGATTATGCTGTGCCAATGTCCGATGACCAGTTCTCCGGCTCTGGTCGCTTTCAGTTCAACATGGGCTACAAGTTCTAAGCCTGTGTTTCAGACATTTTGTTTGTCTGTCGTCTCAACCTCCACCAAATTACCTTCCCTATGATTCGCTGCGCGTTTATCGCCCTCTCCCTCGCCGCTTCCTTCACCCTCCAGGCCGCCGATCTCAAAATCGGTGTGATTGACATGTCCAAAGTCTTCCAGGAGTTCCACAAGACCAAATCAGCTGCGGAGAAATACAAAGGCAACTACGAGAAGGCCGCCCAGGAGATGCAGGAGCGCCAAGCCGTTTACAAAAACCTCGCCACTGAGGCCCAGAAGCTCCAGAAGATCGCCCAAGATCCTATCATCACCCCTGAGCAGCGAAACAAGCATGCAGCCGAGCTCGGTGAGAAGGTGAAGGAAATACGCTCCATGGAAATGGAGATGCAGGAGTTTGCCGAGCGCCGCCAGACCCAGCTCAAGCAAGAGGACATGCAGATCCGCAAGGGACTTTACGAGGAAATCCTCGTCGTCGTGCGTGACAAATCCAAGGCAGACGGCTTTGACCTCGTCTTCGACAAAACTGGAGTCAGCCTCTCCACCATTCCGATCATTCTGCACGTCAAAGAAGGTGCTGCCACGGAGATGACCGATCAGCTCATCGTCGAGCTTAACAAGAACGCCCCGCCTCCCGGCGCCGAGCCAGCAAAGGCTGCGGCAGAGGAGGCCAAGAAATAACCAGTTTCCTGTTTTCAATCTCACCGGGCACGCCGCATTAAATTGCGACGTGCCTTTTTTCTTTTCCGCGTCATGCTTAAGCCTGTTTTCATGAGCAGTTCCATCAGTCTTCAAAAACTGGCCGAGCTAGTCGGCGGTGAGCTTATTACCGGCCCGGGCGAGGAAGCCATCACCGGCATCGATTCCATCATAGACGCTGGCCCAGGAGACGCCACCTTCCTGGGCAATGTGCGCTATCTGTCCGCGCTCAAAACCACCCGCGCCAGCGTCGCTCTGGTGCCTGAGGATCTCGATGTCTCGGATGTGCCGCCGAAGCTCGCCCTCATTCGCGTCAAAAACCCCACCTTGGCGTTCTCAAGCCTCATTCGCGTGTTTGGCCCGCCAGCGTCGGATTTCGTGCCGGGAGTTCATGCGACCGCTAGCGTCGCCAGTGACGTAGTTTTTGACCCGCAAAAAGTCAGCATCGGGCCGCATGCGGTGATCGAGGAAGGCGTTAAAATTGGGGACGGCACCACGATTCATGCGGGAGTCTCCATCGGGCGCGGAGTGAAGCTAGGAATGAACTGCGTGATCCATTCAAACGCCGTGATCAAAGAGCGAATCGGCTCCTGCGCCACCATCGACCGTGCGCGATTTGGCCGCACCTGGATCGGCGAGGGCACCAAGATCGACAATCTCGTGCAAATAGGCCACAACTGCATCCTTGGGAAGCATTGCATCATCGTCTCGCAGACTGGCATCTCTGGCAGCACCCGCCTAGGCGACTACGTGACCATGGGCGGTCAGGTCGGAGTGGCCGGACATCTTGAAATTTGTGATCAGGCCATGTTCTTCGCCAAGTCTGGCGTCACCAAAAGCATTCACCAGCCCGGAGCCTACACAGGTTTTCCGGCCCGTCCGCTCATGGAGGGCCGCAAGATGCTCAGCCTGCCGGCCAAGATTCCCGATCTGCTCGATCGCGTCCGTGAGCTAGAGAAAAAGATCGCCGCGCTCGAAGGTGGAGGCCAGGAAGATTGATCTTCGCGCTTCCACATTCGTAATTCAGCGTGGACGTTGCCAATCACGGCAATCGTACTAGTTTCACCACCCCATGACCGCCGCCTCGCTCCTTCCTCTCCCCGTGATGCCAGACACCCACGGCCATTTCGGCCAGTATGGCGGCATGTTTGTGCCTGAAACCCTGATGGCGGCCCTCACCGAGCTGTCTGACCACTACGAGAAGGCCAAGGCCGATCCAGCCTTCCAAAAAGAGCTCGACCGTCTGCTCCATGAATATGTCGGACGCCCCACGCCGCTCTACTTTGCCGAACGCTGGACCGAAAAGCTGGGAGGTGCCAAAATCTATCTCAAGCGCGAGGATCTGCTGCACACTGGCGCGCACAAAATCAACAACGCCCTCGGTCAGATCATGCTCGCCCAGCGTCTTGGCAAAAAGCGCATCATTGCCGAGACTGGTGCTGGTCAGCATGGGGTCGCCACCGCCACTGTCTGTGCGCGCTTTGGTGTCGAATGCGTCATCTACATGGGCAAAGTCGATATGGAGCGCCAGGCACTCAATGTCGCCCGCATGCGTTTCCTCGGGGCTAAAGTCGTCGCCGTTACCGCCGGACAGGCCACGCTCAAAGAGGCCGTCAACGAGGCCATGCGTGACTGGGTCACCAACGTCCGCAACACGCATTATATTCTAGGCTCTGCGCTCGGATCGCATCCGTTCCCCATGATGGTGCGCGATTTCCACCGCATCATCGGCGTAGAGTCGCGTCGCCAGATTTTGGAGCGCGAGGAACGCCTGCCTGATCTGCTCGTCGCTTGTGTTGGCGGCGGTAGCAATTCGATTGGCTTATTCCATCCCTTCCTCAACGACAAAGAAGTGCGTATGACTGGCGTCGAGGCCGGTGGAGACGGCATCATCCCTGAGCGTCACGCTGCCCGCTTCCAAGGCGGCCGCCTCGGTGTGCTCCAAGGCACCAAAACTTGGCTGCTTGCCAATGCCGACGGGCAGATCGAGCTCACGCACAGCGTCAGCGCCGGTCTCGATTACGCCGCCATTGGCCCCGAGCATGCTTGGCTGCACGAACAGGGCCGCGTCACTTACAACTACGCTACCGACAGCGAGGCCCTCGCTGCCTTCCAAGAACTCAGCCAAGTCGAGGGCATCATCCCCGCTCTCGAAAGCTCCCATGCCATCGCCGAAGTGCAAAAAGTGGCGCCCACGATGCGCAAGGACCAGATCATCCTCGTCAACCTCTCCGGTCGCGGCGACAAAGACGTCGCCCAAGCTTCACGCGTGATCTTTGGCGAGGAATTGAAGTTCTAAAGCCATGCCCGCGCCGCGAAACCGCGCGAAGCCCGAAGTCCTGCGCGGACTGGTGGATCGCGTGGTGTTTCACAATGAAGAGAACGGCTTTTGCATTCTCAAGGTCGTGCCAGTGGGCAGGCAGGACATGGTCAGCCTCATCGGCAAGGCTCCGCGAGTGGTCGCGGGTGAGGAATTCGAGGCGCGGGGCGTGTGGGAGCCGAATCGTGACTTCGGGCCGCAGTTTAAGTCAGATGAGTTGAAGCTACGCCGACCGGACTCACTCAGCGGAATCGAGCGCTATCTTGGCAGCGGTCTCATCAAAGGCATCGGGCCGGCGCATGCGAAACGCATCGTGGAAAAATTCGGCCCCAAGGTCTTCGACATCATCGAGAACGAGTCGAAGAAGCTCGAAGACGTCGAGGGTGTGGGAAAAAAGCGCCGCATCGAGATCCGCGAGTCGTGGATGAAGCAGAAGTCGATTCACGCCATCATGCTGTTCCTGCATCAGCACGGCATCAGCTCCTCGCGGGCGCTGCGCATCTACAAGACGTATGGCGACGAGGCCCAGGCGGTGTTGAAGGAAAATCCGTATCGTCTCGCGCAGGACATTCGCGGCATCGGCTTCAAAACGGCGGATGACATCGCTTATCAACTCGGTGTGGCCGAAGACGCGCCAGAACGCATCAAGGCCGGAATCCTGCATGTGCTGGAAAGCGCCGCGCAAAACGGCCACAGCTACTTCCCCGAGGCCAAGTCGGTCGAAAAAGCGCTGGAGCTTCTCGGGAGCTCGGATGCCCTCATCCGCACCCAAATCGAAGCGCTTACCGCCAACGACCAAATCGAGCGTCATGGCGAGTTCCTCTATCTGCCGTATCTCCGCGCGGCTGAGCAAAGCATCGCCGCGAGTGTGAAATCGTTCGCGGCGGTTCCCGCTGCGTATCCGCCCATCGACGAAGACGCCGCGCTGGCCTGGGTGATGAAGAAAACGGGCAAGGAACTGGCCGAAAGCCAGCAGCGGGCTGTGCGCGAGGCCTTGCGGCAGCGCCTGCTTATCATCACCGGCGGTCCGGGCGTGGGGAAGACCACGATCCTGCGCAGCATCCTGCTCATCCTGCAAAGCAAGCAGGTCAAACTCGTGCTCGCGGCCCCCACGGGCCGTGCGGCGAAGCGTTTGAGCGAAAGCACCGGCCTGGAGGCCAAAACGCTGCATCGCCTGCTCGAATACCAGGGCGAAGGGCAGTGGGGCCGGCATCGCGGCAAGCCGTTGGTCGGCGATTTGTTCGTGATCGACGAGGCTTCGATGATCGACGCGCCGTTGATGGCCCAATTGCTCTCCGCATTGCCAGAAGGCGCGCATTTGCTGATCGTTGGAGACGCGGATCAACTCCCATCGGTCGGCCCTGGCATGGTTTTGCACGATTTGATCGCCAGTGGAGCCGTGCCGTGCGTGAAGCTCACGGAAATCTTCCGCCAGGCCGCCAGCAGTCGCATCATCACCAGTGCTCACGCCATCAATCGCGGTCAGGTGCCCGATTTGAAGCCCGCACGCGGCAGCGACTTCTTTTTCCTCGAAGCTGCCGATGCGGAGGAGATTCGTGAGTTGATTGTACAACTCGTCCACACGCGTCTTCCGGCGAAGTATGGCTTTGATCCGATCCGCGACATTCAGGTGCTTACGCCGATGAACCGCAACCTCCTCGGCACTGCTTCGCTCAATCACTCGCTGCAACTCGCGTTGAACCCGCCGAACGAGATGAAATTCGAGATCGAGCGTTTTAACTCAGTCTTCCGCGTCGGCGACAAGGTCATCCAGACGCACAACAACTACGACAAGGAAGTCTTCAACGGCGACATCGGCCACATCACTGCCATCGACGCCGATCCGGTGAAAATTCATGTCCGCTTCGACGCGGAGCGCCTTGTTGAATACGAACCCGGCGAACTCGATGAGCTTCAGCTCGCCTACGCACTGACCATTCACAAAAGCCAGGGCAGCGAGTTTCCATGCGTCATCATTCCGGTCAGCACGCAGCATTATGTCCTGCTGGAGCGCAGCCTGATCTACACGGCCATCACGCGGGCGAAGAAGTGGTGCGTGCTAGTAGGTGATGAGAAGGCGCTTGCGCTCGCTGTGAGCAAGCAAGAGAGCCGCAAACGATTTACGGGTTTGGAGTCTCTGCTTCAGTTGGAAACGTGAGAGAAGGGTGATTACACGCCCTCGCCGCCTGAAGGCGGGGATCATGCGAATACCCGCCCAGCAGCGGCGGTGCTTCCGGGATTGCCACCCTTCGCAGCCTGTGACATAGAGCAGCATGGTCAAAAAACTCCTCCACACCCGTTACCGGGTGAATGATCTCGAAAAGACGATCCATTTTTACACGCAGGTGCTCGGCTTGAAGGAAATCCGCCGCCACAAGTCGCCACGTGGTTCCGAACTGGTGTTCTTGCAAACGCCAAACAGCGACGAACTCATCGAAATCTGCAGCTATCCCGCTAGCGGGCTGGTGACGTTTTGCAGTGACCTGACGCATCTAGCCTTTGAGGTGGAGAGCATCGAGGAATTTGCGAAACATGCCGCCGCGCTTGGCTATCCGCTCTCGGACGGACCAACGCCCAGTTCGAGCGGCGTCTTTGCATTCATTGACGCCCCTGAGGGTTATGAGATAGAACTGATCGAATACCGCAAATAAACCTCCTCCCAACCTACCTCATGGACTTCGACTGGATCGGCGCTGCTTTTGACCTGACGCAACTTCCGCCGAAGGACATCGAGGAGTCGTTTGAGGATCCGTTTTCGATCAAGCTGCTGCCTGACGGCCAGCATGACGATGCCGAGGCCCGCTACTACAACTTGGGCAAGTCGCTCCAGGGAAAACCGGTGTTCAGTGTGTTTTGGACGGATGGGAAGCGCTATCGCGTGGTCTTTGCGCGGCTGATGACCCCAGGAGAGCATGATTTCTTCGAGCGTAAGAAGGCCGAGGACATTTGAGTTCACATAACACGACCATGAACACCGCATCACCCGACTTGAAACCGATCCGCGCCTGGAAGGACGTGCCTGTCTTTGATTCGGATGAGATGGAGGGGAAATTTTGGGCGGCGCATCAGCTCGAACCACGGCTGATGCAGGCGTCGATTCACCGCGCTGATGTGCGCGAGTCCACCACGATCACACTGCGCTTTGACCCGCGCATGCTAAGCCGCATCAAGCGCGTGGCCCGCCGCCGCTATCTGAACTACCAAAGCATGATCAAGCAATGGCTGAGCGAGAGGATGGAGCAGGAGTTGAAGGATTGAGGCATAAAAAACCCGCGCTCCGTGAGGGGAAGCGCGGGTGGTAGGATCGGTCGCGGCTTACAGCGACTTCTTGAGCGCGGCTGAGGTCACGAAGCGCACTGTCTTGGAGGCCTTGATCTTCATCGCTGCGCCGGTTTTAGGATTGCGACCGGTGCGGGCCTTGCGAGCGACAGGCTTGAAGGTGCCAAAACCGATGAGCTGGACCGGCCCCTTCTTTAGGCCTTTGGCGATGGCGTCGAGCACGGCGTCGAGAGCGTCGGAAGCGGCGCGCTTGGAGGTTTCACCGCCGAGGTTTATCTGCACAGCTTCGATGAGTTGAGCTTTGTTCATGAGATTAAATGGATTCGTCGTTGGTTTGATTGCGGCCCGCGCCAGAATGAAACTGCGGTGTGGCGGGTTTTTATGGCGCTGCCCGTTTTGTTTCTCAAACATAAATTCTCAATGAAAGATGGGCTAACCCTAAAAAATTTCTTAATCCCGGATTCAAAGCCATTCGTCGCGGACGATGTTTTCATTGCGCCCGGAGCTGTGGTGATCGGCGCAGTGGAACTGCATGCGGAATCGAGCGTCTGGTATGGCGCGGTGCTGCGAGGTGACATCAACCGCATCGTTGTCGGGGCGCAAAGCAATGTGCAGGATGGCAGCGTGCTGCATGTGAGCGACGATCATGCCTGCATTCTGGGCGAGCGAGTGATCGTGGGGCACCGCGCCGTGGTGCATGCCTGCACGGTGGGTGATGAGGTGCTCGTGGGCATGGGTGCGATCATTCTCGATGGTGCGAAGATCGGCGCGCGGAGCATCATTGCCGCCGGGGCGCTAGTGACGAAAAACATGCTGGTTCCCGAAGGATCTCTCGTGGTCGGATCGCCTGCGTGTGTGGTGCGAGCGCTGGCGCCCGAGGAGCAGATGGCGAATGCGAGACTGGCGCTGAAGTATGTGGAAATCTCGCGTCGCTATTTGGCGCTGGGACTGGGCGGAATGCCGGTCAGTGCAGAAAATGATAGCGCGAGTCTTGCCAGCAGCCCTGGAGAGGTTTTAGTCTGCTCATATCCATGAACACAGATGTCGTCGAAGTGCAGGTGCGTGCGGTTTTGCCGCTGGAGGGCAGCTTTGCTGTGTTCCTGGGCAATGAAGCGAAGGTTTTCGTGATCTACATCGACGAATCGGTGGGGACGGCGATCTCAATGTTCATGCGTGGTGTGTCCAAGGAGCGTCCGCTGACGCACGACCTCGTGGGCCACCTGCTCATGGCCTTTGGCGCGAAGGTGGAGCGCGTCATTATCAACAACATCAACGGCAGTGTTTTCCATGCGCGGTTGATCATCTCCGCTGAGAATGAACTGCTCACCACCCGCAAGATGATCGAACTCGATGCCCGGCCCAGCGACAGCATCGCCATGGCCGTGCAACAGAGCGCGCCGATTTTTGTGGCTCAGGCGGTCTGGGACGCGGTCGAGGATGTCAGCGACACACTGGCGCAGATCGAGAAAAAGGGCCTTGAGGCACAGCAGGCATCAGAAGCTGCTGCCAAGGAGCAGGGTGACGATGAGGATGACATCGAGGAGCTGAGCGACGAGGACATCAACGCAATCGCCGGCATCAGCGGCCAGGAGAATGACGAGTATGACGATGGCTTCGGCGATGATGACGACGAAGAGGGTGAGGAGTGGAAGAAGGGCGGGTAAGGGGGCGACGCTGCTTGACTCCTTGACCAAAGCTTGACCTGGGGACGTTCTGTCAACAGTCAAGAGGTCAAGCCTCGTCAAGGTCGCGACAGCATCGCCTTCAATTGCAGTGCCTCGCCATGACCCGGAGCGATGCGCAGGGCCGTGTCGAGAGCGTGGATGGCCTCTTGTTTGCGGCCTTGCTGTGCGAGGATCGTGGCGCGGGCGTAGGGGATGCCGGGGTCGCGCGGATCGGCGAGTTCGCCGCGTTGGAGCGCATCAAGGGCACCGGGAATGTCTCCCTGACCGTTTTTGGCAAGGCCGAGATTGTACCAGGCGCGGGCCAAGGTCGGATTGAGGCGCACGGCTTCTTGCAGCGATGTGATGACTGAAGCCATGTCGCCGGTTTCACTCAGGGTGAGGCCGAGTTCGTAATGATACTCGGCGTGGTTGGGTGCGAGCTTGATGGCATCCCGAAGTTTGGTGATGGCGAGCTGGGTCTGTCCCGTGGTGCTGTAAATCATCGCCAAATCGTGATGGAAGGGCGGGGAATTGGGGTCCCAGCGGATAGCGGTTTCCATGTGCTGGATCGCCGATGTCGTGTTGCGCTGGGCAAAATCGAATTGTGCGAGCTGCATCTGGCCGCTGGGCTGGTCGGCGTTCCAGTGCAGCATGTGCTGGAGGTCCTTTCCGGCGGCGGAATCAAGGTTCAAGGAATCACGCAAGGCCCAGGCGGCAGAGACTCGCACGCCGCGCACCGGATCATCGAGCAAGGGCTCGATGGTGCTGCGGATGGAGCCGTTTTGCAGCAGCGGCTCCAGCGTGCGGATGGCACTTTGGCGCACGATGGGGTGCGCGTGCTGCAACTGGGCGCTGACGGCGTTTTGTACGGCGGGTTCATGGATCCAGCGGTCGAGTAGCAGCGTGGCGCTGGCTTTCCAGTGTGGGATTTCATCGCTGCCGAGCAACGAGACGAGTCCCTCGCGTGCCTCGGCATCGCCCAGGCGGGCTTTGGCGATGAGTGTGGCGCGTGTGCGCGTTTTTCGGTCCATTTTCGGTCCCCACCACTTCTGCGTGGCTTCCAGCGCCCAGTCGGTGGTTTTGTCGGTGTGGCACTTGTTGCAGGCGTTCGGCACGTTGAACTGCTGCGTGAGCAGCGGGTCGGGAATGGTGAAGCCATGATCATGGCGCGGGTGGCGCTGCATGTAAACTGTCTGCGGCATGTGGCAGTTGATGCACTGATTGCCGGTGCTGTCGCTTTGATGAAAGCTGTGCGCCTCAGGCATGATGACCGGTGCGTTCGGGAAGCCGCCGGGCGTGTGGCAGCGTAGGCAGAGCTGGTTGCCGGGCAGGATCGTTTTCATGCTGTGCATGTCATGGCAGTCCATGCAGCGCACGCCTGCATGGTGCATGCGGCTGCTGAAGAAGCTGCTGAACTCATAGTTCTCGTCCCGAATCTGGCCGTCGGGATAAAACGTGTCGCTCTGGTCGGTGATGGTGAGGTGGTAGTGGTCCCAGAAAGACTCGCCGGGCACGAAGTCGCCGGTGATCTCGCCGCGTCGCGCATGGCAGCCCGCGCAGTTTTCGATGTGCTGGTCGCGTGACCATTTCACGAGGGTTGGATCGCCTTTGACGCCTCGGTTGGCGCGTTGCCACTCATTGTGCGGCTTCATCGGCCCGTGGCAGGATTCGCAGCTCACGGACATCTCGGCCATGGTGGTCTTGTAGCTGTCGGTGGCGGCGTCATAGTTTTTGCGCAGGCGGGTGTTGTGGCAGGTGGCGCACATCTGGTTCCACACCATGCCACGACCGGTCCAGTGGCCCCATTCGCCGGGTTTGCGGTCTTCGTTGCCGTACACGTTGAACCACTCGTTTTTGTTTGGATCGAGGCAGGCTTCCATGGCTTGGAGCCGACCATTGCCACCATCGACGAGGAACTGACGCAGCGGATCGTGGCCGATCACGCGTTCGACTCGATAAGGCGTGATCTTGTCGCCAAAGCCAAGCGCGATGAGTTCGTAGTCACTCTTGGTCTTGCGCGTTTCCGTCGTTTGCGAACCGTGTTGGAAGCTGCGGGTCGGCACAAACGCGGGACCGTCAAGTTTGGCGTCAGGTTTGCGCTCGGCGAGGCCGTGGTGTGAGCTCAGCCACTTGGTGAATTGATCCGCGTGGCACTCCTTGCAGCTCTCCGAGCCTGCGTATTGCGCAAACGTCGCCTTTTCGTCCGGCATGACGAACGGTTCAGCTTTGGCGAGAGAAACAGGCGTCGAAACCGGCAGCGGCGTGAATTTTTTCTGCGGCCGAAGCACCCAGCCCAGCAGAGCGAGGAATCCCAGGCCGCACACCGCCATCATGACACCCGCTTTCCATGAAGACGCGGGTGGAGTAGGCGCTGGCGGGGTCTTTTTCTTCATGCGTGCGCCAGATTAGACGGACGCGACAACGGCGCAAGATGCGACAAAGAATCAGAAATCGAGATAGATCTCGGCGCGGCGGTTGCGGCCGCGGCCCTCGGGGTCGTCGGTGCCGTCGGACTTTTTGTTGGGGCTGAGCGGCTGTGCCTTGCCCAGGCCCTTGGTTTCCACCTGCGCGGCGGGCACGCCGAGAGCGACGAGCTGCTGCTTGACGGTTTCAGCGCGGTTGCGGGAGAGATTGATGTTGTAGTAGTCCGCGCCTTTTTCATCCGTGTGGCCGGCGATGCGCAGTTTTTTGGACGAATCGGCCTTCATCAGAGCGGCGATGACCTCGATCTGCTTCTGGGCGCGGGGATGAAGCTCGGCGCGGTCGTACTCAAAGTAGAGGGCCAGGGATTCGCCGCCTTTCGGGTTCTTCACGATGGGCGTGTAGGGCACGCCGAGCTTTGAGGCGTTTTTGGCGAAGGAACCGAGAATGTCCGAGAGATTCAGCCCAGCCACCTTCCAGGGCTGGGCAATGTCGGCACGCTTAAGCTCAACACCGAACTCGGTGGTCTGCTGCAGTTCCTCGGACTGCACCTGGGCGATGACCCAGGACACTTCCGGATTAGCGATGGTGACGATCAACGGCTTGCTGGCATTGAGCGAGTATTTGCCTTCTTCAAACACGATGCAGAGGCCGACGAGGCGCTCGACGGGCACCTTGGTCTCATCCACAAACTTGCGGGCGTTGGCGAAGTCGTGCTTCAAGAGGTGGCTGACGAAATCGCTGGCGAAGGCGAGCGCGTCCGAGTTTTCCTCGATGGCGAAAAGCTGTTTCATCGGCGCGAGTGAGCCGGATACAGGTGGCGTGGCGCCTGCGGCAGGAGGAGTGGCAGAAGGCGGCGGCAGACTGGCGACGGCGGCGCTCATGGCCTTGGGCAGCATGGCCTTGGCGATCTTCCAGCCCATGCGCTCGTCACGTTCAAGATCGAGCTGGATGCTGAGGGTTTCGCTCGATCCGGGTTTGGTGAAGGGAATGGCAATGCGGGTGCGGTTTTCTACCAAGCCGAGCAGTTCCAGTTGGTCTTCCGTGCCGGGCTTGAAGCCCATGAGGAGCTGCTTGCCTAGGTCCAGCGGCCGTGCAAAGCCAAAGGAGACGGGCTTGGGTGTCGTTGGCGGCGGGACGGCAGGCGTTTCTATCTTGGGCTTCGCAGGCGCGGGTTTGGCGGCTTCTGCAGCTTTGAGTTCACTGGCGTGCGTTTGGACGGCGGCAGCGGCAACGACCGCTGCTTCCTGTTGCGCGGCCATTTTCTTCCGTGTGAAGAAGAAAAAGATCGCTGTGCTTAGTGCGAGCGCGGCAACGACGATCAGCAAGGGAACAAGACTGCCGCCAGAAGAAGAGGTGGGGGTCGAAAAAGGGTGGTTTGGGAGTTGCATGGCCGGGAATGGGCTTGTCTCAGAGAGCAGCAAAGATGCCACTACGAGAGCTGATGAGGCAAGGGCTATTCTTCACTCCTCAAAGGGATCAACGGCTCTCTTCAATGCCGGGGGTGACTTCACCGCCCCGCATTTTGGATTTCAGCCGAAACCAAAAGTCATCCGAAGGCTTAGTGGCAGAATCGTTCCCGCTGATGGCCTTGCTGGCGTTGAAGGCGGGCACGTCCACCGCACTGGTGCGCAAGCCGCCGCTGCCCACATCGGCCAAGGATCGGCCGTACGGGGCGAAATTGTTCACCGGCACGTCGTATTTCTGCATGCTGGAGGAGAGAACGCGGTGCGCATTGATGAAGGCCGTGGGACTGTGGTAGTTTGACGAGTCGCGGGCGAACGAATTGCGGTTCATGCCGATGTGGAGGTTTTTGCGGACTTCAAAGTGCAGATGAACGGCGTACATGCCGTTGTTGCCGCCCATGGTGCCCACGAGCTGGCCTTTCTCGACCAACTCATGCAGGCGCACTTTGCGCTCGTTCAAATGGGCGTAAAGGGAGTCCACCATGGCGATGCGCCCGTCCTGCTCACGGAAGACATGGCGCACCAGAATGCAGTTTCCCCAGCCGACGCCGATGTTTTGTGAAAAGATGACCACGCCGCGCCCCATGGCGTAGATTGGTGCTCCGAGGTCGCTGTCGCCACCGCCTTTGCCGTTCCAGTCCTCGCCGAGGTGCCCGTTCGGCCAGTAGCCGCGGAATTTGTAGTAGCCAGCGGCGTCAGGTTTGCCGACCGGGAAATCAAACCCGTCCGCAAGGCGAACGCGGATGGTGGAGCCGGACTGAGCTGCGGCATTTGACGTTAAAAGCAGGCAACCAGCGCCCATTCCAAGCACGATGCTCCAGACCATCAATAAACGGCGCAGATAAGTGTTGGGTGAGCAAGTAGCACTGAATGGCATGCCGATGAGGGGGCATGAGATTAGCCAAATTCGTCGCAAAGGCCAGCTTGAAAACACTCTCTATGCAACAGATGGAGGTGTGGTGGCGAAACTGCCAGAATGAATGCAGTGAGTGAAGCTCGCGGGCTTGCAAAGCTCTTCTCCACGCCTGAAAGTCCATCCCCCCTGTTACAACTCCCATTTCACCCTTCCTTTTCATGCCAGACTGGCTCGCGATCATCCTCCTCGGTATTATTGAAGGTGTCACAGAATTCCTGCCTATCTCCTCCACCGGGCATCTGCTCATCCCGCAGAATCTCGGGCTGCTGCCTGCGAAGAGCGATTTGTTTAATGTGGTGATTCAGAGCGGCGCGGTGCTGGCGGTGCTCGCCGTCTTCACCCAGCGGGTGAAGCATCTCGCCACCACCTTGGGAGATGCCAGCACGCGGGATTACCTGCTCAAGCTGTTTCTTTCATTCTTCATCACGGCCGTCGGTGGTCTGGCGATCAAGAAGTTCGACATTGAGTTGCCGGAAACAATACCGCCGGTGGCTTGGGCCACGCTGATTGGCGGTGTGATCATCCTGTTGCTAGAATTTCTGCACCAAGGCAAAACGGGCGTTTCTAACATCACCTGGACGGTGGTGGTGGCCGTGGCGCTGGCTCAGCTCCTAGCAGCAGTGTTTCCTGGCACTTCGCGCTCTGGGGCCAGCATTTTGATGGCCATGGCCTTTGGCATCGCACGGCCTGCGGCCACTGAGTTCTCGTTTTTGCTCGGTATTCCCACCCTGCTGGCTGCGGGTGGTTATAAAATCCTTTCCGCCTTCAAGGACGGCACGGCGGCCCAGGAAGACTGGGGCATGGTGGTGCTCGGCACGGTGGTGTCTGCCCTTGCGGCCTTCGTGGTGGTGAAATGGCTCATCCGTTTCGTGCAGAGCCACACCTTCAATGGCTTCGCCTGGTACCGCATTTTGCTTGGCGGGGCGCTGCTGGCCTGGGCTGCCATGGGAGGAGGGCGCTGAGATATGCTGGCAATACTCCAGGGTTGGTTCCGGCGCTCGGTCTTCAAGACCATCCGCTATCTCAAGCACCCGCGAAAACTGCGGGGCCGCCCCACCATGCGCTGGTTCGCGCGGCATTTTCTCGATAAACGTGTCTGGCGGCCCACGCAGCACACGCTGTCTGGCGGTATGGCAGTCGGCATGTTCATCACGCTTCAGCTTTTGCCGATCCAGATGCCCACGGCGACGATTTTGGCCGCCATCTTCCGCGTGAACATTCCCGTCGCCATCGCCCTGTGCTGGCTGAGCAATCCCTTCACCATTCCGTTCATCGCCTGGCTGGAGTATTTGATCGGCAAGTGGTTCCTCGCGCTCTACACCACGGTGCCCACCACACCGTTTCCCACGCAGTTACCTGACTCGATGGTGGATGCGTGGATCGTGCTCAAGGAGCATGCGCCCGTCATGCTCATGGGTGGCATCATCCTGGGCGCAGCAGTTGCCCTAATTAGCTACATCGCCACCTGGGGCGGCTGGGAGATCGCTAGCCGCAGAGAGATCGCCAAAAAACTGCGCGTGGCGAAAGCGGCGTAAGCTTTTTGCGGGTTCGTAGCTGCGGATGAGTAAAAATCCTTGTTCACATGCATGCTTTGCGTTCTGATCCGGCCAGCGCACAAAAAATGACTGAAGCCGAACGCAGAATCATCGCCGCCCAGGGCTATGTGGAGTTGGGTCTCTACGAGGAGGCTCGGGAGGAGCTGTCTCCTTTGGCGGCGGCCTTGCATGATCGTGTGGATGTCATCGAGATCGCGCTGCTCTGCTTCATGGGGCGTCAGCGTTGGGCTGAGGCGCTGGAGTTGGCCTCGTGGCCCTGTCGCGCTGCGCACGAAGCCAGTGTACTATTACAACATGGGCTGCTACCACGCGAGTCTCGGTCATTTCGAGCAATCCCTGGCCTATTTGGAGCGTGCTTTTGAGATGGATGGCGACCTGCGCCTGCATGCGAAGAAGGATCGTGATCTCGACGCCCTCCGCGCCCGACTTGAGGCCCAGCACGCATGAGTACGCCTGCCTGTGCCGCGAACCTCCAGGCCGTGCGGGCCTGGTTTGAGGAAAGCTTCCGAACGCGCTGTGAGCTGGGTGCGTCCGTTTCCATCTGGCAGCACGGTCAGGAGGTCTTGAGCCTCGCAAATGGTCACTGTGATCGTGCCCACACCAAGGGGTGGGAGGCAGACACGCTGGTGCCCGTGTGGTCCGCCACCAAAGGTCCGGCGGCAGTCTGCTGCCTGCTGGCGCTCGAAGCGGCGGGCATCCCGCTGGATTGCCCGGTGTCCGAGGTTTGGCCTGAATTCGTCGGCGGTGGCAAATCGAACGTCGCCTTCATCCACCTGCTGAGTCACACCGCTGGTTTGTGTGCTTTGGACGAACGCACGCCTATCGATAACTACGACGCCGTTGTGGGTGCCCTGGAGAGTCAGCGCCCGCTGTGGGAGCCGGGAATGCGACAGGGGTATCATGCCCGCACCTTTGGTTTCCTGCTGGATGAGGTGGTGCGTCGCCTCGCTGAGACGGAATCCCTCGGTGAATACTTCCGCGAGGTCTTTGGCAGTCCGATGGCGCTCGATTTCTGGATCGGCCTGCCCAGTGCGCAGTGGGAGCGTGTCTCGCCGGTTTATCCGGGAAGAATCAGCATTTCCAACAGCGATCAGCCCTTCATCAAGGCCTTCAATACCGCCGGTTCGCTCACGCAGCGCACTTTCACCTCGCCCTTCGGTTTGAACGCTGTCAGTGACTTCAATCAAAGCGAGATGTGGGCGCGAGGCTACGCCAGCATGGGCGGTGTGGGCAGTGCACGTGGGTTGGCGCAATTTTACAGCATGCTGGCGCAGGGCGGCCGTTGGAACGGCACGCAGATCATTGCCGAGTCCATCGTGCGGCGTTTGGAGCAGACGCACACGCAGGGAAATGACGCGGTGCTCCTCGCGCCTATCGCATTCTCCGCTGGCATGATGCAGGACCCGCTGAATGAAGATCCCGAGTCCGAAGGGGGCAAGCTGCGCCAGCTTTACGGTCCCAGCCGCCGCGCCTTCGGTCATCCTGGCGCGGGCGGTAGCCTCGCCTTTGCCGATCCTGAAAACGGCATCGCCTTCGCTTACGTCATGAACCAGATGGAAGTCGGCGCTTTGCCGGGTGAGCGCGTGCAGGGACTGGTGCGGGCGCTGTATGGTGGCTGATCACTCCACGATCTCGTGCTTCCCTTCCTGGATGGCGATGTGTTTTCTGCCACTGCCGGTGATTTTATTTCCCTTCACCCCATGCGCATCGCCAAGGAGGTGAATGCCATCGCCAGCGCTGCCGCTGATCTCATTCTGAATCACCGAGTTTTTCAGTGAACGTGAATTCAACTGGATCGAGTTTCCAAGGCTGCCAGTGATGGCGTTGAGCGCCACCACGTTCCCTTGTTCGATGGTTTGGACCTCCGCCGCAGCGGTAATGAGCAGGCCGGTGCCGCAGGCGCTGATTTCATTGCTGGCGACGAGGCAACGCTGCGAACCGGCCAGTGTGATGCCCACCTTGCAGCGCGTCAGGTGATTGTGCGTGATGGAGCATCCGGTCATCCCTTCACCGAACACGATGCCCGTGCCGTCGATGTCACGAAAGGTGCAGTCTTCGATCTCCAGCGCCTCGACAGCGGCCTTTGGCAGCAAGACGCCAGCGCGTCGCTGATTTTGGAAGAAGCAGCGCCCCACATGCACCTTCGCAAACTGGTTCATCAAGCCCGGCTCAGTCATTTCCGAAACAGCATCCTGACCGCCCTCGAAGGTCAGTTTCTCAATTCGCAGCGCCTCGCAGGCACCACTCAGCAAAAACAATGAGTTCGTCTTCGCGGCGGCCTTCAACACACACTCCTCCGCGTCTAGGCCGATGATGCGCAGCTTCTTCGCGTCCTTCAGTCTCAAACCGCGTTCGATCAGATGCACGCCGGGCGGGATGACCACCTCGCCGCCGCCTGCTTTGATCGCCTCGTCGAGGTAGCGCTGGATTTCCGCCTCGGGGAGAGCGCTGGCGGGCTGGCAGAGCAACAGTAGCGTTAGGAGAAGCAAAAGCCGGTTCATGGTGAAGCAGGAGGTGTGATTGAATCGCTCTGCTGCTGGCTTTTTTCGCCTTCTTTCGTTTCTTTCGCCCTTCCCCCATGAAGTTTCTCTCCCGTCCAGGCTTTTACCTCATCTTCTTGCTCATCGCCGCGATGCTGCTGCTGACGCTTTGGTTGAGCTGGAAACTCGACTCGCTGCCAAAACGCGCTGCGAAACAAGAAACCGCCCCCGCTGCCGTTTCCACCCGGCCATGAAGCCTCTGATCTGCCTGCTGTTGCTTGTTCTCTCATTCGCGGCTCACGCCCGCCAGCCGAACGTCATTTTCATCCTCGCTGACGATCTTGGCCCGGGTGATCTCGGTTGCTACGGGCAGAAAATCATCCAAACCCCGCACCTCGACCGCATGGCGGCGGAGGGCATGCGTTTGACCCAGCACTACTGCGGTAACGCCGTCTGCGCTCCGTCCCGCAGTGTGCTCATGACCGGCCAGCACCCCGGCCACACCTTCATTCGCAACAACCGCCAGGCAGATGACGCCAAAGGTCTGCCCAAGATGGGCAAGCCGGAGCGCGAAGGGCAGTTTCCGATCCCGCATGCCACGATCACACTTGCCGAAGTCTTCAAATCCATCGGCCACACGACGGGTGGCTTTGGCAAGTGGGGCCTGGGTGGTCCCACCTCTGCTGGTGCGCCCTTGAAGCAGGGATTCGACCGCTGGTTCGGCTACCACTGCCAGGGCGTGGCACACAATTTTTATCCGACCTATCTTTGGGACAACGACCAGACCCTTGAGCTGAAGAACCCGCTGTTTCCATCCAATGACAAGCTCAAGCCCGATGAAGATCCCACGAAGCCGGAGAGCTATCTGCGCTTTCAGGGCACCGAGTACTCCGCCGATCTCATCGCCGATGCAGCGCTGCAATTCGCCCGCGAAAACCGAGACAAGCCCTTCTTCCTCTACTGGCCCACCACCGTGCCTCACGTCGCGCTGCAGGTGCCGGATGACTCGCTTCAAGAATACATCGGCAAGTTCGACGACCCGCCTTATCCCGGCGGCAAGGGCTACACCCCGCATTTCCGACCCAAGGCCGCTTATGCCGCGATGATCACGCGCATGGATCGTGAGATTGGCAAGATGATGGCGCTCATCAGCGAACTGGGCCTCGATGACGACACCATCTTTGTCTTTGCCAGTGACAACGGGCCGCTCAACGGCACGCATCAAGGGCTCGCCGGCACTGACTGCGCCTTCTTCAACTCCAACGAAGGCCGTCGCGACGGCAAAGGCACGCTCTACGAGGGTGGCATCCGCTCCCCTGGCATCGTGCGCTGGAAAGGGAAGATCAAGGCGGGCAGCATCAGCAACCGCGTCACCGGCTTCGAGGACTGGCTGCCCACCCTTGCCGAGCTGGCTGCTGCGAAGGAGAAAACGCCGACAACCGACGGCATCAGCTTTGCGTCCACCTTGCTCGGTGAAAAGCAGCCGGAGCGCGAGTTTCTCTACCGTGAGTTCCACGGCTACGGAGGCCAGCAATCGCTGCGCATGGGCGCCTGGAAACTGCTGCGCATGAACCTCATGAGCGGCGGCAAAGGCAAGGCCAAGGCCGCTGTTCTGAGCGAGGAGCTTTACCACATCCCCACGGATCCCGCAGAGAGGAAGAACCTGGCGGCTGAAAAACCTGACATCGTCGCGAAGATGAAGAAGATCATGTCCGAGCAGCATGCGAACAGCCCCGACTTCCCCATGGCGGCCTTGGATCAGTGACCGGTTTGGAGCGCAGGCTACCAGAATACGTGTTCTTACCTTGGTTCCTGGGCATCCACCTGGAGCAGACCGGGTGCACCGGTCTTCTGCGCACTTTGCGCTCCGGCTGGGGCGGCGCGGATCATGACACGGTCAACAAAGTGGCAACCAACGGCCACGCTGAGGAAGGCCCGTTAGAATCCGGATCATGCGCTGGCTGTCCCACACGTCGCCTGGGCCAGCCGCGAATCACGCGCCCGCCTCATCGACATCATCGCCGCGAACTTGAAAGCGTTCCTGGCGGCGACGCCGGTGAATGTGGTGAACGGGTGAGGAAAATGCAGGCTTGAGCTGGCACCAACATCCGCCTAGACTTGCCTTATGGTCATTGAGCAACATCCATCGCTGCATGCCTTGAGTCTTGAGGACAAGCTCCAGCTATCTGAGGAGTTGTGCATGGACGCCATGCTCGATGTGCAGCGCAATCCAGCCCTAAAGGAGCGTGTTCAAACGCGCCTGGAGGAGTATCGCGCCGATCCTGACAGCGGCCTTTCGTGGGATGAACTCAAAGGACGCATTCTATCGCGTCAGAAAATCGCATGACAGAGATCATCTGGACGGCGGGTGCCGGACGTGAACTCCAGGAGGTTTACGAACAGCTTGAGGATTATCACGAGGGCGACGGCGCGGCGTTGCTGGAAGACGTGGAGCGAAATCTGGCACTGCTCGCCGATCAGCCATACATGGGCGGTTATTTCGAGAAGCCTACGCGCAAGCTGCTCATCGGTCGGCGTTTTGGAATCATCTACTCCCCGGAGAATCGTGGAGTCGTTCTGCTGGCTTTTGTGGACCTTCGCAGGGATTTACAGCCACTAAGAAAGCGCATGCGAGACTGGTTTGGCGGACGCGAGTAGAAGCCAGGCCGCCTCGCCTTGCTCACCAAACGCCGATACCACATAGCTCTAGCTGTCCCGCACGTTGCATGGGCCAGCCGCGAATCACGCGCCCGCCTTTCTTGTGCTCGCTTTTCTTCTTGAGGCCGGTGGCGGCGTATGGGTCGGAGTTCTTGCCGAACTTCGCGGCCACTTGGTCGCGGGCACCCAGCACCCACGTCACTCAATGCAGTGCCATTTGCTCGAACTCCTCAGCGAAACGAGGTTTCGTTGAGGAGTTCGCATTCACATCGAGTTGCCGATTGGTCTTCAGAGCGCTGCGATGATCGCGTCGCCGATCTCCTGGGTGTTCACCTTCTTCGTGCCGGGGGCACCGCTGAAGATGTCTCCGGTGCGGAGGCCGGCGTCGATGACTTTTTTGACGGCAGTTTCGAATTGAAGGGCTTCTTGTTCGAGGCCGAGGGAGAAACGCAGCAGCAGGGCGACGGATAGGATCTGCGCGATGGGGTTGGCGATGCCCATGCCGGCGATGTCGGGGGCGGTGCCGCCGGAAGGCTCGAAGAGGCCGAAGTAGAGGCCGTCGCCTTTGGGTTTGCCGAGGCTGGCGCTGGCGAGCATGCCGAGGGAGCCGCAGATCATGGCCATTTCGTCGCTGAGGATGTCGCCGAAGAGGTTTTCGGTGACGAGCACGTCGAAAGAGCGCGGTGCCTTGATGAGCTGCATGGCAGCGTTATCGACGTAGAGATGCGCGAGTGTCACGTCCGGGTATTCCTTGGCGACTTCGACCATCGTTTCGCGCCAGAGGACGGAATTGGTCAGCACGTTGGCCTTGTCCACGCTGGTGACGTGCTTGCGGCGGAGTTGTGCGGCCTTGAAGGCGACGTGGGCGATGCGGACGATCTCGCTCTTTTTATAGACCATCGTGTCGATGACCTCGATGTCGCCATCGGGCAGCGTGGTGCGGCTCTTGGGCTGACCGAAGTACATGCCGCCGGTGAGTTCGCGGACGCAGAGCACGTCGAAGCCGCCTTCGACGAGGTCGGGGCGGATCGGTGAGGAAGAAGTAAGGGCAGGGTGGCAGATGCCTGGGCGCAGGTTGGCAAAGAGGCCGAAATGTTTTCTCAGGGGGAGCAGGGCACCGCGCTCGGGCTGCTCGTTCGGAGGCAGTTTTTCCCATTTCGGACCGCCGACAGAGCCGAACAAGATGGCGTCGCTGGCTTCACAGGCGGCGACGGTTTCAGCGGGAAGAGCTTGGCCCACGGCGTCGATGGCAGCACCGCCAACGAGCTGGTGGTTGTATTCAAAGGTGAGGCTGGAACGGGCGGCGACGGCGTCGAGGACTTTGAGCGCCTCGGCCATGACTTCAGGGCCGATGCCGTCTCCGGGGAGGACTGCGAGTTTGAAAGAGCGGGACATGTGCGGGGTGGGAAAGGAGGAAGCTTTTAGTGGATGAGGATACTGTGGATGGCAAGCGGGCGGGGAATGGCGAATGACAAATTTTCCAATGACGAACGGGGGAGTCAATTCCGAAACCCCAGGAGGCCCCGGACAGACTCCGGCAGTCCTGCATTGAACGCGGTGCCAAACAACCGGGTGCGCCGTTTTTGTCCTGCCTGACGACTGAGGGGAACTGTTACCGTCTCATCCATCGCGAACGCGCTCACTTCCCGGCTGAACCGAATCTGCGGGAAATCATCGGCCGACTGTCTTGTGACCGAGGGTGGATTTTTGGGCGCGTAAGCCCTGGGCTTGTTCACAAAGGCCAAAACTTCCTCTTGCCAAAAAAGGCTTCTATGGTTCCTTCGCGGCCCCACATCCCAAAACACACACCGCCTGACAAGTTGTCTGGCCATTTAATCCCACCATGAGCGAAGCCACCACCATCGATTCCACTTCTTTCAAGATCCACGACAAGGACACCGGCAGTGCCGACGTCCAAGTGGCTCTCCTCACGAAGCGGATCAATGCACTGACGCAGCATCTCGCCGCGCATCAGAAAGATCATTCCACACGTCGTGGCCTTCTCCAGATGGTCGCACGTCGTCGCAAATTGCTCGACTACCTCAAGCTGACCGCCAACGAGCGTTATCAGACCCTCCTCAAGAGCCTCGGTCTGCGTCGCTAATCTCAATTTACCGAAGGGTGATGCCAAGTGCATCGCCCTTCGTGTTTCAGAGCGTAGAGCCAAGGGCGAAGTGCCTCTAGCCATCCTCAGGACGCATGATCGTCCTCGTTTATTTGGCGTAGCCTACCCCCTCAGCACACCCGCATACCGGAGCCTGTCTCTCTGACCTACGCCCTCAGCCCTTCGCGGCTTCCCTTTCCCCTAAACACACAAACCAACACACACACGCCAACCTATGGCTATTCACACACAAAACATCCAGCTCGGTGCTGGCACCCTGCAGATCGAAACCGGCAAATTCGCCAAACTCGCCGACGGCGCCGTCACCGTGCGTCTCGGTGACACCATCGTCCTCGTCACCGCCGTCTCCGCCACGAAAGTGAAGGACGGCCAGGACTTCTTCCCTCTTTCCGTCGAGTACAAGGAAAAAGCCTCCGCCGCAGGCCGCTTCCCTGGTGGTTACTTCAAGCGTGAAGGCCGCCCCACGGAAAAGGAAATCCTCACCTGCCGTATGACGGACCGCCCACTGCGCCCGCTCTTCCCGAAAGGCTACTACTACGACACCCAGGTCGTCGCCATCCTCCTCAGCGCCGACGGCGAGAACGACCCGGACATCTGCGCCATGAACGGTGCCTCCGCCGCTCTTTGCGTCTCCGACATCCCGTTCGCCGGCCCCGTCGGTGCCGTGCGCATCGGCCGCCTCAATGGTGAGTTCGTCGTCAACCCCACGCAGTCCCAGCGCCTCGAAAGCGACCTCGACCTCGTGTACGTCGGCAACAAAACTGAAGTCGTCATGATCGAAGGCGCCGCCAATGAGCTGCCTGAGGCCGAGTTCGTCAAAGCCCTCCACTTCGCCCAAGCCGAAGTCACCAGAATCGTCGTCGCCCAGGAAGAGCTCACCAAGCTCGCTGGCAAAGCCAAGCGCGAAGTGCCCCTCATGCTCGTCAAAGATGAGCTCCTCGAAATCGCCTACGCCGTCGCTGGCGACCGCATCGAAGGCGCTCTCTACACCCCCTCCAAAGTCGCCCGTGGCAAAGCCGTCGGCGCTTTGAAAGACGAAGTCGCCGAGGCCATCAAAGCCAAGTTCCCCGAAGCCACCAGCTTCGAGGTCAGCCAGGCCTTCGACTACCTCCAGAAGAAAGCCTTCCGCATCTCCATCCTCGACAAGCAGAGCCGCTGCGACGGCCGTGGCATCGACCAGCTCCGTCAGCTCTCCGGTGAGGCCTCCGTGCTTCCCCGCACGCACGGCTCCGCCAGCTTCACCCGTGGTGAAACGATGGCTCTCTCCATCGCCACGCTCGCCCCGGCGGACGAAGCCCAGGAAATGGACACCTACGCCGGTGGCCCTGAGTCCAAGCGCTTCATCCTGCATTACAACTTCCCTCCGTTCTCCGTCGGTGAAACCGGCCGCTTCGGGGGTCAGAACCGTCGTGAAATCGGCCACGGCGCCCTCGCCGAGCGCTCCATCGAGCCAGTCATCCCAGCCAAGGAAGTCTTCCCCTACGCCATCCGCGTCAGCAGCGAAGTCATGGAGTCCAACGGCTCCACCTCCATGGCCTCCGTCTGCTCCGGCGTCATGGCCCTGCTCGACGCCGGCGTGCCGCTCATCCGCCCCGTCGGCGGCATCAGCGTTGGCCTTGTGACCGAATTCGATGGCGACAACATGAAGCGCTACCTCACCATGCTCGACATCATCGGCAGTGAGGACCACTTCGGCGACATGGACTTCAAGCTCTGCGGCACCAGCGAAGGCGTCACCGGCTTCCAGCTCGACCTCAAGCTCCCCGGCCTCCCGCTCAGCATCCTCGAAGAAGGCATCGTCAAAGCCAAAGCCGGCCGCACCCAGGTGCTCGCCGCCATGGCTCAGGCCATCAGCGAAGTCCAGCCGCTCAGCCCTCACGCCCCGCGCATCGAGATCATCAAGATCAACCCTGACAAGATCGGTGAACTCATCGGCCCTGGCGGCAAAAACATCAAAGCCATCCAGGCTGAGTCCGGCGCTGAAATCAGCATCGAAGACGACGGCACCGTGTACGTCTATGCCAACCGCAAGGAAGGCATCGAGCGTGCGATCGAAATGATCAGCGGCACCTCCCAGGAGATCGAAATCGGCAAGCTCTACACCGGCAAAGTCGTCAGCACGACGAACTTCGGCGCCTTCATGAACCTCGGTGGCAAGAAAGACGGCCTGATCCACATCAGCGAACTCGCCGACTTCCGCGTCAACAAGACCGAAGACGTCGTCAAAACTGGCGACATCGTCACCGCTAAGTGCATCGGCATCGACGACAAAGGCCGCATCAAGATGAGCCGCAAAGCCGCCATGAAGGAAAAAGACGCCGCCGCCGCCGCTGGTGGTGACGCCGCTCCCGCTCCTGCTGAAGACAACGGCTAATCACTGAGCGAACAGCTCCAAAACTCACGAAGAGGCCGCTTTCGAGCGGCCTCTTTTCTTGCCCACCACCCTTAGAGTGAGTTAATGTGATTCATGGAAGGAACACTGGAAGTTTTGAACCAATTGGAGGCCGAGGGCGTCATTTCCCGTTACGCCATCGGTGGGGCCGTGGGGGCCATTTTTTACATGGAGCCTTTCCTCACCTACGATCTGGATGTCTTTGTGTTCCTGCCGCAGACTGCGGGTGGCCTACTGACGCTGTCGCCCATCTATGAGGCCCTGAAACAGCGTGGTTTCGACGCAGAGGGAGAGTGTGTGCAGATCAAAGGCATGCCTGTCCAGTTTCTACCCGCATACAACCCCTTGCTCGAAGAAGCCCTGGAGCAGGCACGGGATGAGAGCTACGCAGACACACGGGCACGAGTCTTGCGCCCCGAGCATCTCGCAGCCATCATGGTGCAGACCGGGCGTGACAAAGACCGCCAGCGATTCACCACATTCATGGAGGAAGCCCCACTGGACGCTGCTTATCTCCAAGAAGTGCTCACCCGCCATCAACTCACCACCCGCTTCAACGCATGGAAACCAACGTCCTAAACGCCACCCTGGCCGCCAAGCAGTCCAGACGCCACGAGCTAGCTCGTCTGCCCATGGAAGAAAAACTCCGAGCTGTGGTGAAGCTCCAACAAATGGCCGCCCCCATCCTCAAGAAGCGCGGTCAAACACGCAGCGTATGGGCATTTTAAGCACCTTCTCTCCTTCACCGCCAAGTGCATCGGCATCGACGACAAAGGCCGCATCAAGATGAGCCACAAAGCCGCCATGAAGGAAAAGGACGCTGCCGCCGCCGCTGGTGGTGACGCCGCTCCCGCTCCTGCTGAAGACGTGGGCTAAGCCTTGTTGTCCGCCACATCATCCAAACCACGAAGGGGCCGCGTCACTGCGGCCCCTTTTTTGGTTCATCTCAGTCGTGACTTGAGAGAAGGCCACTGAGAGCCATGCCTTGCCAGGGGGGCAGTCTGATCTTAGGCGGCGGTCACATTTTAAATCTTGAC
>JAJTDU010000059.1:11185-23005 GCA_021298725.1 Verrucomicrobiaceae bacterium | reverse complement strand
ACAGCATCGATGGGAGCGTTCGTTTTCGTCCTCATTGGGCGATTGGTATCCCGTGCTACATCTTGCTTCTCGCGTCTATCACATTCTGGCCCGCCCCTGCAAGTCAGGCATCCACTGATCACATCAAACCATGACGAGACTCCACCATCCCGGTAACAACGGCGTGATGAGGTTGCGCCTGCGGGTGCGAGGTCTTTTCCACTGCTTCCAATAGTAGAGACGCACCTGACGCGCCATGGCCTGGGAGAACTCGGGCGCGAGATCCAGCCAGGTCTCCGGGTCACGGGTGGACGTGCGGGAGCAGTCCATGCATTCGTTTAACCTGCGGGCGTGAGCAGGACCTTGTGAACGTCGAGCACGGCGGTTTTGACCTTGTTCACCGGATCAATGACCAGGCGCTGCGGGCCGGCTTTTTTGATCTCGATCTCGCCCACGGACACTTCCTTCCACTTCTGGAAGCCGCCAGTGTCCTGCGTGGTGAATTTCAGCTCCTGGCCGTCATGTTTCACGGCCACCTGACTGCCTTCGTTGCCGCTGGCGCAGCCATGCACCACGGCGACCTTGTAGCGGCCGGGTTTTGCCACGTCGAAGCTCCACTCGGCGAAGTCGTCTGGGTTGCTCCAGAAGCCGAGGCAGTTTTTCTCGGCCTTCGGCTCGTAGCGCATCGTTTCCGACCAGGTCGTGGCGCTTTTGGCTTCCAGCACGAGGCTGCCGTCCGCCGCAGGCTCCAGGGTGGGGCCTTCTGGCGCGGGCACGAAGCTGATGTGCTCGATTTTCAAACCGGACTCCGCGCCGGTGGCGGCGATGTAGAGCACAAAGGGATAGGTGCCGGGCTTTTCGATGTACACCTCGCCATAAACCATCGTCTTCGGCAGGCTGGTGGCGGTGAGGTTCTTTTTCAGCGATTTTTCACCGAAGCGGAACTGGGAGCCGAGATTGGCATGCCGCAGGGTGTAAGTGAGACGCACCTCATACTTGCCCCAGCGCTTCGCGGTGAACTTGGTGCAGTCGTACTGCTCCCAGTGTGCGGCGGTCATGTGCTGGAGGTCATCGGGACTCACCTTGAGGACGCCGCGTGTGGGCTCGTCGGCGCGTGCGATGGGTTCGTCGCTGCCGAAGCCGTTGAGTTCGACGGGATCGACCGGGATCACCGGCGCCTGTGGTTTTTCCTGCGCTGCGACGTTCAGACTGAGGGCGAGCGCCAGCACGGCGGCGGCAGGGAAGGTGGCGGCAGATTTCATGATGGTCAGGGCCGCCATGATGCAGGCGGCGGTGTGAACAACAACCGAAACGCACGGGAACTTTCGTCCGCGTGCGTTTCACCCCTCAACCCCACGAACTTGATTCTGCTCTGAAACTTAGAAGCGGATGCACATGTCCACGGTCACGCGGTTGTTCGTCAAACCGTAAGGACGGATCATGGCGATCTCATAAGCGAAGCCGAGATCGACCTTGTCATGAACGCGGCTGCGGAAGCCGAAGCCGACCATGCCCTGGGTCACGCCGTTGGCATTGCCAGCACCGAAGTTGATCACATCATAGCCGTTGCTGCGCAGGCCGGCGATGTTGTTGCCGTCGTTGAGTGGGGTCCAGAAGTTCACCGTGGCGAAGGGGATGAACCAGCGGCAGGTGTCATAATCGACCATCAGGCTGTAGTGGGCCATCAGGTTCTGCTCGTGGTTGGTGACGGGGATGCGCAGGCCGACGTCATCTTGGCATCCAGTGCACCACTTCTGCGCGGTTGAATCAGGCCGCGTCTTTGCGTAAAACTCGCGCCCCATGAAACTCACCACCTGGAACGTCAACGGCATCCGCGCCTCACTCAACAAAGGCCTTCGTGAATACCTCGCCGAGGGCGATGCCGATGTCATCTGCCTCCAGGAAACCAAGGCGCAGCAGGAGCAGGTCGATCTTTCCTGGTTCACCGGTTATGACGCCGTCTGGAGCAGCGCGGAGAAAAAAGGCTACTCCGGCACGCTCATTCTCAGCCGTGTGCCGTTTCAAACGACCACACTGGGCCTTGGCATCTCGGAGCACGACCGCGAGGGCCGCCTCATCACTGCCGAGTTTGCGGATTTTTATCTGGTGAACGTTTACACGCCGAACTCACAGGCCGAGCTCGCACGTCTCAGCTACCGCCTGGCTTGGGACGCGGCGTATCGCGCGCATTTGAAGAAGCTGGAGCAGAAAAAGCCCGTCCTCGCCTGCGGTGACCTCAACTGCGCGCATCAGGAGATCGACCTCGCCAATCCGAAGTCCAACCGCATGAACCCGGGCTTCAGCGATGAGGAACGCGCCAGCCTCACGCAGCATCTCGACGCCGGTTTTCTCGATGTCTTCCGCCAGTTTGACCCCAATCCCGGCCGTTACACCTGGTGGACACAACGCACGCCGGACGCCCGTGCCAAGAACATCGGCTGGCGTCTCGATTACTGGCTCGCCTCCGAAACAATGCGTCCCGCGCTCAAGTCATGCACCATTCGTGACGACGTGCATGGCAGTGATCACTGCCCGGTGGAGGTGGAGGTAGGGTGAGATGTTAGATATGATCTACCTGTTGCCTTGAAAACGAGGGTGGATTTCGGTGCGTAAGATCTGGCAGCGTCGCGGCCTTCTGCATTCGTCATTCGACATTTTTCGACCTCTTGCTAGCCTCCACATCCCCATCAACCACAACTCCAACGCTCCAGCCCCTCATGTCTGACATCGCACTCGCCAAAGGTGAAAAATTTCTCGAAGACAACGCCAAGAAAGAAGGCGTGACCGTCACGGCCTCCGGCCTTCAATACAAAGTGATCACCGAAGGCACCGGCAAGAGCCCGAAGGCCACCGACACCGTGGAAGTCCACTACGAAGGCACGCTGATCGACGGCAAGGTCTTCGACAGCAGCTACAAGCGCGGTGAAACCATCGAGTTCCCACTCAACCGCGTCATCGCCGGCTGGACGGAGGGCGTGCAGCTCATGAAAGAAGGCAGCAAATTCCGCTTCTACATCCCCTCCAAACTCGCCTACGGCCCCCGTGGCATCTCGGCTGCATCGGCAGCAAGCCGCTCATCACGCCGAATCTGGACAAGTTGGCGGCGGCAGGCGTGCGGGGAACGAGTTTTTATGTGACGTGGCCGGCTTGCACGCCGTCCCGCGGAGGTGACGATCGGCGACATGCTGCGCAAAGCCGGAGACCGCCCTGATGATGCGCGCGCGATTCGCAGCTTGGCAGGCCGAAATGGACGCCAGTGAGCCACGGGGGGCCGTTGCGTGACTACTGACTCCGGTTTGAGGCATGAATTGAGCTCAGAGGATATTCTGGCGGCTTCAGTTTTTCCAAAAAATGAGAGGTTTTTAATTAATTGAGTGCGGGACTAATTTCAAAAAGCTGCTAAATACCGCGCTCCACCCACCATGACCAGCGCCCCTGAGATGACATCAGCCCAGCCCCAGGCCACAATCAAAGAATGGAAGGAGATCGTGGCGCCGTTCCAGGTTCCCTCCGTCCCTCGTTCCGTCTGGCAGATCGTAAACACCTTCGTTCCCTATATTCTGACTTGGTATGCGATGTATCGCAGCCTGTCCGTTTCCTACTGGCTGACCCTGGCCTTTGCGCTGCTGGCAGGCCTGCTCGTCGTGCGAACGTTCATCATCTTCCACGACTGCGGTCACGGCTCTTTTTTCAAATCCAAGCGCGCCAGCAGCATTCTCGGCTTCATCTGCGGCATGATCTCCTTCACGCCCTACAGCCACTGGCGCTGGCAGCATTCTATACACCACGCCACCTCGGGAGATCTGGATCGCCGTGGTGATGGCGACATCTGGACGATGACGGTGAAGGAATATCAGGAGGCCAAACCCGGCCGTAAGCTGTTCTACAAAATCGTGCGCAATCCCTTCGTGTTGCTGATTCTTGGGCCTCTTTTGCTGTTCTTGGTGTATCAGCGCTTCCCTTCCAGCCGCGCCAAGGGCAAGGACCGCACCTCGGTGATGTGGATGAACCTGGCCCTGCTGCTGATGGTGGTGGGCATGAGCTGGATCTTCGGCTTCAAAAACTACGTCATAATGCAGCTTCCGGTGACGATGTTTGCCGGTATGGCAGGGATCTGGATGTTCTACGTGCAGCACCAGTACGAAGACACTTATTGGGAGCATCGTGACGAGTGGGACTACACCAGCGCCGCGCTGGGAGGCAGCTCCTACTACAAGTTGCCGAAAATCCTCCAGTGGTTCACCGGCAACATCGGCTTCCACCATGTGCACCACCTCAGCGCACGCATCCCGAACTACTTCCTTGAGGATTGCCACAACTCCCACCCGATGTTCCACTCGATCAAGCCGCTGACGTTTTGGGCCAGCCTGAAGAGCATCAATCTGCGTCTCTGGGATGAGTCCGACCGCAGGCTCATCTCCTGGAAGGAATACAAGCAGCGCTACGGTCAGAAGGCTTCCACCGCCAGCTTCGCTAAAGTCGCGAAGGAAAAGGATTTGGACCTGCCGCTGCCAGACGAGGCCGGGACGAGCATGTCCTAAGCTGCTCAGCCCCCGCGATGTCCGTCTTTCGGCTCAACACCGAGTACAGCCCACAGGGCGACCAAGGACAGGCCATCGTCAAGCTGGTGAAATCCGTCCGTGCCGGGAACCGGCACCAGACGCTGCTTGGCGTGACCGGATCGGGCAAAACCTTCACGATGGCGAACGTCATCGCGGAGCTCGGCAGGCCGGCGCTGGTGTTCTCACACAACAAGACGCTCGCGGCGCAGCTTTACTCGGAGTTTAAAAACTTCTTCCCGCACAACGCAGTCGAGTACTTCGTCAGCTACTTCGATTACTATCAGCCGGAGGCCTACATCGCTCGCACGGACACCTACATTGAGAAGGATTCCGCCATCAACGACGAGATCGAGCGTCTCCGCCTCTCCAGCATGGGAGCGCTCATCACGCGGCAAGACACGATCATCGTCGCCAGCGTGAGCTGCATTTACGGCCTGGGGTCGCCGGAAGATTACGAGGGCATGATGCTGCCGCTGAGCGTGGGCCAGCAGATGTCGCGCGAGACCTTGCTGACCAGGCTGGTCGATATGCTCTACGAACGGAACGACATCCAGCTCACGCGTGGCAAATTCCGCGCCCGCGGCGATGTCATCGAGGTCGTGCCCGCTTATTTGGAGAACGAGGCCATTCGCATTGAGTTCTTCGGCGATGAAATCGACCGCATCAGCGCTGTGGACGTGCTCACCGGCACCGTGACGCTCAAAATGCCCGGCTACACGGTTTTTCCCGCCAAGCAGTTCGTCACGCCCGGCGACAAACTACGCAAAGCCATCGTGAAAATCCGCGAGGAGATGGAGGAACGCGTCGCGTGGTTCGAGAAGGAAGGAAAGCTGCTCGAAGCGCAGCGCATCAAGATGCGCACGCAGTATGACATCGAGATGATGCAGGAGATGGGCTTCTGCCAGGGCATCGAAAACTACAGCCGCCATCTCACGGGCCGCGTGCCCGGTGCCACACCCGGCACGCTGCTAGACTTCTTCAAAGAGCCGCCACTCATGTTCATCGACGAAAGCCACGTCACCATCCCGCAGATCGGCGGCATGTATGAAGGCGACAAATCACGCAAAACCGTGCTCGTAGATCACGGCTTCCGCCTGCCGAGCGCCCTCGACAACCGGCCGCTCCGCTTTGAGGAGTTCATGGGCAAGGTCGGGCAGCTCGTTTATGTCAGCGCCACGCCCGCACGTTTTGAGATCGAAAACAGCGTCGTCGGAAACGAGAAATACATCCCCCATCAGCGCGACCGCATCGGCATTGAGGAAGGGGTGCCCGCCGCGCTGCCCGGCAAGGCGGTGCGGGTGAGCGGCAATTCGCAGCCATTGGAAAAATTCGATGTGACGACCAAAGGCCGGCCGCTCGTCGTCGAGCAGATCATCCGCCCGACCGGATTGCTCGATCCCATCATCACCATCAAGCCGCTGAAAGGCCAAATTGATGAAACCATCGAGCTCTGCCGCCAGCGCATCGAGAAAAACGAGCGCGTGCTCGTCACCACGCTCACCAAGCGCACGGCGGAGGATTTGACCGACTACCTGCGCAATCTCGACTTCAAAGTCCGCTACTTGCACAGCGACATCGACGCCATCGAGCGCGTCGAAATCCTGCGCAGCCTGCGTGCAGGTGACTGCGACGTGCTCGTCGGCATCAATCTCCTCCGTGAAGGCCTCGACTTGCCCGAAGTCAGCCTCGTCTGCATCCTCGATGCCGACAAAGAAGGCTTCCTGCGCAGTGAATCGTCATTGATTCAGACTTCTGGCCGCGCTGCGCGTCACATCAACGGTGAGGTCGTGCTTTTTGCCGACATCGAGACGAAAAGCATCCGCGCCCTGCTCAGCATCAGCGGCTATCGCCGCCAGGTGCAGACCGACCACAACGAGAAGCACGGCATCACTCCGCAAACCGTGCAGCGTGCCGTGCAGGAAAGCCTGCAAGTGCTCGGCAAGGCCAAGGATCTCGAAGAAAGCATCGTCCGCGAAGGCGGCGGCGATTTCGCCATCACGGAAACCATCCGCGAACTTGAACAGGAAATGGCAGAAGCCGCCAGCAAGCTCGAATACGAACGCGCTGCCTTGTTGCGTGATCAGATTCGCGAACTGAAGAAACGCGCCGGTTTGAACAGCGACGACACCGGCACACTGCCACAGCGCAAGAACGTCGTTTACGGCAAGCCGAAACGCGGCGGCAAAAAGCGTGGTTGATTAAGCACTGCATTGATTCATGAAACGACGCTCCTTTCTACTCGCCTGTGGCTCCTCGGCTTTTGCCGCCAGCGGCAGTTCCACACTCCGCATCGGCCAGATCGGCACGGAGCATGCGCACGCGGGTGGAAAGATGACCGCGATGAGGTCTTTGCCGGAGCTTTGGGAGGTCGTCGGCGTGACGGGACCCAAAGGCTATGACGGCGTGAAGTCGATGACCGTGGAGGAATTGCTCAGCGTGCCGGATTTGAAAGCGGTGGCAGTGGAAACGACCATTGAGGCCTCGTGTGAGATGGCGCGGCGCTGCATTGAGGCGGGCAAGCATGTGCATCTGGACAAGCCAGGGGCGCTGAAGCATGACGAATTCAAAACGATGCGGCTC
The DNA here is from genome assembly GCA_021298725.1 of Verrucomicrobiaceae bacterium. GTDB lineage: Bacteria > Verrucomicrobiota > Verrucomicrobiia > Verrucomicrobiales > Verrucomicrobiaceae > Prosthecobacter. Next base: position 15,884 of record JAJTDU010000059.1, on the reverse strand, counting down.
GAAGCCGAGAAGCGCGGCCTGACGGTGCAGATGGGCTACATGCTGCGCTACAATCCGGCGTTTGAACTGCTGTTTCAGGCCGTGCGCGAAGGCTGGCTCGGCGAGATCACGGAAATCGATGCGGCGATGGGCAAACTGGCCGATCCGGGAACTCGGCAGAAGATCGGTGAGCTGGAGGGCGGCGGTTTATTTGAACTGGCTGGCCACATCATCGACGCGACGATGACGATTCTCGGCAAACCGGCCGCTGTGATGGCTTTTTCGACGCCCGTGGGCACGGATGGCGTGCAGGACAACCAGATGGCCGTTTTGAAGTATGCGAAGGCCACGGCAGTCATCCGCTGCAATCACACGGACCCGTTTGGCGGCCCAAGGCGGCGCTTCAACGTCACCGGCACCGAAGGAACCTTCGAGATCGTGCCGCTGGAGTCCGGGAGGGTGAATCTGTCGATCACGAAGGCACGTGGAGCTTACAAGAAGGGTGCGCAGTCATTCCAACTCGACGTGCCAAAGGATCGCTATGCGGCGGAGTTCATCGATCTGGCCAAGGTGGTGCAGGGCGAGAAAAAACTGGCCTGGAACGCGGCGCATGACATCGCCGTGCATGAGACGTTGCTGCGTGCGGCGGGGGTGTGGAAGTGACTATTGCGTGGCGAACTTCGTCAGCAGGCCGCGTTTGCGGGTCATGTTGAGCACCCAGACGAAGAGCCAGCCGGCGAGGGTGAGGTAGATCACATTCAAACCGGCGGCGAGCCAGAGGTGGCTCCAGTTCATGGTGCCAGTTTTCATCACCTCGCGCATGCCTTCAAAGATCGGCGTGGCGGGGAACAGCCAGGCGAACGGCTGGGACCACGCGGGCATGTCCTCGACGCGGTAAAACACGGCCACGACCGGCTGAATGAAGAACGGCACGGCCCAGGCGAGCGATTCGGCGGCCTGGCCCCAGCGTAGGATGAGCGCAGTGGAGATCATGCCGAGCGACCAGCCGAAGACCATGAGGTTGAGGAAGAACGGCACCAGCCACCAGTGAAGCTGGAAGATGTTGAACGAGTAGCCGATCCACGAAACGAAGCCCATGACGACGCAGGTGATCAAAATGCGCAGAAAACCGACGAAGAAGGTGGCGCTGAGGTATTCCACGGTGCGCACGGGCGCGACGAAGACATTGAGCAGATTGCGCGTCCACACGTCTTCGAGGAAGGAGATGGCCACGCCTTGCTGCGCACGAAAGAGCACGTCCCACAGGATCATCGCGCCGAGGAAGAACAGAATGAAGCTGCCGAACTCCGTGTTGCTGTTCTTCTGAATGAAGACAGTGACGTTTCCCCACACGACGAGATCGACCAGCGGCCAAAACACGAGCTCCACGAGGCGCATCGGCGTGCGGGTGTAGAGAAACAAGTAGCGCAAGACGAGGGCGCTGATGATGCGGATGCTCATGGGGCGGGATCCTTTTTGGGTTCGTCGAGGATTTCGCCGTCACGGGCGATCTTGATGAAGACATCTTCCAGATTGTCGCTGCTGGACTGCGCGACGATGTCCGAGGGCGTGCCTTCACACACGATCTTGCCTTTGTGCAGAAAGATGACGCGGTCGCAGACTTCCTCGATGTCGCGCATGTTGTGGGAGGTGTAGAGGATGCCGATGTCGCGCTCACGCTGCACCTTGCGCACGACTTTGCGCACCTTGTCGGCGATGTCGGGGTCGAGCGATGCGGTCGGCTCGTCGAGCATGAGCAGCTCGGGGTCGTTGAGGAAGGCTTTGCAGAGGTTTACGCGAGTGGATTCACCGGCGGAGAGCTGACCCGTGACGCGCTTGTCGAGGTGTGATATTTCGAGCAGCTCCATCAGCTCGGCGATCTTCTTTTTTGGATTCGGCACGCCATAGATGCGCGCAAAGACGAGCAGGTTCTGCCACACGAGCAGATTGCCAGGCAAGGCGGTGTAGGCAGAGGAAAAGTTCGAGCGCTGGAGGATTTGGATGCGGTTTGCCTGCAAAGGCAGGCCGAAGGCAAACAAATCGCCCGAAGTCGGCAGCGTGAGGCCAAGCAGGCAGTTCATCGCGGTGGTTTTACCCGCGCCATTCGCGCCGAGCAGGCCGAGCACCTCACCGCGATGCAGCTTGAAGCTGAAACGGTCGAGCGCCTTCACGCCTTCAAACTCACGGGTGAGTTCGCGGGCTTCGAGGATGATTTCGCGGGTGTCGGTGGTGGACATGCGGGCTGCGATCTTGGCGGGTGACGACGGAAAAGTCATGCGGTTGTGGTGATTATTATGGCTGTCGGATTCGTTTCTTGACCTGCGGCGGCTGGCTTTTGAAGGGTGCGCATGCCTCTTTCCCATCCGATCCATGATCCAACCGTGATCGACCAGTTCACCGCCGAGGTGGATGAACTCGTCCGCACCGGGGCGGAGTTTCACCGCCGCGGCTGGTCGCTCGGCACCAGCAGCAACTACAGCGTGGTGGTGGAGCGTGAGCCACTGACGCTGCTGCTCACAGGCAGCGGTTTCGACAAAGGACGGCTCAAGCCGGGGCAGTTTGTGCTGGTGGACGACGAGGGAGCCTCGCTGCATGCGTCCTATCCGAAACCCTCGGCGGAGACGATGCTGCATGTGGTGCTGGCGCGTGCTGCCGGAGCCGGGGCGGTGCTGCACACGCATTCCGTGGCGGGCACAGTGCTTTCAGAAGGCTTTTTGGACCGTGGTGCATTGCCGATCAGTGGCTATGAAATGCTCAAGGGGCTCCATGGCATCACCACGCATGAGTCGTCGGTGGATCTCACGATTTTCCCCAACACGCAGGACATCGACACACTGGCGGTGGAGGTAGAACGCCGGGTCAAGGACGCGGCAAACCCGCTGCGGCATGGTTTCTTGATGGCGGGGCACGGTCTTTACACCTGGGGGAAAGATCTGGCGGAGGCGCGGCGGCAGGTCGAAGTGCTGGAGTTTCTTTTCGAAGTCGTCACACAGAAGCGTTTGCTGTTTCCCGCCCAATCATAAGCCTCGCTGACATCATGGCACTCATCCGCATTCCAGAAACCTCACGCGTCATCACCGGCACGGCTCCCATCAATGACTTCCTCTCCGAATTCGGTATCCAGTATGAAAACTGGCCGGTAGCGGGCCGTGTGAACGCGGATGCCGGGGCGGAGGAAATTCTGACCGCTTATGCGGAGGAGATCGATCAGCTCAAGGAACGCGGCGGCTACATCACAGCGGATGTGGTGAACGTGACACCCGACACCCCGAACCTTCAGGCGATGCTGGACCGTTTCAACCAAGAGCACACGCACGCAGAGGACGAGGTGCGCTTCATCCTCAAAGGACGCGGCATTTTTTACATCCATGTGAACGAGCAGCCGGTCTTCGCCATCGAGATCGAGGAGGGAGATCTGATCAACGTGCCCGCAGGAACGAAGCACTGGTTTGATCTCTGCGCGGACAAGACGATCCGCGCCATCCGCTTGTTCCGCGAACAGGCGGGCTGGACGCCGCTCTACACAGGCGACTCAATCGCCGCCGGGCATCAGCCACTCTGCCTGGGGCCGAACTACCTGCGCGGCGGCGTAGCGGAAGTGGCCAATGTGGCGATCAGCGCATGATCTCTTTCGCTGGAAAACTCATCCTGCTCGACATCGAGGGCACGGTCTCGCCGCTCGCTTTTGTGCATGACGTGATGTTTCCGTATGCACGAAAGCACGCCGCCGCCTGGCTCGGTGCGCATTGGGGCCATGAGGTCATCGCCCACCTCGCTCACGCTGCGGGTGTGGCCTCCTTTCACAACGCGCTCGATGCCGAGGCCGCCGTGCATCGCCTGATGGATGCCGACGCGAAAGTCACCGGCCTGAAGCAGCTCCAGGGCCTCATCTGGGAGCAGGGGTTCGCCAATGGCGACTTGCGCAGCACGCTCTTCGACGATGTCGTGCCCGCACTCGACCACTGGCGCGAAAACGACCGCGAAATCCGCATCTACTCCTCCGGTAGCATCCACGCGCAGCGTCTCTTCTTCGCCCACACCACCGCTGGCGACCTCACCCCGCGCCTCTCCGGCTACTACGACACCACCACCGGCTCCAAACGCGAACCCGCCAGCTACACCGCCATCGCCACCGATTGCGGCCTGCCGCCAAATGACATCCTCTTCATCAGCGACCTCGTTGATGAATTGAACGCCTCCCAATCCGCCGGCATGATGACCGCCCTCGCCCTCCGCGCCGGAAACAAACCGCAGCCGGAGAGCGAGCATCCAGCCATCACTTCCTTCGCCGAAATCACCTTCGTATGAAAATCCACGGCCAGCCGCACCGCTCCATCGAAGCCGATCATCCTCGGCGCATCGCACGCATCGTCGATCAGACCTTTCTGCCGCATCAGGTCGCGTGGCGGGAGCTGGAGACGATGGAGGACGCGGCGGAGGCGATCCAGGTCATGCGAGTGCGGGGTGCGCCGCTGATTGGCGCCACGGCAGCCTTTGGGCTGTTCTTTGCGCTGCGGGATGATGCTACAGACTCGGCTTTGCAGCATGCCTACGACACACTGCATGCCACGCGGCCCACGGCGATCAATCTGCGCTGGGCGCTGGATCGTGTGAGGCGAGTCGTTTTGCCCCTCGCAGTCGAAAAACGAGCCGATGCGGCCTGGAACGAGGCTTTGAGCATTTGTGAAGAGGATGTGCAAACCAACCACGCCATCGGCAA
>JAJTDU010000059.1:0-11136 GCA_021298725.1 Verrucomicrobiaceae bacterium | reverse complement strand
GGCCTAAACGTCCACGTCTGGGTCAGCGAGACGCGACCAAGAGGGCAGGGGGCCTCGCTCACGGCCTGGGAGCTGCGTGAGCACGGCGTGCCGCACACCTTGATCGTCGATAACAACGCGGGGCATCTGCTTCAGCGTGGCCTTGTCGATCTCGTCATCGTGGGTGCAGATCGCGTCACTGCACAGGGCGATGTGGCGAACAAGATCGGCACCTATCTCAAAGCACTCGCCGCGAAAGCGCATGACGTGCCCTTCTACGTCGCCCTGCCCGTAAGCACCATCGACTGGACCATCACCGACGGCATCCGCGACATCCCCATCGAGCAACGCAGCAGCCGTGAGGTCACCCACATGCCCGGTTTGAATGCGGAAGGCCTGCGGGAGGAAGTGCTCATCACTCCAGCGGGCACTCAGGCTCGCAATGACGGCTTTGATGTGACACCTGCGGCTCTCGTCACCGCATTGATCACCGAACACGGCGTCTTCGAGGCGAACGCTGCGGCGTTGGCGAAACTCAAGTGATCGTGGTTAAAGATACTCCTCGATTGGCAGCTTGCCGTTCCAGGCGCAGATGAACATGGTGCCGGGCTTGGTGGTGCTCGGCTTGAGCATCACTTTGCCGCCACACATTTCGATCATGAGCTGACCGCGAGCATGCGCGTCTTGCGCACTTCATACGCGATGCGCTTGTAGCGGGCGAAGCCGAGATCGAGTGCCTCTTTGCTCTTGGAAAATCCGACGGTGACGACAGCTTCGGCCATCTCGGCGCGATTGCTGACGGCGATGGTTTTGCCGTTGAGCTGGGCTTCTTCGCCGCGCACGACGGTCCAGGTTTCATTCTGCATGGGGTCAAAGATCACGCCGATGAGCAGTTCTTTCGACTCGCGCTTCCGAGCAGCGATGGAAACGCAGAAGTGCGGGATGCCGAAGAAGTAATTCACGGTGCCGTCGATGGGATCGACGATCCATTCGATTTCACCGTTGCCGCCGATTTCGCCGCCTTCTTCGCCAAGAATCGCATGATCTGGGAAACGAGCGAGAATCATGTCGGTGATGAGCTTCTGGCTCTGCACGTCGAGCTCCAGCTTGATGTCGTGACGCTGCATTTCGTTCACCGTGAGCTCGGAGCCGAAGTTGTCTTTGATCATTTTGCCTGCGGCGTGCGCGGCTTCGGTGGCGGTGGCGAGGAGTTCGTTCACTGGATGCTAGATTCTGGGGGCTGGATGCTGGATGAGATGCACGCGATCAATTCACGCGCGAGAGCGGTTTTCGACTGTCTGGGGAGATGAATCGTCCGGCCGCCGGGGAGGCAGAGGGTGACTTCGTTTTCCGCACTGTCAAACCCGATGCCCGACTGCGACACATCGTTCGCGACGATCATGTCACAGCCTTTGCGCTCTAGCTTTTCCTGCGCGTGGACGATCAGGTTCTCCGTTTCAGCCGCAAAGCCGACTAGGAAGCCTTGGAAGCCAAGTTTTGACCGAGCGGAGCCGAGGATGTCCTCGGTACGCTCAAGTTCGAGCGTCAGCTTGTCAGCGGTCTTCTTCAACTTTTGTGCCACGACATTCACAGGCCGGTAATCGGCTACGGCAGCACTGAAAATGGCCGCGTCACAGCCGCTGAGGTGAGTTTGCACCGCATCGAACATCTCCCGTGCGGTTTCTACCTTGATCAAAGTCACGCCTTCAGGCGCAGAGAGCGTCACCGGCCCAGAAATGAGCACCACGACGTGTCCAGCCTCACACGCTGCCTCGGCCAGCGCATAACCCATGCGGCCCGAGGAGCGATTCGAGAGGAACCGCACCGGATCAATCGGCTCCCGCGTCGGGCCGGCGGTGATAAGAAGGCGCATCAACGAACGTCCAGAGTCAGAGGCAGACGGTCAAGGAGTTGTCAGCCGCCTGGGACCGTCATTTGCTGGCCGTTGTCCTTGGAACCGAGTTGGATGAAGAAGGGCACGGCACGTTGCGCCCAATCGTCAGCATCGGGAAAACCGCCCGCACTGCCGCCAAAGGTGCTGCGGAGCATGTCGGTATCGATGATGCCGGGGTTCATCGGGATCACGGCCACTTTGCCGCCCGTATCCTGCGCCGTGGCCATGCTGAGGCCTTCAATGGCGTATTTCGTGGCGCAATACGATGCCACATCGGCCGCAGTACAGCGCCCCCAGCCGGAGGAGAAGTTTACCATCACGCCGCTGCCGCGTTTCAGCATCGCAGGCAGCAGATGACGCATCATTGAGGCGGGGCCTTTGATGTTGATGTCGATGATACGGCTGAACTCCTCCGCGCTGATTTCCCACAGTGGCGCGTTCGGGTTGATGATGGCCGCGTTGTTCAACACGAGGTCAGGCGGCCCGAATTTGTCGAGAATCGCCGTGCAAAATGACGTCACGTCTTTTTCATATGAGACATCGCAGGTTTGGAACAGATGCGGCGACGGAAACTGGCGGCACAGTTCGGCGATTTGGGCTTCATTTCGCCCGCAACCGGCGATCTGCCATTCCGCGTCGATGAATCGCGGAATCATCGCACGGCCCAGTCCACGCGTGCAGCCAGTGATGACGACGATTTTCATTTGGCCGCTGTTTTTTCGACCTCGTCCCATGGAATCTCCGATAGTTCCGCGTTCGGATTGCGGCGTTCGAAGTAATTGATGGCCCATTGGTCGCTGAAGAAGACGACCCAGCGGTCGTCGCTGTCCTGGGCGGTGGTGACGCCGCTGGGGATGTCGAAGTCTTCGACGGAGCCGCCGTCTTTGGTGCGGACCCAGCGCAGGACGGTGTAAGGAGCATTTTCGATGCGGCTTTGGGCGTTGTATTCGCTCTCCAGGCGGAACTGGACGACTTCAAACTGCAAGGGGCCGACGGCACCGAGCAAGGGCACGCGCTGACCGGCGTGGGGCTGGGTAAACTGCTGCACGACGCCTTCACTGAGGAGCTGCTCGAGCCCGTCACGGAAACGCTTATAATGCGCGGTGCTGGGGTTGTGCAGGTAGGCGAAGACTTCGGGGGCGAAGCGGGGGATTTCGTCGAATTTGAGCTTGGGATCGGTGGCGAGGGTGTCACCGATGCCGAAGCCGTGATTGCCGACGATGCCGACGACATCGCCGGCGTAGGCTTCGTTCACGGTCTCGCGATCTTGGGCGAAAAGCTTCTGTGAGTTGGCGAGGCGGACGATTTTGCCGGTGCGGGTGTGCGTGACCTGCATGTCACGCTCGAACTTGCCGCTGACGATGCGCACGAAGCTCATGCGGTCGCGATGACGCGGGTCCATGTTGGCCTGGATTTTGAAGACGAAGCCGGAGAAGCCATCATTCGTGGGCTCGATGACGCGACCGTCGTCAGCCATGCGTGCTTCGGGAGGCGGGGCGAGTTCGAGGAAGCCGTCGAGCAGCAGTTGCACGCCGAAGTTGTTGCTGGCGCTGCCGAAAAAGACGGGGGTAAGTTCGCCACGGTCGATTTTTTGGCGGTCGTAGTCGTGTCCGGCTCCGTCGAGCATTTCGAGCTCCATTTTGGCCTGTTCGAGGGCTTCGGGAACGGTGTGCTTGGCCACGAAGTCGTCATCAAGGCCGCCGACTTTCTCGGGTGCGCGATAGGCACCGTGAACTGTGCGCTCAAAGAGATGCACGTCCTTTTTGCGGCGATCATAGACACCACGGAACTGCTGGCCGAGACCGAGGGGCCAGTTGATGGCGCAGGCGCCGATGCCGAGCACGGTTTCGAGTTCATCCATGAGCGTGAGCGGCTCGCGCGCGGGGCGGTCGAGCTTGTTCATGAAGGTGAAGATGGGCACACCACGTCGGCGGCAGACTTCAAACAGCTTTCTCGTTTGTGCCTCGATGCCTTTGCCGGCGTCGATGACCATGATGGCAGCATCGACGGCGGTGAGCACGCGGTAGGTGTCTTCGGAGAAGTCCTTGTGGCCCGGAGTGTCGAGCAGGTTCACGACGCAGTCTTTGTACTCAAACTGGAGCACGGTGGAGCTGACGGAGATGCCGCGCTGCTTTTCCAGCTCCATCCAGTCGGAGGTCGTCGCTCGCTGGTTTTTGCGAGCGGTCTCAGAGCTTGCGAGCGCGACAGCGCCGCCGTAGAGCAGGAGCTTTTCGGTGAGCGTCGTTTTGCCGGCGTCCGGGTGCGAAATGATCGCGAAGGAGCGACGGCGGGCGATTTGGGCTTCGTGGGACATGGGAGGGCTGGGTTCATGCCGCAGAGCGAAGGCCGTTTCAAATGACGAATGACGAAATCAGAATGACGAATGAAGCCGCAACAGGTAATTCACGCGCACAAGACACAAACCGCAGGCAGTGGGATTGCTTTGCTTAGTAAAAACTCAAAAAATAAATATTCATTGAGCACTTTCACATTGCCACAGGGGGTGGGCATTGGGTTTAATCACCAAGCAAATCAGAATAAATCAATCCATCCCTGCCATGAATTCGGTCACAAAACACATAGGGTACTTAGGTCTTCTTGTTGTGTTTACCCTCTCAAACCTCGGAGCCAGCCACGCTGGTGATCTGACTTTTTATGATGCCGACGGAGATGGCCTGATCGACTATCTTGATGACAACGGCAACTTGTGGCCTAACCAGCAGGCGTGGGAAGCATCAAATGCGTTTGTGACCGCAATCGAAGTTGCTGAACCAGAGCTTCCCTCAACGGTGGAGCCAGCGGTTGACTCAGATGGTGATGATTTGACCGATGAAGAAGAAACTACCCTCGGGACTGATCCGCTGGTTGCGGATACCGATGGCGGCGGTCTGAACGACTATGAGGAAACACATGATGATGACTGGCGGGCCACGGATCCGCTCAATCCAGCCGATGACATGCCTTCAAGTCCCACGACACCAACTGACGAGAGCAGCGCGGAGAATCAGGCCGACCAGGATGATACGGCAGAAAACACTGATGCCAGCATGGAGGACACATCCTGGCCGACTTGGAATGAGGTGTTTGCAGTGGGTGGTGCTATATTGGCGATTGCTACTTATGTTTGTGCTTCACCTGCGCTGGCTACTGGCGCATTATTCTTTTGTCTCATCGGCTTTGGCATCTGGCTATGTGATACATTTGGCAGTGGCCCGGACATCGGTGACAGGCCCATCGTACCTGATAATCCCCCTGATGATCCACAGCCCCCGGATTACAGCGATCCAAACCCACTGCCATGAGTAAATCGGCACCCTCTTAACCTTCGGGCACTGTAAAAAATCCTTATGAAAAAAAAGACTTATATTTTTTTGGGTATTGTCTTTGCACTCGTTGGAGCAACCCGTTTGATCGTAGGTTATTTTGATGAGAGTGTCAGTTCCACTCAAAATTGGCTGATCGCGTGGTTTTGGCTAATCGCGGGCATAGCTTACATTTTAAAAGGCATTGTTATGGGCAAAAAAGAAAGAAACAACAGCCCTGCACCTAGCCTCTAAACGGCTCGGAAGAAGATTTTCGGGGTCGGCTGCTGGCGGCTCTATTGTTTGGACCTCTAGCAGGCGGTTTCGGCATCTTAAGATGCGGCTTTCGCCGAAACTGCCAATCAAGCCGCCAATTCTGATCCTGATCCTATACCATGAAGACTGAATTCCCTCCCCAAGAGCTGTCATCGAGGATGCTGGCCTCCATTATAGGCGTATTAGGTCTCATGATGATGGCTGCGGCTGTAACCTTCTGGCTACAGTTTGACGTTAGATCGGCAGCTGCTGTGGCACTCATATATGGCTGCTTTCTGCTGTTCATGGCATTCTACATCTGGCGAGACAGATGCCGATTTACTGAAACGACCCCGCGTATGGGATATTGGCTGATCAGTTCTATCTTCGCCTTTTCCGCCTTGATCAGCATTCTCACCGCTCCATCTATCGCCAACCTGCCGCTGTCTCATCCTAAAACACTCTCATGTCTGGCCATGGTGGTGGCAGGCGGGCTGTTCTCGGTAAAGGCTTGCAGGAAGAAGCCTACTGCATGAAAACCGCATTAAAGCAGCTTCCACGTCCCCGTTTGTGTTGTCGGATTAATGCGGGCTCTGTGCAACACTGACAACTGCCCGTTCGTCCACAAGTCTGTGCACCGTCCAAGGTCGGGAGTGCTGTCGTCACACTCGGTAATCACTGACCCGGTCTCGTCACGGGTAATTCACGCGCACCAAATACAAGCCGCAGGCGGGAGCGGTTTGGTTACTCTGCGGCCCGGTGGGATCGGTGAGCAGGCTGGCGAACCATTCTTTGGGCTCACGACCACGCGCCACATGAAGAAGGCTGCCGACGATGAGGCGCACCATTTTGTAGAGGAAGCCGTCGCCTTCGAATTCGAGTTCCAAAACGTCGCCGTTTTCGCGGAGATCGACGCGATGGATCGCGCGAGTGGTTTTATCTGGCAGCGTGCGGCGCTGGGTTTCGGGCATGTCGCCTCGGTTGGCGGACAGTCGGATGAAGTTGTGTGTGCCGACGAGTTTTTCGCAGCACCAGCGCAGTGCCTCCATATCGAGCGGGCCATAGACGTGCCAGGCGCGGTCTGCCTCGAAGGGCGAGAGCATGCGCGGCCGCCAGATGCGATAGCGATAGCTTTTGCCCGTGGCGTCAAAGCGGGCGTGGAAGCTCGGGGCGGTGTCTTCCGCACTCAACATGCGAATGGTGAGCGGCAGGCAGGCGTTGAGCGCGTTCGCCCACGATTCACCACTCATGCGCACGGTTTCGGGTACGTCGCAGTGCGCGACTTGCGCGAGCGCATGCACGCCGGCATCGGTGCGGCCGCTGCCTTGCACGCGGGTTTCGATGCGGGTGGCTTTGCGGATGGCGGCGTTGATTTCATCCTGCACGCCACCACCACCATCCTGGCTCTGCCAGCCACGCCAAGGTGTGCCGCAGTAGGCGATGGTGAGCTTCAAACGCTTGAAGCCCGGCTCAGGGCCGCGCTGCAGGCCAGCTTTACTTTCGACGTCGCTTCGGCTCATCGTTCCAGGGGAGTTCGTAGGCGGCGTCAGGCAGCAGGAAGCCCTCAGGGCCGCGCTGCTGGTTCAAATACTCTTGGAGGATGACCACGGCGGCGAGTTGATCGACGATCTCGTTGCGTTCGCGTTTCCCAGTGATGCCAGCGCGGGACATGGCGGCCTCGGCTTCGACGGAGGAGAGCCGCTCATCGACAAAGTCGATGGGAATCGCGTGCCGCAGCTCTTTGCCGAGGCTGAGGGCAAATTTCTCGACGCGTTCGGCCGCGCCGCCTTTTTCGCCGTTCATGTGAAAGGGCATGCCGATGACGATCTTGCCGATGTGCTTCTCCTTCACGAGGCGGGCAATGGATTGCTCAGGCTCGTGATTGGCGTCGATCGTCTTGAAGGGGCTAGCCACGATCTCGGTCTCATCGCTCAAGGCGAGACCGATGCGCACGGTGCCGTGGTCGATGGCGAGGATGCGGGGCATTGCAGGAAATGACGAAGTCACCCTTTCGTGAGCTTTTAGCGCAGTTCCTGCGGCAGACCATCGACGATCTTCTTGATGTTCTCCGCCTTGCTGCGGTCGGCGACGAGCAGGCCGTCCTTTGAGGCGACGACGATGAGATCTTGCACGCCGATGAGCGCGACGTGTTGGCCGGTCTGGGTGAAGACGATGTTGTTTGCCGCATCCTGCTGCGAGAGGGCGCAGTTGTGCTGGTTGCCATCGTCATCGGCATTGAGATAACGTCCCACGCTGGTCCAGTTCCCCACATCATCCCAGTCGAAGGTGGCCTCAATGTTGAGCACACGGGAGGCTTTTTCCATCAAGGCGTAGTCGATGGAGAGCTTTGGCAGCTTGCCAAACTGCTTTGCCACGGTGGCTCTGAAATCCTTCGAGCCACGCAGCTCCGAGATGAAATCGGCCAGCACGGGACAGTGTCGGCTGAGTTCGCTGAAGATCGCTGGGATGGTCCAGATGAACATGCCGGCGTTCCACAGGAAATTGCCTTGGCTGATGAAATGCTCCGCGAGATCAGGATTCGGCTTTTCCCGGAATCGCGCGACTTCCCAAACCGGCAGGTCGTTCACGCCGCCGATGCTGGCCTTCCGACCACGCTCCACATAGCCGTAGCTGGGGCAGGCCCAGGTGGGCTTGATGCCGATGGTGACGAGGCTGCCGCTGTTTTCAGCGGCGTGGGCGGCGCTGGTGAGCACACGCTGAAACTCGGCATGATTTTGGATCAAATGATCGGCTGGCAGCACGAGCATGGTGGCCATCGGGTCACGAGCAACAACCCAGCCAACGGCGAGGGCGATGGCAGGCGCGGTGTCACGTTTTTCCGGCTCGGCGACGATGTTTTCAGGAGGCAGGTCTTTAATGATGGCCCGCACACTGGCCTCCTGCTGCTGGTTGGTGAGGATGAGGATGTTTTCCTTGGGCACAAAGCCGTCCAGGCGCTCAATGGTGAGCTCGAGCAGCGTTTTTTCGCCGAACAGTTTCAGCAACTGCTTCGGCAGGGCATCACGGCTGATGGGCCAGAAGCGCTGTCCGCTGCCGCCAGCGAGGATGAGTGCGTAGCGTTTGTGGAGGGGAGTTTGGTTCATGTGCGTTTGACGGGTGGTTTCGAGCCTTCTTTAGCCGGGAAGCCAGCAGCGGGCAAATTCCACTTTGGTGAATCACCATGTGCGGCTACATATGTAATATGCCAGAAGCCACATCCGCCCATACTTACGAGAACTACGCCTCCCTGATCGCCCCCGCCGCCGCAGGCTGCGCATTGGGCATTCTCTTTGGCCGCGGGATGCGGCGTAGCTCCTCGAATGTGATTGCCTTAGCCTTGCTTGCCGCCAGCGCCGCCGTCGCCGCGCCAGTCATCACCAATCTCGTTCAACGCACGGCCAATCGTCCCAGCACTGAACGCGGCAGCCGTCGCCGGCTCGAAGGCATCCGCAGCCACGGCATGCCAGACCCCGAAACGAGCGATTTTTTCGCCGTGGACGCGCCGGAAACGTTTCCGGCGGTGACTCGATAAAGATGGCGGAGAGGGAGGGATTCGAACCCTCGGTTGCCTTACGACAACGTCTGATTTCGAGTCAGGTGCCTTCAACCACTCAGCCACCTCTCCTTGAATCACGAGCGGGGCGAGAGTAGTGCCCTGGAAAGGGATTGCAAGGCGCGGCTTGCAATTTCAGACAGGATTTCCAGTTGTGTTGGCCGCTGGCTGGCGATGATTGGCCCCGCCATGCAAATCATCTCTGTTCTCATTGGTCTGGTCTGTGCCCTGTTCCTAGTGCCCGGCCTCATTCCACTCTTCGGCTGGCTGCAATGGGCCGTTCTAGCCGGCTGCGTTCTCGGCATCATCTTCGGCTCCTTTTGCCAGCGGAAGATCGGCCTCACCATCAACGTCTCCGTCGCGATCGTCGCAGCTCTGCGCTTGTTCCTGGGGGGCGGAGTGCTCTAAGCCTTCGGCACCTTAACCTTACCGTGCCCCACACTGACGTGCGGGCTGTGGCGCGATAAAAACCGCCACGGAAAATCCACCGCTCGGCTGATGCCCACGCGGATGTCGCTGGCGACCTCATGCATGGCCGAATCGGTTGTTTTGAGACCGCAGTCAGTCGGCTTGCCACGCCCGACCATCGGCAGGCCGTGATGACTTCCATCTATCGCCAGCGCCTGCGCGAGTTTTCCAGGCCCGGAGCAGAGTTCTTGAGCTTTTTCGCGACTGCGGCGGCTTTGCATGGATTCGATGCCTTTTGTCGGCTTCAAGGCGCGGATGAGGATCAAGCCATCACGCTCGCCGCCTTTCACGAGCAGGTTGAAGAGCCAGTACATGCCATAATTGAAATAAACATAGGCCGCGCCGGGCGGCTTCGATTTCACAAACTCACGCGCACTCGGCCGCGAGGCCGTGTGGCAGGCCGGATCACCCTCAACCGCGTAGGCCTCCGTCTCCACGATGATGCCAGAGCAGCCGTGCCAAATCAGCTCCACACCGATGAGGTCATGTGCAACGTCGAGCACATCACGCTCGAAGAAATCAGTACTCAGGAATATGCCGCGCATGCTTACAAGCCCGTTGGATGATCGACAAACTTCCATGGAATGCCGAACTTTGCCTCAATGTGCGCCGCCAGCGCCTTCACGCCGAAGGTCTCCGTGGCGTAGTGCCCGCCGTAGATGAGATTGATGCCGAGTTCTTCCGCCAGCGTGTAACTCCAGTGCGGGCCTTCGCCGGTGATGAAGGTGTCGATGCCCGACTTTGCTGCGGCGGCGACTTCCGAGCCCGCCCCACCGGTCATGATGCCAATGTTGCGGCAAACCGCTGGCCCCGCAGCGCAAACATGCACTCTTGAACCCGTCGCTACCTCCAAACGCTTCACCAGTTCATCACGGCTGAGCTCGGTTTCGATCTTGGCCCCATTTTCGGTGCCCTTGGTTTTCATGAAGTGACCGCAAGGCTCGAAGCCAAGCGAACGGGCCAGAACCGCGTCGTTGCCGAGCGTGGGATGGAAATCCAGCGGCAGATGGCAACTGTAAACCGCCAGCCCGGCATCCAGCGCCACCTTCATCTTCTGAAACACCGGCCCTGTCCAGGTTTGCAGGCCCGTCCAGAACATGCCGTGATGCACGATGAGCAAATCCGCCCCCGCAGCGGCCGCCTTCCGCATGACTGGCAGCGTCGCATCGACGGCGGCGACGATCTTGCTGACCTTGCCGCTGTGATTTTCGAGCTGGAGGCCATTCAGCGCGTTCGAGTAATCCGCGATCTCCGCGATGCGCAGTTCGGTGTCGAGATAGGAGACGAGGTCGGAGAGATTCATGCTGGACAATGGAGGTGACGGTTCGGTAGCATGCGGCATCATGTGCTGCTTCACTGGAAAAGTCGAGGAGGTCAAAAACACACGCATCTTTGCGCGGCTGGGCGAGCGCGGGAATCAGGTGATCATCTACCAGATGCCCGTGAACGCGCCGCAGGATCTGGCGATGGTGCTGCCGATTGCTCGTTTTAGGCTTCCACAGGGTCACGGCATGATCCGGCCTGAGCTGCATGTTGATCGTCAGTCAATGCGCGGCACGTTCGACAATGGCGATGTCGTGGTGAAAGTGCGTGCCGCTTGAATCTGACACGCATGCCCGAAGTCACCCGCTTCGCCCCCAGTCCCACCGGATGGCTGCATCTGGGGCATGCGTATGCGGCGTTGT
>JAJTDU010000058.1 GCA_021298725.1 Verrucomicrobiaceae bacterium | reverse complement strand
TTGTTGAGCACTTTGCACTCGGTGGCGACGATTTCGACATCTCCCGTCGGCAGCTTGGCGTTTTCGGTGCCTTTGAGGCGTTCAGAGACTTTGCCGGTGATCTGCAAAACGTCCTCATCACGAAGATGATGGCTCTGCGCGGCCAGTTCAGCGTTCTCCTCGGGACGGAAGACCACCTGGGTCAGTCCTTCACGGTCGCGCAGGTCGATGAAGATGACGCCGCCGTGGTCGCGGGCCGAATTCACCCAGCCACAGAGCGTGACGGTCTGGCCGATGTGCTCTGGACGGACGGCGTTGCAATGAAGAGTGCGGAAGGCGTTAGGGATCATGGCTGAAAAAGGGCGCGTAGAGTCGGCGGAATCGTCCACTGCGCAAGGGGGAAGGCGGGGGCCGAAAACAGATGCGGGCAAGGTGGTTGGCGAATGCTTCGTTACCTGCGGCCATGTTCCGTCTTATCCTGCTGCTTTCGTTGTTCGTTCTTGTGAATTCGTCTTTTTCGGCGCAGCCGAACGTCATTTTTCTCCTCGCTGACGATCTAGGACAGCGTGATCTGGGCTGCTACGGCAGGACGTTTTATGAAACGCCGAATCTGGACCGTCTCGCCAAGGAAGGAGCGCTTTTCACCAATGGCTACGCAGCCTGCCCGGTGTGCTCGCCGACTCGCGCGGCGGTGCTGGAAAGGCAGCGATGAAGGAAAAGCCGTGACCAGGCTCGGGGCCGACTTGGTCGGTCGGCCTGAATCAGGCGAAATCTGGAGTCAGTGAACTCATACCGGGGATATTCTGGGCGAATTGGCTTCTCAAACAAGACACGACGCCGTGTCTAAGTTGAAGTGGGTGAAAGTTTGACAAAAACGGGCAAAACACCCCATGCAGTTAGACAAAAAGAAAACAAAACTTTGACGAATGTCCATCCTGTCGCATTTTCTTCTCGTTAGCAATCCCCCCCAAATATATGACTGCGATCGAAACCACCCCTGAAGTAGATCCGAATATCGAAGAAGACATCCGCCTCCTGAAGCGCATCGCCGAGCGCGATTCAGCCAGCTTTCAGGCCTTCTACAAGAAATACAGCGGCCTCATCTTTGCCTGCATCTCCAACGTGCTGAACGACCACCACGACACTGAGGATGTGATGCAGGAAGTCCTGGTGCAGGTCTGGAACAAGGCTCACCTGTATGAGTCCCGCAAAGGCAAGCCTCTGACTTGGCTTACCACCTTGGCCCGAAACCGCGCCATTGACCGTATTCGTTCCAAACAGCGCCGCTCACGCCTGAACGATGACTTCGAGACTGAGAACAAGAAAGACCAGTTTGAGTTTGAGCCTTCGGGCCATGAGAATCTTGAGTTCAAGGAGCGGGACGGCATTCTGCACCAGGCCGTCTCCCGCCTCACGGCGGATCAACGCGAGGCCATTGAACTCACCTACTTCAGCGGACTCACCCAGGCCGAAGTGGCCGAGCGCCTGCACGAGCCTCTCGGCACCATCAAGGCACGCATCCGCCGGGGTGTGAACCGTCTTGAGACACTGGTGAAGCCACGCCTCGCCTGATTTTGATCCGCAGAACCCAATGCGAAGGGCGGACTCCGGTCCGCCCTTCGTTTCATTCAGGGCGTGAATTCGAGCATGCCAAATGAAGCGGGCACATGGAAGTCGGGTCGTGCGGTTTGCGGATTCACCCACGGCATCCAGCCGGAGTGGATGGTGCCATCGGGGCTGTGTGAGAACTCGGCGCGGTAGATGCCAGCGAAAAATTCGCGTGAGCCGGGCTTGAGGACGTTCAAGGAACGCAGCGTCTCCAGCGGAATGCTGCCACTGAGGGTGTAGTGGTCGTTGTCGATGTGTGCGTCGATTTGCAGACCTTCGCATTGCCAGTCCCAATTGATCTCACGGTAAAAATTCGCCTTATAGGCCAGCACATCGGCCTTGGGGGACATTTCGAGGCAGTAGTAAGGTTTCAGGCTCAAATCCGGTGCGAAGAAGATTTCCACGCGATCCGAGCCAAGAGCGCGGTCCTTGGCCGTTGCGCCGTCTGGAAGCACCAGATCGTCATCCTGGCAGTCGAAGCGGAAATGGAAGTGCGTTTCATCCCAGAGGGCGCGGAACTCGGTTTGTGGCGCGATTCGATTCTCCCAGGGGAAGCTGAAATCGGTCAGAACATCAGCGGCGGACCATGCCTGCTCGCGTAGCAGATGGCGTGTGCCTTCAGCCAGTTCAGGCGGAACACTCACGCGTTCCGATACAGAGGGGATTTTTTGGACAAAATATCGCTTCATGGATGCTGAGGAAGATGTCTCGCCATGTTTAGCAGGAGCTTCCATGGTTCATCGTCAGGCTGGAGTGTGAAGAGATCAATCGGCTGCATATGCCCGGCCACATCCAGTGCGAAATTCTTTGGCAGGCCATCACTGATGGCGATCTCGCGTTCGTGGTCAATCCACGCTCCATCATCGGCTCCTGTCGCGCCGGTCTCACGCGTTGCCAAGTCTGGCTGGTCACGAGAAGCGGCACGGATTCTCAAGGTATCGGGTATAGATGGGGCGAAGCTGCGGGACGCTTTGAAACGCTGTGACGAGGCGGTGGTGGTGCAGGTGGAGTCGCTGAATGGATTGAGCCGGAAGTGACGTTTGGTGTTTCGCCATGAATACATCCCACCCTTTCAGCCGCCGTCAGATTCTTCGTCACGCCTCGCTCATCACCGCCGGTGCTCTGCTGCCGGGCATGCAGCGTGCGGTTGCTGCGCCAGCCGTCCCGGATGCGCTGGCGGGCCGCATTTACAAGACGCTCAAGATTGGCATGATCAAAAGCAGCGGTGGTCTCGTGGAGAAATTCAAGATCGCCAAGGAGGCGGGATTCATGGGCGTGGAGATGGGCTTTCCGGGCAACGATGTGGCGGAAACGAAGAAGGCCATCGCCGAGTCGGGCCTGACGGTGGATGGCAGTGTGTGTGGCGAGCACTGGAGCGTGCGCCACACGAGCGCGGACGCGGCCACGCGGGCGAAGGCGCTCGAAAACTTGAAGCAGGCGCTGCGTGAGACTCGTGAGGTCGGCGGCCACAGCGTGCTGCTCGTGGTGGGTAAGGGCGAGGACGGCCCGGAGAACGAGATCTGGTCGCGCTCGGTGGAAAACATCGCCAAGGCGGTGCCGCTGGCGGCGGAGTTGGGCGTGCAGATCGTGATCGAAAACGTCTGGAACCAGTTTTGCTACAATCACGACGGTGGCAGTGACCAGACGGCGGACAAGTTCGTGAAATACGTCGATGAATTCCGCTCGCCGTGGGTGGGCATGCAGTTCGACATCGGCAACCACTGGAAATACGGCAGCATGGGCGGGTGGATCAGGCAGCTCGGTCATCGTGTGCTCAAGCTCGATGTGAAGGGCTTCTCCCGCGCGCAGAACAAATTCACGCCCATCGGAGAGGGTGACATCGACTACGCCGACGTGCGCAAAGCTCTGATCGAAATCAATTTCCACGGTTGGCTGGCCGCCGAGGTGGCGAGTGGTGATCTCGACTACCTCAAAGGCGTGGCCACGCAGATGGACACCGCATTTGGCCTTTGATTGCAGGGCCAGCTGCGCGCACGGCTTGTGGGGAGAACTCAGGGCAGTTCCGCGCTACGCTACCGTGCAAGATTGGGCGCTGATGGAGGCGGTGACGTTTCGTAGAACGGGTTTTCAACCCGTTCAGCCCGGAGAACGAGTTGAAAACTCGTTCTACGTCCTGCTCACGTTGCCCATTGCGGCGCTGCGTGACGATTTTGACACGGCATGCCCTCTTCACGCGACTGACAGACTCGGCACTGGTGTCGTGATGCAGATGCAACGCACGAACTGGCCGACCTGGGTGGGCGGATTATTTTTGGGGATGCTCTCCTCGTTGGGACAGATCGCCGATCTGGCTTGGCAGGTGGGCGTTGGCCTGCGCAGTGGGGTTTGGCGGCTGAGACTGGTGGCACGCCAGATGGCGATGATTGGTTATGGCTCGCAGTTGGTCGTCGTGGTGACTGGAGCCTTCACGGGTGCGGTGTTTGCCTTTCAATCTTACGCGAAATTCAAGACGTATGGCCTGGAATCCAGCGTTGGGGCGATTGTCTCGGTGGCGCTGTGTCGCGAACTGGCCCCGGTGCTGACGGGATTGATGGTGTCAGGACGCGTCGGTGCTGCGATGGCGGCGGACATCGGCACGATGAAGGTGACGGAGCAGATCGACGCGCTGCGTGTCATGGGCGTGCATCCGGTGGACTATCTGGTGCTGCCGCGATTTTTGGCGATGATCCTCTCCATGCCGCTGCTGGTGGCGGAAAGCATCGCCTTCGGGCTGATGGCGGCTTATGCGCTTATCGTGCATGGGTTTGATGTGCCGCACGCCTGGTTCTGGCAGCACACGGTGGACCACACCGAGCTGCTGGATGTGGGCATCGGCATGTTCAAGGGGCTGGCGTTCGGCATCATCATCACGCTGGTGAGTTGCCATCAGGGGCTCATGGCGGAGAACGGCGCGGTCGGCGTCGGTCGTGGCACCACACGTGCCGTGGTGTTCTCATCGTTGACCATACTGATCTCGAACTTCTTTCTCTCCATCGCGCTCGACTACGTTTCGCCGATGGGAGGTGGGTGAAACGAGGGCATGTCAGGAAAAACCTTGCCACTGATCTGGTGGGTTTGTTATGAATGGGAGAACTCAATCCGCCAAGTCATATGAGAAACATCTCCCGCCTGATCCCGTGCCTGATGACTGTTTGCCTCGTCTGTGAGCATTCAGGGGCGCAAACTGCGCTTGCGGAACCCGCTGAATTAACCAAGACCAGAGCGGTCTATCAGCAGCAGATCAAAATGGCCACTGATCCGATCAAGCAGAAGTACGTGGAGTATTTGGAGGGTTTGAAAAAAACCTATGGAGCGAAGGGGTTTCTGGACGCCGCGCTTGCCATCCAGACGGAAATTGACAGCCTTGGGATTGTCACGGCCACGCCGATTGGTGCAAAAAGCGACAAGATCATCATCTGGAACCAGAACAACGGCGGCAAAGGAGATCGTGGGTCAAAAAAGGTGAATGTGATGCTCTTCGCGGGTGGACGTGAGGTCTGGAGCAAAAAAGGAATTCGGCTCCAATGGGACGCTGACAAGCAGGTGCAGGATGAAATCCTCGTTCCAGCTCTCCATGTCGATAAAATCCGCGTTGAGGTCACAGAGCTTGTGAATGACAAAGGCGGCTTGGCCGAAGTCGAATACATCAAGGGTGGCAAAAATGCCGCGCTGGGCGGCGCGGTCGTCGTCAGCGGCTACTGGGAAACCAATCCAAAGCATGCGGCGGCGACTTTGACCGACGGACTACCCGAAACCTTCTGGCTGCTCAATGACAAGCAAGAAGGCTGGGCTGAGATCACTCTGAAAGCTGGTCAGTAGTCGCCCTAGCGCCTTACTTCGGCGTGTGCGGCACGAGCACGTCCGGTGACTCATTTGCCTGCCGTGCGCGTTTGATCATTTCCTTGGCAAACTGCTCCTGAGAGCGGCGGAACTTGGCGGCGGTGACGTGGGGGAGGTGCCAGGTGCCGTCGGCTTTGAGCGTGCGGCCGCGGGCGGTGTCGGCGAAGTGCGTTTCCAGGATGTGATGAAGTCGTTTGCGGGCCTCTTTGTCCTCCACAGGCGTCAGCAGTTCGACGCGCTTCGAGAGATTGCGGTTCATGAAGTCCGCGCTGGCGATGAAGACGACCGGTTTGCCGCCCTGACGGAACCAGAAGATGCGGGCGTGCTCCAGGTAGCGGTCGATGATGCTGACGACGCTGATGTTTTCGCTGATGCCTTTGATGCCGGGGCGCAGGCAGCAGATGCCGCGCACGTTGAGGCGGACCTTCACACCGGCCTGGGAGGCCTCGTACAGCGCCTCGATCATCTGGCGGTCTTCGAGCGCGTTCATCTTGAGCATGATCTCGGCGGACTCGCCCTGACGGGCGCGTTCGGTCTCGCTGCGGATCATGGAGACGAGGCGCTCGCGTAGGCCGTAGGGGGCCATGCTGAGCTTGTTGAAATGCACGAAGCGGGAGCGGCCGGTGACGGTGTTGAAGAAGGCGGAGGCGTCCGCGCCGAACTCGGCGCGGCAGGTGAGCAGGCTGATGTCGGTGTAGAGCTTCGAGGTGGCCTCGTTGTAGTTGCCAGTGCCGAAGTGCATGTAGCGCGTCATGTGGCCGGACTCACGGCGCATGACGAGGCAGACCTTCGCGTGCGTCTTCAAACCGGCGACGCCGTAGATGATCTGGGCACCGGCGTTGATGAGATCATTGGAACGTTCGAGATTGCGGGCCTCATCAAAGCGGGCCTTCAATTCCACGAGCACAGTGACGTGCTTGCCAGCCTGCGCGGCGCGGATCAGTGCGGAGATGATGCGGCTGTTCTTCGCGGTGCGGTAGAGGATCTGTTTGATCGCGATGACGTTTGGATCGGCCGCGGCTTCTTCCACAAGGTTCAGAACGGGGTCAAAGCTCTCATACGGATGATGCAACAGGATGTCGCCGCGTTTGATCGCATCAAAAATGCTATCGCCAGGCGTGATGGAGGTGCTGGCGTGGCTGTCCCAGGCCTCGACCTTCAATTCGTCGAAACCGGAGATGCTGGCGATCTGGAAGCAGGCGCGGAGGTCGAGCTCACCGGGAATGTCATAGACCTGCGCGGTTTTAGCGCCGCAAAGATCGCGGATGATGCGCGTGTGATCGCGGGAGGCACCGGACTCGATCTCGATGCGGATGGCGGGGCTTTTGAGACGCGCCTCCAGCACTTCCTCCATCTCGCTGGCGAGGTCGAAGGCGCTTTCGTCATCGACGGTGATGTCCGTGTTGCGGCTGACGCGGAAGCGGGCGGGGGCGGAGACTTTTTCCGAGGGGAAGAACTCGCTGATGAAGAGCGTGACGACGTCCTCCAGGTTCACATAGAGATGCTGGCCGGCATCGGGATCAGGAACGACGACGTGGCGTGGCAGATTGGCCGGGAGCGGCAGCAGGACATGGCGCTTTTCAGTGGTGCCGTTTTCCCCGCTGGTCACGGTGCAGAGCAGGATGATGTTCAGCGCGGGAATGGCCGCGCGAGCACCCGCGTCATCGACAACGACGGGAGAGAGCACTGGGAAGAGGTGTTCGGCAAAGTACTCGCGTAGATGGGTGCGCTGCACGGGCGTGAGATCGGCGATGACGAGGCGGCGGATGCCCTTTTCCTTCAGCAGCGGCATGAGCTGTTGATTGAGGATGTCGTACTGCCGCGCGACAAAGGCGGCGGCATGCAGGTGGATCTGCTCCCATTGCTGCGTGGGGGTGAGTCCGGCGTTGTCACGTGCACGGAGGCCTTGTTCGCGCAGAAGTTGCAGGCCGCCGACACGCACCATGAAAAACTCGTCGAGATTCGAGGCGGTGATGGCGATGAACTTCACGCGCTCCAGCACAGGTAAGTCCACGCGTGCGGCTTCGTCGAGCACACGGGAGTTGAAGGCCAGCCAGCTCAGCTCACGATTGATGAAATGCTCCTCGGTCAGGCGCAACTTCGGCGGTGCGGGGCGTTGATCAGGATTTGGCGAGGAGGATGTCATAACCGTAAATTTCGCGGAAGAGGTCGCACTTGGAGTCGATGGCGATCTGCTCGACGGTGGTGTCGTCAGCGCCTTGGGTGAGCACGATGAGGCGTGAGCCTTCGGGGCGGAGCTGGATGGATTTGATGCGCTGGGCGTGGCTGCGGTCGAGCGAGTCGGCGAGGCGGAGCAGGGCGGCGAGCTTCAGCACGATCATGCGCTCCTCACGCGTGAGGTCAGAGAAGTGCGGATGGTTCGGCTCGGGATTGTAGCGGCGGTGGTAACGGGTCAGCAGCGCCACCATCTCGCGGTCGCTTGAGCTGAGGCCGAAGATTTCGGTGTTTAGCAGGACGTAGAGGCTGTGCTTGTGGTGCTCACGCGGGCTGATGAACATGCCCACCTCATGCACCGTGGCGGCGACGCGCAGGATGAGCTCGTACTTGGGATCGAGATTGTGCAGATGCTGGAGCTCACGGAAAAGCTGGCGGGCGAAGCTGGCGACGTGGTCAGCGTGTTTGCGGTCGGTTTTGTAGCGCAGGCCGATCTCGCAGGCGGCCTGCATGACCTCTTCTTGGAAGATCGCAGTGCGGGAGCCGGAGGTCATCAGATCGAGAATGAGCTCAAGCTGGAAGTCACCTTCAGGCACCCAGATGGTTTCATCGCCGAAGCGGCGTGCGAGGGCGAGGTTCGTCTGCAAGGCAGGCACGATGCCCTCGGCACCGGTGTAATGCACATGCAGCTCACGCACGAGCTCGTCAGGGTTCAACCGTGCGAGCTTGTCGGTGAGGTGGGAGAGATCGTCCTCGACGACGCGATGCGCGCCCTGGCGTGCTTTGCCGAGACGCGGCGCGATGCTTTGGATCTCGGCACCGATGGCGACGTGGTGGTCGATCTTCACGCCGGAGTAATCCTGCGCGAGGTGATCGACTACACCACGGATGTGCTCCTCCAGATGCAGCATCTGCTGCGGTGCCTCGTCATCGGGGGTGGCGACTGCCTCGCGGGCACGGAAGATGCCGAGGCGGTAGTTGCTGTAAGCGGCGAGGCGGCCTTGCTGGAAATAGATGGCGCGTGTATTGCCGGGGCCGATGTGGGAGACAAACGTGCTGCCCTTCGCGAGCATGGGGTTTTTCAGCAGCAGACGCTGGGCGATCTGATAGACGAGGCGGGTCATGTTGCCGTCGTCGATGAGGCTGGGAATCACGCCGCTGTGAACCTGGAGGCGGTTGAGGAAAATCTCATGGTTGGCGGCCTCGGCGAGGATGTTCGAGGTGAACAGGCGCAATTGCGACGAGGGGATGCCGTACTCGCGCATCGTTTGCAGATAATCGCGCAGGATGGCTGCGGCTTGATCCACCGTGCCACGCGTGATGCTGCGGGCGCGGAAGATGTCCCGCGCGACCGGTAGAGGGCGGTCGAGGCTTTCGATGCCGGAGAACTGGCCCTGCTCATCCTTGCGACCGATGACGAGCGTCACGGAAGCGGCACCGACGTAAATGACGGCGTGCTCTGGTGGAGGCAACGGCGTCGCGGGAGTGGCAGCGTCACTCACGGGCAGCCTCCTTCGGAATGACGAATGTCGAAGGCGGAATGACGAAGGAAGAGCCGTGCGTCATGTGGGGACTTGAAGTGGATGATGAAATTCGACATTCGTCATTTTTTCTCATGGCGCAGCCAGGCCACCGAACCTGCGGCCACGGCCTGGTCGCCGAGTTTAGCGATGGAGTAGCGGATGCCTTTGGCGAGTTCGGGAATGGCGTGGCGTTCGACCTCTTCCTTCAGCAGATTCATGTAAAGGCTGGGCAGCTCCTCCACGAGGCCACCGCCGAGTGTGATGCGGTCAGGAGCAAGGAGATTGACGACCATGGCGACTCCCATGCCGAGGTAGCGGATGGAATTGCGGAAGATGATCATCGCGGCGTCATCGCCACTGCGGAAGGCGTTGGCCAGGGCCTTGCTGCGGATGCTGCGGAGCGCGCCCTCGGTTTTTTTGTCGAGTTCGGGAAGTTGGCCGCGATAGCAGGCGATGCCGGCCTGTGAGGCAATGGCGAGACGGCTGGTGAGGTCTTCGAGCGTGACGGTGCCAAAGACGGGGCTGCCGATGTGCGTGCCAGGAAGGAGCAGATTGCCGAGTTCCATGGCCGAGATGGATTTCCCCATGATCAGTTGGCCGTTGTAAACGAAACCCGAGCCGACGCCAGTGCCGGGGAAGATGCCGAGCAATGAGCGCGCGCCTTTGCCTGCGCCGAGGATGTATTCGCCATACGTTCCGGCATCCACGTCGTTCAAAACGGCCACCGGACACTTGAACTCGGTTTGCAAGAGCTTACGCAGCGCCATGTTCGTCCAGCCAAGGTTCGGGGCGAAGACGAGGAGACCTTTTTCAGGATTCACCAGTCCGGGGCAGCCGATGCCGATGCCCTGGATGCCCTTGGGATTCACCCCTGCGGCCTCGATGGCCTCATGGACGGCCTTGACGATCTTGCCGCGCCCCTTGGCCGCACCCTCGGAGCCGTTGGTGGATTTGCGGGCGAATCCGAGCACGTGGTAATTCGCGTCGAGCACCGAGGCCATCATCTTGGTGCCGCCAAGATCGAAGCCGATCCAGAAAGGTACATTCTTGAGTTTCTTCGCGGCTTTGGCAGGCTTGTCGGCCTTTTGGGAAGCTTTTTTCGCAGGCATATGCCCGCAAGACACACGGGCTTGGCAGCGTCGGCAAGTGACATTCTAAACGGCGGCGAAATCACTTCCCCCAATGCCGTGCGGCGAAGTTCAGGTATTGGGTCCAGTCGTAGTCGGTGACGTCGTGTTTGCCGGTGCGGTTGTGGTAGCCGATGAAATCGCCGACGGGGGTGTCGATGGTGGGTGGTTCATCCACGATGACGCCTTTTTTGCCGAAGAGGGCATAGACGGGGCTAGCGAATTTGCCGGAGAGGAACTCGCCT
>JAJTDU010000057.1 GCA_021298725.1 Verrucomicrobiaceae bacterium | reverse complement strand
AATTGCATTCGCTCACCGCACTCGGCCTCCTCACGGTCATCCTCTTCGCGTCCGCATCCGCGAGGCTCACCGCAGCCGACGCATTGTCCATCTTCGACCTCAAGAACATCTCCGCATTGTGGATCGCGCCTCCATGGGATGCAAAGAAGCGCAGCCCGGAGGAACGGATGCAGATGCTCAAGGAGCTTGGCTTGAGCAAGTTCGCCTACAACGGGGGCAGTGCGGTCGATGCAGAAATCGAAGCGGCGAAAAAGCATGGTATCGAGATCGCCGCATGGTGGTATCCGGCACGGGATCCAAAAATCGTCGAGTCCACCAAGCGACACGGCATCCATCCGCAATTCTGGGTTTGCGGATCACGTGCCATCACGGCGACGAACGATGCCGAGCGCATCGAAGCCGAGGCCGCACGCATCCGGCCCATCGCGGAGGATGCGGCAGCCATCGCTTGCAAAGTGGGGCTCTACAATCATCGCGAGCCATGGTTCGAGGAGCAGGATCATCAAATCGCCATCATCGAGCGACTGAAGCGCGACGGCATCACGAACGTGGGCATCGTGTTCAATTTCCACCACTGGCGCGGCTCGCTGGCTGAGTTCCCCGCGTTGTTTAAACGCATGCAGCCCTATCTGATCGCAGTGAATCTCAATGGCATGAGCGCCGATACCACCAAGTATCCGCCCGTGCGCTACCTCGGCTCCGATGAGTCGGAACTGGCGATGATCCGTGTCGTCGAAGCCAGCGGTTGGCGCGGTCCCATCGGCGTCATCCACGAACGCCCAACGGTGGACGCCGCCGAGGGGATCAGAGGCAACCTGCAAGGCCTCGAATGGGTCCAAAAGGAACTGCAACAGCCCGGATCAGGCGGACCAAAGCCCCAGGAGCCCACGCCACCTGCCAAAGTGCAGCCCAAGCCAGCGTCCGCCACAAATCGGTAACCAGACGCCAAGAACTCCAAACGAAACACTTGGATAACTAAATTTATGACACCCAAACAACACCTTCGAAACCTCTGCCTCCTGGTCCTTACCGTGTGTTCCGTGGGCCAACTCCCCGCCGCCGATCTCTTCGACAAATCCAACCTCGCTGCGTGGTGCATCGTGCCGTTTGACGCCGCGAAGCGTGGCCCCGAAGCCCGCGCAGAGATGGTCGCGAAGATGGGCATCAAAAAAATCGCCTACGACTGGCGGCAGGAGCATGTGGCCGAGTTTGAACGCGAGATCCTCGCCTATCAAAAACACGGCATCGAGATGTTCGCCTTCTGGGGCACGCATAACGAGGCGTTCCGGCTGTTTGAGAAGTATAAACTGCATCCGCAGCTTTGGATCATGATGCGCGGCACCGGCGACACACAAGAAGCTCAGATCAAATCCGCTGCGGAAGGTCTGCTGCCCCTTTTAGCGAAAGCCAAGGCCATCGGCAGCCAAGTCGGCATCTACAATCACGGCGGTTGGGGTGGCGAGCCGGAAAACATGGTCGCCGTGTGCGACTACCTCAAAAAGAACCACGCCACCGACAACATCGGCATCATCTACAACCTTCACCACGGCCACAGCCACCTCGACCGCCTTCCCAAAGCCATCGAGGCCATGAAGCCGCATCTCCTCTGCCTTAACCTCAACGGCATGGACATCGCGGGCGACACGAAGGGCCGCAAAATCCTCCCGCTCGGCGTCGGCACGCAGGACGTGAAAGTGCTGCGCCAAATCCGCGCCAGCGGCTACAGCGGCCCCATCGGCATCCTGAATCACACCAACGAAGACGCCGAAGGCCGCTTGCTCGACAACCTCGACGGCTTGAAGTGGATTCTGCCGCAGCTTGACGATGCCAAGCCAGCGGAGAAGCCGAAGTATCGAACGTGGAAGGAAGCGGGGAGCAAAGGGCCAAGAGCGGAGACTTCCAAGCCAGAGAGCGTGAAGTCGATGAACGCCGACTTCGGCAAAGCGCTGAAAGGCGGCTGGGTGGTCGATGGGGGTGAGGAATACACCAAGCTGCCCTTCACCATCGAATGCCGCGGCAAGCTCGATGGCAAACAGGGCTTCAATATCCTCGTTGCCTCCGAGATAAAGGCCTCAGCCACGCATTGGGAACTCTACACGCACGCCAATCGCGGCACGCTCGCTCTTTACATGCCTGGACGCGGCGGTGATTACGATTCGAAGGTCGATGTGTGCGATGGCAAGTGGCACGACTTCACCGCTAGCGTCGATGAGAAGAGCGTCGTGATGTGGGTGGATGGAAAGCAGGTCGCCACCGTAGAACGGACTTTCCAGTCCGTTCCGGCTCCGAATCGGACTGGAAAGTCCGATCTACGTCTGGCCTTCGGCCGCCTCGTCGAAGGTGGCATCGGCTGCGATGGCCTCATCGACGACGTGCGCCTTTCACGCGGTGTCATGAAACCACGCAAAGGCAATGCCCCACGCTTACGCATGGACAACACCCTCGGCCTCTGGGACTTCGACAACCTCAGCGATCTCCTCCCGCCACCCGCACCAAAAGCCGCCGAGTTCAAACCCGACTTCCCACCGCTCAACAAAGACGACAACCAGCACTGGCAGGAATTCGTGAATCGCGAGCGCACTTTCGATTTCTACGGCAAGCAGGCGCTGCAATTCATGAAGCAGAAGCCGCTGCCCGAACTCATCCCCCCCTTCCCCGGCATGGACGGCGGCCAACAAGGCCACTGGGGCAATCAAAACGACCAAACGACCTGGAAAGACGGACGCTGGGCCGCGAGTGATCTCGGGAGCGTGTTCAGCGGGGTTTTCAAAGGCGCAGGCATCACCGTGAACAAAGGCGTGTGTGTGCGTTTCAGTGACAAGTCCGCCGTTTTTGACCCTGAGCGCATGGCGTGGCGTTTGGAGTGGTCGGGAGGTTTTTTGAAGCTCAACGACAACCGCCACGGCTTCATGGCCGGAGCGCCGATGGATGGCAAAGTGACCTCGAAAGAAGAAAAGAAGCTTAGCGGCACCTACCGTGGCTTTTTCCGCCGAGGCAATGAGGTCAACATCGTCACCAGCGAGACGCCACTACCTGCTCCAGGCCCCGCCCAATGGCCGCAATGGATCGAAACCCAAGGCGAACTCGGCACGCAGACGCCATTCGCCACAGACCGCCTCACGATCCCGTTCAAAAATCCGTATGGCACGCTGTTCTTCATCACCGCGCACGATTTCTTCAGCGATGGCACTGCCGCCATCGCCACGATGACGGGTGAGGTCTGGCTGGTGAAGGGCATCGACGAGAAACTAGAAAAACTGCGCTGGAAACGCTTCGCCACCGGCCTGCATCAGCCGCTGGGCATGAAGATCGTGAAGGACAAACTCTACGTGCTCGGTCGCGATCAAATCACCTGCTTAAACGATCTGAATGGCGATGACGAAGCCGACTTCTACGAGTGCGTCACGAACGCGATGCAGACCTCGCCCGGCGGCCATGATTTCATCGTCGGACTCGAAGCGGACAAAGAAGGCCGCTGGTATTTCGCCTCCGGCAATCAAGGCGTGTGCCGAATTGATGTAGCGCGGAATTCCGATTCCGCGACGGCCACGACTCGGAATCGGAATTCCGAGCTACAAATTCTCGCCACCGGCTTCCGCAATCCCAACGGCCTCGGCCTCTCGCCGGATGGCCGTTTCATCACAACGAGTGTGCAAGAAGGCGACTGGACACCTGCCACCTCCATCTGCCAGATCGAGCTCGGCAAAAACGAAGGCGCGCACTTTGGTGCCGGAGGTCCGAAGAACGGCCAGCCACCCGAACCCGTGCTGATGTACATGCCGCGTGGCGAGGACAACAGCTCCAGCAGCCAGGTCTTCATCACCAGCGACAAATGGGCCGCACTCAAAGCCGACAACAACCTCATCCACCTCTCCTCAGGCGGCGGCAGCGCATGGCTGATGATGCGACAGCAGGTGAAAGGCCTCTGGCAGGCCGCAGCGGTGAAGATCAGCGGGAATTTTGACTCGGGGCCGCAATGCGCACGCTTCAATCCAAACGACGGTCATCTTTATGTGAATGGCATGACCGGCTGGGGCAGCTACACGCCGAAGGATGGCTGCTTCCAACGCGTGCGCTTCACCGGTGGCGACAAATCGGTGCCGGTGGGTTTTGAAGCACGCGACAATGGCGTGCTGCTTCGCTTCAACCAACCGGTGAAGGATGTGAATGCCGCGACGTGCTTCGCACAGTGCTGGAACTACAAATATGGCCCGCAATACGGTTCGCCAGAGTATTCCGTGAAGTATGCCGACACGCCCGGCCACGATGCACTGGAGGTGCGCAGTGTGCAGAAGCTCGATGGCGGCAAGACGCTCTTCCTCGAAATCCCGCAGATCGTCACCGCCAGCCAGATCCACCTCCGCGTGAGCACTGGGCATGATGTTTTCATGACGGCGCATGCTCTGGCTGAGCCCTTCACCGATTTCCCCGGCTACACGAAGATCGCCAAAACGAACCATGCGGCGCAAATCGGCCTCGAAGCACCCAAACCGACCAAACCGAACCCTTGGGCCAAAGGCGAAGGGGGGCGCGAAATCGTCGTCGAGGCGGCTTTGGGCCTGCAATACGTGCAAAAGCAACTCAAGACCAAAGCGGGCGAGAAACTCACCATCGTCTTCAAAAACCCCGACGTCGTGCCGCACAACTGGCTCCTCGCCAAACCCGGCTCTCTGCAACGCCTCGGTGAGAAGTGCAATCTCATGATCACCGATCCGCAGGGCATGCAGAAGCACTACGTCCCCGACAGCGACGACGTGATCGCCTACACCGACATGACCAATCCAAAGGGCGACTTCACCATTCACATCACTGCTCCCAAAGAAAAAGGCGACTACCCTTACCTCTGCACTTTCCCGGGCCACTGGATGGTGATGAACGGGGTGATGAAGGTGGAATAAAGTAGTGCTGAGCTTTAGCTCGCACCACCCACGCCAACAGCTCTCGTTCAATCTTCACCCAACCACGCTGTCACGAGCTGAAGCTCATGACTACTTTCTGCATCCTTCGCAGCACATTTTCACCGCAAAGGGGTTCACTTTCCGTCCGCTTGGCGCTAAAGAGCACGCTTGACCACCGAGACGATAGCCCCTGAGACCATGCCTGCCAGGAAAACGCCTTGGTGGCTCTGGGCGCATGTGCTGAGCCTGGAGGCTCCACTGGTGGCCGTGCTTTGGCAGCATGCGCTGGCTCATGCGCATGGCCTGCGCCTTTCGCCGATGCTAGATCTCGGCCTCGCGCTGGCCTGCTGGGTGATTTATGTGATCGACCGCACGCTGGACACTTTTTCAGCCGACAAGGCAGATCTAAGCCTGCGGCATGGGTTTTACCGTCGTCACCGTCGTGTGCTGCTGCTCGGCGTCATTCCAGCGGCATCGCTCGTGCTGGCCTGGATGGCTTTGTGGGAGATTCCTGAAGGCGTGCTGTGGCAGGCGTCAGGACTGGCGTTGCTGGTGGCGCTTTACCTAGCCTCATGGGCGGCGCAGGGCAGCCGTGTGTGGCGCGATCTGCTGATCTCGTGCGCGGGACTGGGCGGAGTCATGCTCATCTCCCGCATGCCTGCGTCACCGGGTTTTCGTTTCACACTCAGTCTGCTCGTGCTGGGGGTGATGGTGCTGTCGTTTCTGCGTCAGCTCGACATCCGCCTGGGACATCTATTGCCGAAGGAAATGACCGCCGCGTTGCTCTTCGCGCTCGGGGTCACCACCACCACGCGCTTCCTCGGCATGCCGGAGACGTTGCTCGCTCCGGTGTTGGAATGCGGCCTGCTGGCGCTGCTGTTTGCCTGCAACCTGCACGGCATCTCCGCGCGTGAGAAAAATGACGCCACAGGTCACGCGGGGCTGGTGATGATCGCGCTGTGTTTCACACTCACACTGCTCTGGATGATCGAGCTCGGCACTTTGGAGCATGCGCTACTCGGTCCGGCACGAGCAGCGCTCGGCGGCTTGGTGCTGCATGCGCTGGTGCAACGCGCCGGAAAGCGTGTCTCAGCGGAGGCACATCGAGTTCTTTCCGATCTCGCGCTCATCGTGCCGCTGCCGCTTGCGTGGCTGTGAATTGCGCAAAACCTCCCGCCCATCACGTTTAGCCCAGACCATGAAAAAACTTCTCTCCGTTCTTCTGCTCGGCCTTTGGCTGCCCGTTTCCGCCCAGGACGCCCCGAATGTGCTCTTCAAGCAGGGCGTGGACGCCTTTTTCGCCGCGAAGGCGAAGGAGTCCGTCGCCGCGTTCGACAAGCTGATCGCCCTCGCGCCGGATTCGAAGCCGCAGCTCTGGCAGCGCGGCCTCTCGCTCTACTACGCGGGTGATTTCAAAGGCGGGCGCGAGCAGTTCGAGGTGCATCAGACCGTGAACGGCAACGACGTGGAAAACGCCGCGTGGCATTTCCTCTGCATCGCCAAAGACGAAAGCGTGGAGGCCGCGCGCAAGGTCTTCATCCCCATCGAGGGCGACAGCCGCATCCCGATGAAGCAGGTCCACGAGCTGTTCGCTGGCAAAGGCAGCGAGGAGGCCGTGCTCAAAGCCGCCGAGGAGGGCGAAGGCGAGCGCCTGCGCAACCACCGCTGCTACGCCCACCTTTACCTCGGCCTCTACTTCGAGGCGACGGGCGATGACGTGAAAGCCAAGGCCCACATGCTCAAGGCCGCCCAGGATTTCTCCATGGACCACTACATGGGCCGCGTTGCGCAGGTGCATGTGAAGATTCGCGGCTGGGACAAGTGACCCGCCCTCGTCACCTCACCGCACCACCCACCCAATCCGGCTGGCGCTTGGCGAGGCAATCGGAGAGCCAGCGCACGAGGTCAGCGACGGAGTCGTGCTTTTTGCGCAGGGCGTTGAGAGCGGGCCAGTCGATGTTGTGACGGGGCGTGGGCAGGGTGATTTTTTGGATGCGCAGCAGATTCTGCACAGCCTCGAACTCGGCGGCGCTCATGGCGCGGATTTCTTTGGCAGAGGGCAGTTCATCGAGCTGCATGAGCTGGATGCCGAGGCTGCTGATGCCGACGCCGAACTGATGGCCGAGGCTGCGCAGGGCATCGACGAGCGCCTCGTCATTCAGACCTTCGGCGATGACGATCTCGCTTTGCAGCGTCCAGCGGGTGGCGCTGAGGGCCTGGAAGAAGTCGGCGCTGAAGGTTTCGAGCGAGACACTGAGCTTCAACTGCACGCCGGTGATGCCGACCTCGGGGCCGCCGAGGTGGCGGCGGAGATCGAGCATGGAAGCGTCGAAGCGCGGGGCGTCGTCACTGCCGGCGTCGAGATCCCAGTCGGCGACGACGAGATCGGGGATGTCCCACTCGCCCTCCATGCTGGGAGCGCCGCTGCTGTTGCGGTTCAGCAGGAAGGGATAGCGCGAGCGCTGGAGGCTGAGGCGTTCATAGATGGCGACCATGCGCAGGAAACGCGACCAGCACTGATCGCTCTCGCCCTCCTCATCGAAGAGGCTGGGGCGCGTGACGCCGTTGAGCCCGGCAGATTTTTTCTGCCGGCGGTAGTAGCCCTGGCCCTGATCCACCTTGGCGATGGGCGAGGTAGGATCGTAGCTGAGGATGGAGAAGTGATAGCGCAGCGTGGCATCGCTGTAGCCTTCGCCGAGGCGATGACGCACGAGACGAATGAGTTCGGTGCCCTTGATGGCCTCCGCTGGATCGTCCGGCAGGATTTCGGGGAGCAGGTGTCGCAGTTGTTCGCGCAGGTTCATCCGTGTGTGTGTCACAGGATGCACGCGGGCGTGTGTGATGGTCAAGGTAGAAAACGCGAAGAGCCGAAGCGGAGAGCTGCCACGAACGCTGCTCGCGCTTGAACCATGCGTTGCGCCAACATGCAGCGCGTCCAAGCCGCCGCGGCGGGAGTTTAATGGCTGCTCGAACGAGTCCATCACGATCTTGCGCCGTGATCGCGGACGAAGACGAGCGCTGGAGTGCAAGACAGGGCCTTTCGAATTCGATTCTTTGCACCGCCATGAACCGCCGCACTTTCTTCCACCAAACATCCGCGCTCGCCGCGATCTCCGCTTTGCCCAAACTCCGCGCTGCCGATGCCGCGCAGAAAAAGCTCAAGGTCGCCGTCGTGGCGCTGGGTCGTGGCATGGGGCATGTGCAGGCGCTGCTGAAGCTGCCGAACGTGGAGATCGCGTATCTGGCCGAAGTGGACCCCAAACGCCTCGAAAGCGGCCTCAAGGTGGTCAACGAAACGCAGCCGGTGTCCTGCGTGGGCGTGAAGGACTTCCGCTCCATTCTCGATGACAAGACGCTGGACGCGGTCTTCATCGCCACGCCGAATTTCTGGCACACGCCCGCCGCGCTGCTGTGCATGCAGGCCGGAAAGCACGTCTATGTCGAAAAACCCGGCAGCCAGAACGCACATGAGGCGGAGATGATCGTCGAAGCCTCACAAAAATACGACCGCGTGGTGCAGATGGGCAATCAGCGCCGCACCTGGATGAAGGAGGCAATTGAGGCGCTGCATGGCGGCGCCATCGGCACGGTGCGCTTTGGCCGCGGGTTCTACTACAACACTCGCAAATCCGTCGCCGTGAATGAAAAGCCTGCGCCTGCCGATCTGGACTTCAACCTCTGGCAGGGACCGGTGCCGAATGATGCAAAGCATGACATCCAAGGCATCGCCCACTACGACTGGCATTGGTTCTGGCATTGGGGCAACGGTGAACT
Organism: Verrucomicrobiaceae bacterium; assembly: GCA_021298725.1. Classification (GTDB taxonomy): domain Bacteria; phylum Verrucomicrobiota; class Verrucomicrobiia; order Verrucomicrobiales; family Verrucomicrobiaceae; genus Prosthecobacter. The sequence continues at coordinate 1,834 of JAJTDU010000057.1, read as the reverse complement.
CGGCAACAACGGCATTCACACGCTGGACATCCTGCGCTGGGGCCTGAAGGGCGACTATCCGCTGCGCACGACCTACAACGGCGGCCGCTACTTTTACGACGACGCGCAGGAAACGCCGGACACCGGCACGGCGGTCTATGATTTCGGCCACGCGGGCTGTGAGTGGGTGCAGAGCAGCAGCCATCCGCGTGCCGCAGAGAAGCCGTTGGCAGAAGTCATGTTCTACGGCGACAACGGCACCATGGCCATCGCCCGCGATTCATGGATCAACTACGACCTGAAAGGCATCGAAGTCAGCAAGGGCAAAGGCGCTGGCGGCGGAGATCCCGCGCACATCGGCAACTTCCTCGACGCGATTCGCGGCGAGGCGAAGCTCAACAGCCCCATCGCCGAAGGCCAAAAGAGCACGATGATGTGCCACCTCGGCAATATGGCCTACCGCACCAACACCGTCGTGAAATGCGATCCCAAGACCGGCAAGATCCTCGACAATGCTGAGGCGCTGAAGCTCTGGGGCCGCGAAGGCGGTTATCGCAAGGGCTGGGACGTGAAGATCTGAGCCAAAGTAGCCTTGTAGCTGTGCAACAAGGACCGCCCTGTTACGCAGGAACATGGCTACTTTCAGCGGAACACCACATCCACGCCCATCGCGCTTTCTTTGGCGAAGCCGGGAATCCAATGCGGCTTTCGCAGGGCGATCACGCGGTAGATCATCGACAGCACATGCAGGATGAGCAGCCGGTCGATGATGCGGTAGCCTCGGCGGCGGCGCATGAGCAATTCAACGGCCCAGCCGATGTAGCGGCGGTGCAGCCAGAAGGGCGTGAAGCCCATCTTGATGCGATAACGGGCGCGCAAGCCGCGCTTCGGATACTTCGCCTTGTAGGCCCGCTTTGCTTCACGCAGCCGCGTTTCGATCTCCGGTGTGAATTCGGTGAAGCAATACTCACGCGCCAGGGCCAGCAGGCGGAAGGTGTCGCGCATGTATTCGAGATCAGCCACCGGCACCCCGGCCTGCGGAGCCAGGGCAATCATCTGCTCCAGCCGGTCCATGCAGCGGGCGGCACTGCGCAGCGCCGCCTCTGGCTCACGCACGAAATGGCGCAGCAGCTTTTTCACGCTGTGATTGATGAAGATGTTCCCCCAATAGACCTGCAGCAGCGGCGGGATGCGCACGCGGCGGAAAAACAGCTTCTGCTGCGCAAACTCCTCCACATACAGCAACTCACGGATCACCTCGTCTGAGTGACGCAGCAGCTCGATGAGCGCGTCCGCATCTCCCAGCATGCGCTCTTTGGCAAAGGCGCGCACGGCTTCCTCCGCAGGCATGCCGTCCTTCAGGATGCGTAGTGTGACGTAGGTGTTCAGGTCGATCCAGATGGCCTCGGGATCGATCAGCGCGATGCGGCGGAAGGGCACCCAGCCGCCCGTCTGGCACCAGACCATGCAGCCGATGACGTTCTTCGCATGCTTCAGCTCACGCGCATAGCGCTCGTATTCCCAGCCTACAAAGCTCGGATACTCGCCGCAGCCCTCGTATTCGCGACGCGTCTGCAACTCCACGATCTTCGCCACATCCGTGCGGAAGAAGTTCGAGTTCAGCGGCAGGTAGCGGAAGAAGTCCGACTCGCCGTACTTCATCGAAATGACCAATGCGGGGCTTTGCAGGCCCTCAAACACACTCGTGAAGGTGCGGCGGTGCCACATCAGATCACCAATGCGATACGCGCCGACCGTCCAGGTGCGGAAAATCAGGCGGCGGGCGTGCTTCTCGCACACCGGCAGCAGGTCGAGCAGCAACTGGCGCGCCTGCGCAGGTTTTTGGATCACCAAC
>JAJTDU010000056.1:17901-25223 GCA_021298725.1 Verrucomicrobiaceae bacterium | reverse complement strand
TGAATCGCCTCTCATCATTGGAGCTCACGCGACACGCTGTTTCTTCATCACGCGATAAACCAACCACGCAGCGATGTTGATCACCGCCATCGCTGCTAGCAACTGCGCAATCGTATGAGTCAGGCTTCCTTTGCCAAGACCGCTTCCCACAAGGCTGAATGCTACGTTCAGCGGCATGTATCCCATCAGGGTGCCAAGCAAAAACCTGCCGTGCTTCACCGGTGTCATGCCCAGCAGCACATTCAACACGAGTCCGGGGACCATGAGTTGCCGCACCCAGAACAATCGCATGATCGAGGGCTTTGTGAGCAACTTCTTGAGCCATGGCCACTTCTCCGCTCGTGACTCAGCCGCACGCCGAAAACCATGACGCGAAAGCACGAACGCTCCATACGAGCCGCATGTTGACCCTGCCAGCGACAGTGCCAGCCCCTCGCCAAAGCCAAAGATTAGTCCTGCGACCGCGCACAGGGGCAGCCGAGGCACGCCAAGCATCACCACTCCTGCACAAGCCGCCACAAACACCGCGTGCGCTCCCCAGCCAAACTCACGCACCAAGTTCTTCCAGATTTGCACATTCGTGATCCACGCCTTCAGCGGCGTGAAATGCGCCAGCGCCATGAACACAGCCACCAGCAGCACCGCCAGTAGCACCTGTCGGGTCTCCTTATTCAACGCACGCGAGGTTTCCTGCTCGACCTGATTTGAGATCGAGATATCAGGCTCCTCCGGCTCATACGCAGGTTTGTCAGACATTGGTATCATTGCAGCTTCCAAAGCTTAGAGTCACTGCGCAAATAGATCGCGCCATCCGAGATCGCCGGTGTCGTTAACACGGACTCTTTGAGCTCGATTTCTTGCGCCACCTTGCCCTCCGGGGCCTCGGGGTCGATGGTTTGAAAGATGCCTCGCTCATTTACGATGTGGATGCGCTTCCCAGCCGCCACTGGCGATCCGCTGAAGGGCCCTTTCAGGCGCAGCTTCCACACTTCATCACCGTTCTTGAGGCTCGCCTTGATCAGCACTCCAGCGCCATTCACCACATAAATGAAATCTCCCAGCACGAGCGGACTCGCCGTGCCCGGATTCAGCTTCTCATTGCGCCAAAGCTGCGTCACCGAGTCCTTCTCAGGGACCAGCGCTGTGATGCCATGTGACACCGCATACAGCACCTCACCCGTCACCACGCTTGAGGGTGTGGTGCTCGCGCCATCGCTGTAATTCCACACCGTTTTCCCCGTGTTCGGCTCCACGGCCAGGATGCCTTTGCTAGACTGCAAGGCCACCGCGCCCTTCCAAAGCGTCGCGCTTGACCAGTTCGCCGCCTTCGGGCGCTCCAGTTTCCACTTGTTCTGCCCGGTGGCCACATCCAGGCCCGCCGCGAAAGACTCGCTATCATTCTCACTCTGCACCACCAGCGTCCCGTCGATCACCACCGGCGACTGCGCCATGCCCAGGCTATTGCTCGCGTTTGGATAATCAAATGTCAGCCCACGCAGCCAGAGCAGATTTCCGTCAAGATCGAAGGCGAAGAGGTCATTCGACGAAAAAAGCGCGAAGACCCGGTCCCCATCGCTGCAAGGTGTGTTCGCGGCCACGCAGGTCTTGTTGTGCGACATCGTGCGCCCCGTGGCACGCATCGCACGCTCCCAGCGCTTCGATCCATCTGCCGTATTGAAGCAAAACACATGCAACGTCTCCTGCCCCGGACCGCTAGAGCACGTCACAAACACACGTTCGCCCACCACAATCGGTGCCGAAAGTCCTCGCCCCGGCAAATCAGCCGTCCAGGCGATCTTCAGCTCCTCCGCAGGAATCTTCGCTTCCGTGGAAACCGCCGCCGCGTTCGGTCCGCGAAATTGCAGCCAGTCGGCCTTTGCCACACCAGCCGTGAGGCACATCAAAACACACATCGAGATCGTTTTCATAGATTTGGAAAAATTCGCTTCAACCATTGGCATTCTTTTGGCGTTTCTCATTTTCGAGGGCGGCCCGATAACGCGCCACATCTTTGTCGATTGCCAGCAGCCAGCCAACCGCAGTCAACACCAAGGCAATCAGGCTGAGTCCAAGCGGATATGGCTCCGCTGAGGTTCTGGAACCAAGCAACCATACGGCGGAACCGATCAACCCAAGCACTCCTAAAAGCAGGCAACAAATGCCCAATAACACCTCCACGCCACTTACATGAAATACAAAGCGCCATAAGAACCAGATTCCAAACGACAGATAAGCCAACCCCAAGATCTGCATGCTCAAATTATGTTCATGCCCAACCAAATCCCTCGCCGTGTGCAAAATCGCCACACTGCACAAGCTGGCAAAAGCGATCCAGAGCTTCAAGGTTGGTCGTTGAGGCGTGTTCATCTTTTGAAGTTAGGGGTCACTTCGCTGCCAGGATCGCCGTTCCCGTCGCATCGCACATGCGCAGTTGGAATTCCCACTCCGTGGTCCATTGCTCCGTCTGTTCGTTTTGGCAGCACTTCACGAGGATCGTATTCTTTCCCTTCTTGAGCTGACAAGGCAGCTTGTACTGATCCAGTTTCGCCCCGCGGTGATACTCATCCCGGGCAAAGAGCAGCTCGCCGTTCAGCCACACCTTCCAGCCGTTTTTGCAGCCGATGCGAATCTCCGCCGGACGGTCGCTCTCGCTGAAGAAATCCGCTGCCGCGTAGCCCACCGCGCTCTTTTCCATGCCAAAGGGCTTGTTGAAGTCGATCTTGCCATACTCGTCCTTGCTGGTGAAATCCACCCACTCGACCTTCTTGCTCTTTCCTTCGTAAGAGGCATCAAAATGCAGCTCCTTTTCCGGCGGATACACGGTTTCAAAACCCGCCCGATCCGCATTGCTGAACGGCGCCATGAGCTTCCAGCTCATGAGAAACCCAAAATGCTTCGGCAAATCCACCGCCTGCCCCAGATCACGCAGCTTCTTGGTTAGCGCCTTGATCTGATCCTCATCACGCGCACCACTCAGGCCCTTCGTGAAGGCCGCGATGGCCGTTTCTTTGTCTTTTTTATCTAAAGCTGAATCCCCCGCCTCGATCAGCTTCGCCACCGGATGGCGGCGCAAGTCACTGCTCACGTCATTGAGAAGTGTGGGCGTCAATTCCTCCGCCAGCTTCGCATCCGCGCGTTGGATCAGATCAAACGCCACCACGCGAGCGCCAGGACTGTTCTTCGTGTCCTTCAAAAACGTCACCAATCTCTCCACTGGCATCTTTTTCGCCTTCAGTGCCTCATCCGCGATCACGCCCACCGCCGCGCGCAGCCAGTTCTCGGCCAGAGGGTTCGCCCCGTTCATGCCCTTGAGCACCTCCGGCAAATTTGCCGCGTCCGCCTTCACGATCTCCTGCCAGGCTTTCCCGGCCGCCTCGTTGCCCTGCCCCTCCTTCTGCACGCCTCGCAGTGCCTCGATGGGTTTCGACAAATCTCCCGCCGCATGCAGCGACAGGCCGATCAGGACAAACAGAGAGGCAAAATGGAGCTTCATGGCGTGAGGTTTCATGCTTTCACAAAGAACGCGCCCCGCCAAGCTGGAGTTTCGCATGTCCGCCAACATGAGAAAAACAGCCAATGATTCCAAGGAGATGATCGACGTTCATCTGTCTCGGCTGTGACAGCATTCCCTCGCGCTGCCCGTTCTCGACTGCACACCGCTACCTTGCGTGCGCCGACCCGATGGAAAAATCCTGGCTGTGTCACGCTGGACTCGCACGCTTTTCCCACGGCGCTGGCAAGAAAAGTCGGCTTCAACTACACCAGCAACCGCGAGATCAGCCCTGGCAGGCTGCTCTACATCCACGATGCGCCGAAGATGAATGCGAGGGTGATCGATGTGGAACGCGTGAAGTGAGTGTAGCACCTCTGACATGGACTGCGGCAGCCTGCTGCCGCTTTCCCGAGGCAGCCCTGCTGCCGCCAAAGTCTCCATGGCACCAAAGAAGCCCTCGACTGGCGCACAGGCGGATGCTCTTGAGCGAATCATCCGATTGGAGTGCTCGACGGCCAGCAGGCAGCCATAGTCCATGTCACGCCAGTGTTGATGGAAAGCGCATCGCCCATGAACACCCTCAATTCTCCTTCACATCCCCGTGCTCATAGGTCTTGGGCAAAGTGTCAGTCCAGGCTTTGAGACGGGTGGTGAGTTCTTGGACGAGTTCGGGTTTTTGTGGGGCGAGGTTGTTTCGCTCACCGGGATCGTTGGAGAGGTCGTAAAGCTCGATCTCGCCGCGTGCGCGGAGCGGGAGGTGGAGCTTCCATTTTTGCCAGCGCATGGCGGGATCGGCTTTCTCGGAGTTCACTTTCCAAAACAGCGGCTGCGTGCGGACGTGGACGCCGCCGAGGAGAGCTGCATGGATTCGTCCACATCGCCACCGTGTTTCCGCACCGTGGCGAATTTCTCGCGTTGGTAGGCGGAGAAGTCGTCATCCTTCACCTTCAAGCTAGCAAACTCGTCCACAAAGCGCTGCTGCGGCTGGATGGGGTGATGCGTGATGTGGCCCCACACATTCATGTAAAAGGGCAGGTCCTTATGCTTTTCCATGAAGGCGACGGCGTTGTCATAGACACGCGTGTCCTCGCCGCCATTGACCGGCTTTGGAGCCGAGTTTTCCTCGTCGGAGCCGATCACGTCAATGCCATACGTTCCCGGCTGCATGCTCGGCCCGATGTGCCATTTGCCGAAGTGTCCCGTGACGTAACCGGCCTCTTTCATCAGCTGCGTGATCGTGACACGACCCCCAAAGCCAAAGCTGGCCGGATACTTCGCAAAGGTCGCCGGTCGTTTACCCGTCATGAGTCCCGCGCGAGCCGGGCAGCAGGTCACGCCGGTGGCATAGAACTGTGTGAAGCGCGTGCCCTCCCGTGCGAGGCGGTCGATGTTCGGCGTCTTCGCATACGGGTGACCGTAGCAGGCCGGATCACCCCAGCCGTAGTCGTCCGCGAGGATGCAGATGATGTTTGGGCAGATGATTTCGGTGGGAGATCGGTTGCTGCTGTTTTACCCGAATCAACCTGATGAGTTACCGACTTTGCAGCTTCTGCCGAATGGCGAGCTCGCGCTGCTCACGGCGCACAGGAAGCACCATTGCCGTCTTTACCTCTCCGCTGATGGGAATGGCCGCGAATGGAGCAAGGCTCACGTTTTGACGAGCCTCAGCGGCGGCAATGCAAGCATGAGGATGAAGGGCCATGATTCGCTCGTCGTCATCACACCAGCGAAACGGCACATTGATGCGTGGCGCGTGCGTTCCACCTGCGGATTGCCATGACGCAAGATGTGTCGGCGCCTGCGGGTTACGAAGACACCGAAGCTCTGCCCCATGCCAGCATCGCGATATCAGAGCAAAAACTCGACCTCAGCCGCCAGTTTTTGATCGGGACGACGTATGTATTCGAGGTCAGCGCAGGTAAAGGACTGGCCACTGCGAGAGCTTGATCATTTTGTCCTCGCGAAGATGGAGCAGCAGAAGCTCACGCCAAACCCTGATGCGGACCCAGGTAGCCTAATGCGGCGGCTCTCGTTTGATCTGACCGGCCTGCCACCTGCGGAGGTGCCTCGAAAAGCTGACTTGCCGCAGATCGTGGAGGCTCTTTTGAAGAGTCCTCACTTTGGCGAACGCTGGGGACGTCATTGGCTTGACTTGGCACGTTACGCCGACAGCAACGGCCGCGACCGCAATGTAATGTTTTACCACGCGTGGCGTTACCGCGATTACGTCATCGCTTCATTCAATGACGACAAGCCTTACGATGAGTTCATCCGCGAGCAGATTGCGGGCGATTTGATGCCGGCAGAAAATCAAACAAGGCAAGATGAGTTGCTCACGGCCACGGGTTTCCTCGCCTTGGGCGCCAAGGCGCTGGAGGAACAGAAGCCGGAGATCTACCGCATGGATGTGATCGACGAGCAGATCGAAACAATCAGCCGCAGCGTGCTCGGCCTCTCCGTGGCCTGCGCACGCTGCCACGATCACAAATTTGATCCCATCCCCACGGCCGACTATTACGCAATGGCGGGCATCCTGCGGAGCACACAGCCGCTCCACGGCTACGGCCCGCGCGGCATCAAGGCCACGGCGTTTCATCACACGGAGTGGCATGCGCTCGGCGCGGATGCGGAGAAGCTCGCACCAGCGGCGCTGGCCTATTTCAAGAAGCTGGATGCGGACATGTTGGCGATGCATGAGGCGCGCTCGGCACGCTACGGTGTGTCTAAACGCATCCCCGAGAAGAAACGATTGCTGGCGACGCTGAAGGGCGAAGAGAAGGACAAACTCGCCGCCGAGATCGCTGAGATGGAGGCGAAGGTGGCAAACTGGAATGTGAAAGTGTCTGCGCTGGAAAAGGCTGTGGAGGAGCTGAAAGACGCCGCGCCACCGCAACCCGCGTGGGCCATGGGCGCACGTGAACGCGACAAGCCGGAGGACAGCCGCATTCACATCCGTGGCGAGACAACGAACCTCGGCGACGCGGTGCCGCGCGGCTTTCTGCGCGTCATTTCGATCAAAGATGTGCCCGCACCGTCTGCGAAGCAAAGCGGGCGTCTCGAACTCGCGCAGTGGCTCACGCATCATGACAACCCGCTCACCGCCCGTGTGATGGTGAACCGCGTGTGGCAGAAGCTCTTGGGCCGTGCGCTCGTCACCACGCCGGATGATTTCGGCATCACGGGCGCACGACCATCGCACCCAGAGTTGCTCGATTTTCTCGCAGCGCGGTTCATGGAGGAAGGCTGGTCGGTGAAGTGGCTCATCCAAGAGATCGTGCTCAGCCGCACCTACCGCCAGTCCTCTGCACGCACACATCCTGCGGACCCGGACAACGTGTGGCTCGCCCGCATGACGCCGCGTTTGATCGAAGCCGAGGCGCTGCGCGATGCCGTGCTCGCTGTGAGCGGTCAGCTCGATCCGTATCCGCCGCAGAAGCCCTTTCTTGATCGCTACCATCCGCAGCGGGACGCCGAGCTTTTCACCTTCAAGCCCTTCATGACCACGACGGACATCGTCGATGATCATCGCAGCGTCTATCTGCCCGTCGTGCGCGGCACGCTGCCGGAAATCTTCACGCTCTTCAATTTCGCACCGCCAGAACGACCGGTGGCGCAGCGTGAGGAGAGCACTCTGCCCGCGCAAGCACTGCATCTCATGAATAACCCGTGGATCATCGAGCAAGCGGGGCATCTCGAACGCCGTGTGACCACGGGCAGCAAGGATGCTCCCTCGCGTCTGACACGTTTGTATGAGCTGGCCTTTGCCCGAAAACCCACCGAGATCGAGATCCATCGCGCCGCCGCATTCCTCGGCCCTAACGCCTCCGAA
>JAJTDU010000056.1:0-17811 GCA_021298725.1 Verrucomicrobiaceae bacterium | reverse complement strand
CTAACGCCTCCGAAGAACGCTGGACCAGCCTCTGCCAGACCGTCCTAGCCTCGGCGGAGTTTCGTGTGCTGCGCTGAACTCAATTCTTATGCTACCCATGTTCTCACGCCGCCAATTGCTCCGCCATTCCAGTGCTGGATTTGGCGCATTGGCATTCTCCGGCCTCTCTCATGCGCAAGGGGCACATTTTCCCGCGAAGGCGAAGCGCGTCATCTTCCTCTGCATGCGCGGCGGGCCGTCGCAGATGGAGACCTTTGATCCCAAGCCAGAGCTCACGAAACGCACGGGACAGCTAGGCCGACGAGCCAATGTGAAGCTGCTCGGCTCGAAGTGGAAATTCACCAAACACGGGCAGAGTGGCCTGGACGTCGTTGAGCTGATGCCGGAAATCGCGAAGCACGCGGACAAGCTCTGCCTGCTGCGAGGCATGACGACGGATAACGAAAACCATCCGCAGGCGCTGGAACAACTCCACACCGGAAGTTTTCAGTTTGTCAGGCCCTCCATGGGCGCGTGGGCCGTGCACGGGCTCGGCACGGAGAATGCCGATCTGCCGGGCTTCATCTCCATCAATCCCCTCACCGCGCTCGGCGGCCTGCGCTACTACTCCAGCTCGTTTTTGCCCGCCGCATGCTCCGCCACACTGCTTGGCGATGCGAACCGACCCGGCGCGAAACTCACGCTCGGCGACATCACCAATCCGCGCCTGCAAAACGCCGCGCAACGCGAGCAGCTTGACCTGCTCCAGGCGATGAATCGAGATTTGCTCGTCCAAACCGCCGATCCTCGCGTGGAAGGCATCATCGACAGTTATGAGTTGGCCTTTAGAATGCAGGGAGAGCTGCCGCGCGCGATGGATCTCAGCGGCGAGAGCCAAGAAACCCTCCAGCTCTACGGCGCGGACAAATCGCCCACGGAGACCTTTGGCAGGCAGTGCCTGCTCGCACGACGCTTCGCCGAGGCAGGCGTGCGCTTCATCGAGATCAGCCACCTCGAGTGGGATCTGCACGGCTCACTGTATAGCGGTATGATGCGCAATTGCTCGCAGATCGACAAACCCATCGCCGGACTGCTCCAGGATCTCGATCAGCGCGGCTTGTTGGAAGACACCCTCGTTCTCTGGGGCGGCGAATTCGGCCGCACGCCAGACGATGCCAGTCAGGACGGGCGTGGACATAACAACAAAGGCTACACCATGTGGATGGCCGGTGGCGGCGTCAAAGCCGGTCACATCCACGGCACCACCGACGAGCTCGGCTACGAAGCAGTTGATGGCAAAGTTCACATCCACGACCTGCACGCCACGATGCTCCACCTGCTCGGCCTCGACCACGAACGCCTCACCTTCCGTCACGGTGGTCGCGATTTCCGGCTCACGGATGTGCATGGTAAAGTGGTGAAGCAAATCCTCGCATGAAGACGTTGCTGTTGCCTTTTTTCTCGTCACCTGCGCCCTGGCCGAGCTCACCCCCGCTGAGCGTGAGCTGATTCAACAACTCGGCCCCGACACACCTGAGCCCATTTTGCTTTGGCCGGACAAACCGCCGCAGTTCCTCGAAAACGCCGCGCCGGAGGTCATCATGGACAACCAGACCATTCAGAACGTCTCGGCACCCACAATCACGCCGCATCTTTTGCCGAACGAAGGCATCCAGGCGCTCACTTTGCTTGATGCGAAACGCGCCATGCCCATCGAGACCGCCACTAACATCATCGCCGACCTGAAAAAGCTCGGCGTCCCCGCTCGCCTCGATCTTCACGAAGAAGGTGCCCACGGCGTCGGCAACCTCAACACGGCCTAAGGTCTTTCCGGCTTCAACTCAATCTCGCGGAACTCCGCACTTCCCGCTGGCAGATGCACACGCACGTGGATGACGCGGCCGGTGGTCGGGATCTCAAGGGAGTGGGTTTGCCAATCGGGAGTGGCTTGGAGGGGGAAGGTGCGGCGGTTGGCGGGGAAAAAATCTTTGTCGCCGTCGATCCGCCAGGCGATGGCACCTTGGCCGGTGGCGGCGGTTTTGAGGGTGAGTTTGGCGGTGACGGGGCCGGCGAGCTTAAGCTTGGCTTTGGTGATGAAGGTGGGTTTGTCGGCCTTGTCGGGCGTGAGGATGAACAGACCGTCTTTGGCTGTGAGCTTGCCGTTGCGGGCTTCCCAGCCTTTCGTTTCCATAGCTGTGTTGGCGGGCGCTTCGACGGATGGAGCTTTGACTTTGCCTTCGAGGTAATGATCGAAGTAGTCGTTCCAAGTTGCGGCCATAGGGCCAAGCGCCATGCCGGGCGGCGTGAGGCCGTCAGCCCAGGTTTTGAGCTTCGCACGGAGTCGCGTGGCGATCTCCGGGTGCTTCGCAGAGAGGTTGTGCTTCTCCTCGCGGTCGGTGGCGAGGTCGTAGAGGTATTCGCGATCACCACCGCGCAGGAGTTTCCAGTTTCCTTCGCGAATGGCGCTCTGCGCCATCCAGCGCCAGTAGAGCGCGTCGTGCGGCGGAGCTTTGTTTTCGCCGGTGAGATGCGGGAGGAGATTCACGCCGTCTAAAGTAGCTGCGGCTTTAGCCGCATCCTCTAGAGCTATTGCACCAGCCACTTTGGCCGCCGTCGCTGCAAAATCGAGCGCGGTGACGGGATGCTCGTAGGTTTGCCCGCCGGGGATGGTGCCGGGCCAGGCGATGAGAAAGGGCGTGGACATGCCACCTTCGGCCAGCATGCCTTTTTCGCCATTCAGCGGTGTGTTCAAGCTGCCGTCCCAGCCGCCGACGTCGCCCTGGAGCGGAGAATCGACCTTGTGGATCTTCAGCGGAGCGCCGTTGTCGCCGATGAAAAAGATGAGCGTGTTTTCGGTGAGGTTGTGTTTCTTCAAGGTGCTCGTGATCAGGCCCACGCCGTCGTCGATGGCGGAAAGCATGGCCAGCGCGGCGCGGCGGCGCTCTGGCATCTCGCCAGGAAAGCGGTCCATGTAGCGCTTTGGCGCGTCCAGCGGCGTGTGCGGGCCGCGATAGGCCACGTAGAGGAAGAAAGGCTGGTCCTTGTAGCGCTCGATGATCGCTGCGGCGGCCTTCGAGCAGCCATCGAGGTGATACTCGCTCGGCGGCAGATCACTCATGGGGCGGTCCCGGCCATCGAGGGTGATGTTGGCCGAGAAGGGGCGCTGCGCGTTCTGCGAGAACACATGCTTGAAGCCATGCTTCGTGATGGCCTCTGTGGGCCCGAGGTGCCATTTGCCGAACTGCGCCGTGGCGTAGCCCGCATTTTGCAGTCGCGTGGCGATGGTCGTCTCCTTGTTAAAGCCGTCGAGCGCGGAGCCGTTGTTGTCGAGATCGAAGCGGCCCTGAAAGCGTCCGGTCATCAGCCCGCCGCGCGAGGGCACGCACTGCGGCGCAGTGCTGTAGCCATGCGTTGCCACCACACCGCTACGGGCCAGCGCATCGAGGTTTGGCGTCTTGATGTCCTTCACCACGCCGTGAATGCCGAGATCGGCGTGACCGTGATCGTCGGTGTAGAAGAGGATGATGTTCGGCTTCGCCGCGTGGAGCGAAGAGCAAAGGGCGAAGAGTGCAATCAGGTGGCGCATGTTGTGCGTGAAACGAAGCCACTTGCTGCACATTCCGGCAAAGAGTGTGTCGGATCCGGACATTCACCCTTTACGGCCAGCGGGCGTTTGTTTTAAGCGCGGGTCAGGGACATCATGTGCTCCAGCTTTTCCTCCGTGACCTGGGGCTTGAGCCAAAACAAGCTGAGGTAGGCGATCATGGAAGCGAAAACGGGCTGCTGAAATGCAATGCTACGATTTCCAGTCTAGGACACCCTTCTTCCAGGCATACACGAATGCCACAAGCAGGATGGAAACGAAACCTGTAGCCACGGCAAGGATGGAAGGGCCGAAGGCGGCGAGGTAGTCCTTGTAAATGATGGCCCAGGGATAAAGGAAGACGACCTCAATGTCGAAGAGCACAAAGAGCATCGCGACGATGTAGAACTTCACGCTGAATCGCGGCTGGCTTTCGCCGATGGGTAGCATCCCGCACTCGTAGGCGGAGTCTTTGATCACGTTGCGTTTGGCAGATTTGCCGAGGAGCGCGGAGGCGATGAGCGTCACGACGGCAAAACCACCGGCGATGACGATTTGTAGCAGTACGGGGATGTAATTCTCAAACATGGGGGTGAATGATGCAAGATGGGTAGCGAGAGGCCGGGCAGCGTCAAACCCTGAAAGCACAAGGGCCGCCATGCTCGGTAGCAAGGCGGCCCAAAGTGAAGCAGAGACTAACGAGCGGCGGCGGCAGCCGTGGTGCGGGCCACAACGGCAGCGCTACGGGCGGCAATGGCGGCGTTGTGCGCGGCACGGAGCCCCTCAAGGCCACGATAAGTCTTACCAACCTTGGCGCAGAGGCCGCGGCTCACGAGGTTCTGAAGTTTCTCGTAGGAGCGTAAACGGAGCATTTCTTCACCACCGCTGACGGCGTTCTTCAGCTTGAGGTTGTCGTAAACCAGGCCAAAAAGCGTGTTGAACTCGTATGTTTCAGGCTTGGAGAGAACGTTAACGAGTTCGTCAGTGACATGATCAGGAACTCGGCGGGAGAAACGTGTCTTGCGTGTCGGTGTAGTGGTAGCCATAAAGAAAGACAAAGTAGCACATCTTTCACTCCGTTGCGACGGTTTTGTGCCACGAGGCAGCTTTTTCTCTTACGCCGCATGTGCAGCGTAAGATTCCAAACCTTGGCATCGTAAGGCCCGGCCAGCCGCTCAGAATCTCGCTTTCAAGCAGTCAGGCGGCATGTCCGACGGTTCAGCTGAACAGCCTTGTTTCAATGGGCAGAAATCTTGTAAAGCGCTCCTTTGGCACGGATGAAGATGCCCCCATCGGCCACCACTGCGGAAGACGTGATCGGCTCGGCCAGTTGATTTTTCCCCACCAACTCGAACTTCTCAGGCGAGGCACGAACGAGGAAAGTCTGGCCGCGATCATTGGAAAACAGCAGTTTGTCCCCGAGCACGACCGGGCCGGGCAAGTGCTGGCCCTCCATGCGGTCTTCCCAGAGATCCTTGCCAGTCTTGGCGTCGAGAGCGCTGATGATACCGCCACGGGTGGTCTGGTAGAGGATCCCGTTCACGAGCACTGGGGAGGATTCGCTGGCATTGCGCTTTTCGCGGTCCCAGAGGACGTGGCTCTCAGTGATGTCTCCGATCATCTTTTCGTCAATGCGGACGCCGAGGGTGTGAGCGCGTTCGGAGCCGGTGTTCAGGATGAGCCTATCATCGAGCCGGATCGGCGGAATGGCGGCGTTGAAGCCGCCGTGACGGATGGTCCAGAGTTGCTGCCCTGTTTTGACCTCGTAGCCAAACGCTGCCCGAGAGCCCACCGAGACGAGCACTTCTTTGCCCTCGATCGCGAAGACGGCAGGCGTGTGATAAGCCTTGCGCATGTCGCCGTCGCGCGTGGGATGGGCGTCTTTGTCCAGATCGCCGTAATCAGTCGTGCGGGCAGTCTTCCAGACACTCTTGCCAGTTTTTTTGTCGAGCGCGGTGACGTATTGCTGGTCGATGCCATCAAACGTGAGGATAAGCAGGTCCCCATGAATGATCGGGGATGAACCGGGGCCGCGATAATGCCGGGCGTTGATGTCCCGACGCTCCCAGACCTTTTCACCAGTAGCTGGGTCGATGCGGGCGGTGCCGTAGGTGCCGAAGTGAACATACAACGCGTCCTCTTCGAGCACGGGCGATGGCGCGGCGTAGTTGTTGAGTGGATTGCCGAGTCAAGCGATGTTCTTGCCGGACTCGCCGTTCCATTCCAACGGCACCCGGGCCACTTCCGCCGCGGGCACGATGCCATCTCGCGCGGGGCCATTCCGTGCTGGCCAGAAAAGCGGCTTGGTGGCAGGCTGGGCGCTGGAAAGCGCGGACAGGAGGACAAGAATGGCGGTGGTGAGGGCGAGCGGGCGGATCATGGGCGTGAAGTTGACGGTGCGGCGTGGAAATTCTTTCGCCAGTGAAAAGAACCTGCATGGTTCATGTCGAACTGTCGTATCCTCGCCTACATGAAAACCGCCCTCCTCTCCACCCTCGCTCTCTGCCTCTGCCTCGCATCCACCCAGGCGGAGGACAGTTTCACCGAGCAGCTTCGCAGGGCCGCTGAAAAACTGAAGAACGAAGTTTCCAAAGTGAAGGAACAGACCGAGGTCAAAGGCCGCGAGTGGTACAAGAAAGCCAGAGAGCGCCTCGCCACCAGCCGTGAGGAGTATGTGAAGAATGCCTCTGAAGCCTTAAACCGCTGGAAAGCAGACATCGACGTGCTCAAGGAGCAGACCGGACGCGATTACTTCAAAACACGCGTCCAAGCGCTCGTGGAGCACCACACCTTCGCCATGCAGGAGCTGGCCGTGCTCAATAGCCTCCCAGACGAGGCATCCTTCCGCGCACGGCAGAAGACCTTCGACAAAACGCTCTGGACGCTCGAGTCCGCCGTCGAGCAGGCCCAAGAAGAGGCCGGTTTCTAGCCGCAACGACCGCCTAAAACGACGCAAATGCCGCAGGGCATTGCCTTTCGGGAGCGTGTATGGTCAAATCGCTTTAATCCAGCCAACCACCATGAAAAAGCTCCACCACATCATCGCCGCGATCGACTTCACGCCCTCGTGCCGCAACGCCCTGCGCGAGGCTGCCCGCCGTGCCTCGCTCGACGGCGCCGCCATCACCGCTGTGCATGTCATGGACGAGTTCCTCGTGCATGAGCTTAAAAAAGCGCTGTCCGCCGATCAGTCTGCCGTCCGTGCCGAATGGCTGGAGCGGCTGAAGAAATTCGTGGCGGAGTCTGAAGTCGGGGCTGGGGCGGTGAATGCCGAGGTGCGTATCGGTCATCCGTTCAGCGAGCTGGTGGAAGCCTGCCGCGCTCATAGCGCTGATCTGCTCGTCATGGGCGCGAAGGGTTCCAGAAATGAGCCCAACCGCGTCGGTGCCATCGCCGCCAAATGCGTGCGTAAAGCTCCCGTCGATGTCTTCTTGGTTCGCGAAGACGCGCAGGGTCCGTTCAAGAAGATCGTCACCTGCGTTGATTTCTCAGAGAACTCCGCCAAGGCCGTGCAATACGCGCTGCATGTGGCGCGGCAGGACGATGCCACCCTCGACTGCCTGCACGTGTATCAGAGCGCGCTTGCCATGTCGCTCGACTACGGCGGCTTCGCCCCGTCCATGCCCGTCACCATTGATCCTGAGGCGGTGGACAACTGGCGCAAGGACTTGGACGCCTTCCTCGCCCCTCTCACGCGTGAGGCGGGCGATGTCAAAGTCACTGCGCTGATCAAAGAACGTGTGAACATCCGCGAGGCCATCCTTGATCACGTCAATGAAACGCATGCAACGCTCGTCGTCCTCGGCACGCGTGGCAAAACCGGCCTGCGTGAGATGCTCATTGGCACCACGGCGGAAAAAATCGTCCAAAACGCCCCGTGCTCCATCCTGGCCGTGAAACCAGACGGATTCATCTCCGCCGCTGATTAGACCACCGTCCATGCCGAAACAGTCCGCTCAAGCCAGCATCGCCGAGCTGCAAGACGCGCTGAAGGCCAGCGAGCAGCGCTCCGCCGCCATCGTCGAGACGGCTGTGAACGCCATCATCACCATCGACGAGCATTGCATCATCGAGACCGCGAACTCCGCCACCGAGAGGCTGTTTGGCTACCCGCGTGAGGAAATCGTTGGCAAAAACATCAGCATGCTCATGCCAGAGCCTTACCGCGCACGGCATGACAGCTATGTGAACAACTACCTCCGCAGCGGCGTGAAGCGCATCATCGGCATCGGTCGTGAAGTCGTCGGGCAGCGCAAGGATGGCTCGGTGTTCCCCATCGACCTCTCCGTGGGAGAGGCCCTGCTGCCCAGCGGCCGCCGCATCTTCACCGGCATCATTCGTGATCTCACTGAGCGCAAGGCGCTCGAGGACAAGATCCTTCACATCAGCGAGGAAGAGCAGTCGCGCATCGGACAGGACATTCATGACGATTTGTGCCAGCAGCTCGCAGCCATCAGCTGTTTGGCCAAGGTGGCGCAGAAAAGCCTCATCAAAGCCGGCAGTCCCGAAGCACACAGCCTTGAGGAAATCGTCAGCCTCGTCACCAAGGCCAACATGCGCGCCCGCGAGACCTCACGCGGCCTCATGCCCGTCGTTCTCGATGCCAACGGCCTCATGGCCGCGCTGGAGGAACTCGCGGACAACACCGCTCGCGCCCACGAAATCACGTGCGACTTCCGCTATGACAATCCAGTGCAGGTGAATGACAACAAGACCTCTGTGCAGCTCTTCCGCATCGCCCAGGAGGCGGTTTCCAACGCAGTGAAGCATGCTCAGGCTAGGCGTATCGATATTCACCTCGCCCGCCAAAGTGGCAACATCGTCCTCACCGTGCGCGACGACGGCACTGGCATTCCCGAGACACCAGCCAAAGGAACTGGCATGGGCCTCTTGACCATGAGCCATCGCGCCCAGATGATGGGCGGCACCATCCATGTCTTGCCGCGCCCCACAGGCGGCACCCAGGTCACATGCAGCGTTCCAGCACCAGCCAAGCTTCAGTGAAGCGCGTCGTCCTCATCGACGACCACCCCATCATGCGCCACGGGCTAGCGCAGCTCGTCCGTGCCGAGGTCGGGCTGGATGTTTGCGGCGAGGCTGGCAGCGCCCGTGAAGGACTGGAGGTCGTCGGTAGGCTTAAGCCTGACCTCGCCATCATTGATCTGACGCTGCCAGACAAGAACGGCCTCGAACTCGTCAAAGACATCCGCGCCATGCACCCTGCCACGCAGTGCCTCGTGCTCTCCATGCACGACGAGGCACTCTACGGCGAGCGCTCCCTCCGCGCCGGCGCACGCGGCTACGTCATGAAGGAAGAAGCCGCTGATCATCTCATCCACGCCATTCAAAAAGTGCTCAGCGGCAGCCTTTACATCAGCGAGACACTCAACGCCCGCATGCTGGAGCAGGTCACCGGCTCCGCTAGGAATCGCACCAACGGCATGGACTCACTCACCGACCGTGAGCTAGAAATCCTAGCGCTCATCGGCAAAGGCGTCGCCACCAAGAACATCGCCATCCAGCTCAGCATCAGCCCCCGAACCGTCGAGGCCCACCGCGCCCACATCAAAGAAAAGCTCGGCATCACCGATGGCTCGGCGCTCGTGCGCTACGCAGTGCAGTGGGTGGAGACACACGCGAAGGTCTGACCCCGCACTGGCTGCGCACGATTTCGCCCGCGTGCCACGATGAGTTCGGTCACAAAAAAGAACGCCTAGAGAATGATCAGCATGACGAGCACAATGAGAATCGTTTGGTCAGGATTCATCGGCAGAAAAACGATTGCTGCTGCGGCTCCAACCATCCCTGAGGCCATTGGTTCCAGACGACTTTATTGAAGCCATGCGCCATCAAAAGCGCGATTTTGAAAATGCTGTTTCTCCTGGGGCGAACGCTTGTGAAAGAGGCTTCTGCACAGGGAAACAACCCTAAAGTTTGATTAAATTTGCATTGACGCTTCGCGGGCCGCTCTCATAACCTGCAAATACGGCATCAGCCGCCAACAACACTATGGCCAAGAAAGCAGCAACCAAATCCAAACCAGCAGCTAAAAAGGCTGCCAAACCAGCAGCTAAAAAGGCTGCCAAACCGGCCGCCAAAAAGGCCGCAGCCAAACGTAAGCCCAATCCTGCCCTGATGAAGCCGGTGCAGCCTGACGCGATCCTCGGAGTCGTCGTCGGCAGCAAGCCTGCTCCTCGTGGCCAGATCACGAAGAAGCTCTGGGACTACATCAAGAAGAACGGTCTCCAGGACGCCAAGAACAAGCGCAACATCAATGCCGATGACGCATTGAAGGCCGTGTTCGGCGGCAAGAAGACGGTGACGATGTTTGAGATGACCAAGCTCGTCTCCAAGCACATCAGCTAATCTGATCCTGCACTCCACAACGCCGCGCCGAGGTTTCAATCCCCGGCGCGGCGTTTTTTTTACTCAAAGACCGCCAATGGTCTCGTCGTCGATCTACATAAACTCGGCGACTTCGGGAATCCAGCGACCTTGGACGCAGGCGGTGTGATCGGGGTGATCGTTGTAGAGGGCGCCTGGCTGGACTGGCCGGCGCTGCATGAGGCGTGGCTGACTCACTTTTCTCCAGCAAGCGTGACCGATCCGGTGAGGATGACGTTGCCCGCGTCATCGCGAATTTCACCGATCACCTGCCCTAAGGTGTCGAGCATGCCTTGCAGCGAACCGCTGAGGTGAAGCGACTGGCCGGGCGTGATGCTGCCGAGAATTTTGATCTGGCGCACGGCGGTGAGGCGCAGGTTTTTCAGCGGCGCTTCGCCGGGTCGCGTCTGCACCAGGATGCCACCCAGCTGGGCCAGCGCCTCGATCATGAGTACGCCGGGCATGAGCGGTGCGCCGGGAAAGTGGCCGCGCAGGAATTCCTCGCCGCCTTTGAGCTGCCACACCGCCTTGGCGGAGATGCCGGGAACGAGTTCAGTGAGTTCATCAATGAAACGAAACTCCGGGCCGTGCGGGAGGGCGGAAAGCGCTTGGACAAGATCGGACGGTGAAGGCATGTTTGCCCATATTCATGAATCAACCGCAGGGCAAACCCCAAAGCACCAGCGCATGCTGATGAAGCTGCCGCACCGCCTGTGGCTCACATTCGTTCTAGTCCTCAGCATGGCCTACTGGGCCGTGGGTGGGTTCCTGTTTGTGCTTGCGGGGCTGGTGCTTGCGCCGCTGTTGCCGCTCGAGAAATCACGCGCGACCGGCCAGTGGCTGCTACAGGAGGCGTTTGATGTTTTTTTACGGCTGCTGCGGCTGGGCGGTGTGTTTGAGTGCGAATTTCACGGCTTTGAGGCGCTGGAGGGCGTCACCGGCGGGCTGATCATCGCGCCGAACCACCCAGCGCTATGGGATGCGGTGTTCGTGATCGCGAAAATTCGCGGACTACGCTGTATTTTGAAGGACTCGCTGATGCACAACCCCTTCCTGCGCGGCGGGGCCAAGCTAGCGGGCTTCATTCCGAACAAGCCCGCTCATAAGATGCTGCAGCACTCCATCGAGGCGCTGCGCCAGGGCGACCGCCTGTTGTTTTTCCCGGAAGGCACGCGCACACGGAAGCAAGAGAACGCTGTGAACCGTTTCCAGGGCGGCATCGGCATCATCGCCACGCAATCGAGCGCACCGGTGTGGCCGGTCTTCATCGAGACCAACAGCGACTACCTGTGCAAAGGCTGGCCGCTGTGGCGGCTGCCAGAGCGAAAAATCAAACTGCGCATCACCCTGGGCGAGCCGCTGGCCAGCCCGCCGGACGAAAGCGCGACCGATTTCACCGAGCGACTGCGGGCCGTGTGCCTGGCCGCGCTCAGCAACGGGTCGAAAACAGCCGAGTAAGCGGATATGGGGTGAGTTACTACCAGGGTTGATTTGCGCTTGCGGCTGGAGGCTTCCTCGTGTCCATCACGCCTCCCCTGCGAGGGCGCATGAAGCTTCTTCTCCTCATCCCTAGCTACAACACGGGACGCCTGCTGGCGGACACGGTGGCGCACGCGTTGGAGCACTGGCCGGAAGTGTGGGTGGTGCTGGACGGCAGCACCGATGACAGCGAAAAGGCCGTGGAGACGCTCCAACCCGCGCATCCGGGCCTGCGTCTCATCAAACAGCCGGTGAACCGTGGCAAAGGCGCCGCCATTTGTCGTGGTGCCGAGGAAGCTGCCGCAGCCGGCTACACGCATGTGCTGACGATGGATGCCGACGGCCAGCATCCGCCCGAATCGATCCCGAAGTTCATCGCGCTCGCCCAAGCCCACCCGGAGGCCACCTTGCTCGGCCAGCCGATTTTCGGCCCCGAGGCTCCGATGCTGCGCGTGCGCGGCCGCCGCATCTCGAATGCGTGGGCCAATCTCGAAACGCTCGGCTGGGGCATCGGCGACTCGCTTTTCGGCATGCGCGTGTATCCCGTGCAGGCGCTGCTCCGCGCGTTTCGCAGCACTTGGTTCGCCAGGCGCTTTGATTTCGACACCGAGGTGGCCGTGCGCATCTGCTGGCAGGGCGTACCAGCCATCAACGTCCCCACGCATGTGCGCTACCTCACCGCGGCGGAAGGCGGTGTCTCGCAGTTCCGCTACGGGCGTGACAACGTGCTACTGACCTGGATGCACGCACGGCTGATGATGAGTTTTGTCCTGCGGCTGCCGCTCTTGATCTTGCGTGCGGCGCGTGGCGGCAATCCGCTGAAAAATGCCGTCGCACCGTGATGGGCGGCCTGAAACGGGCCGTTCTCACCGCATGCGCTCGATTTTGCTTCTGCTGCTTGGCACGGTGGACCTTCAAAGATGCGGCGAACAAAGGAGATGCATGATCTCAGCGAGCTTGCCGCCCATCAGGCCAAGCAGGAAGAACTGAGGATCAAACTTGAGGCATGGCGGCAAGCAAACGAACCACGTTAAAACACCGTCATTGAGCTTTCACAGGCTCAACATGGATGTCGTCGATCTCGATGCCCTTTGCGCCGCCGTTCTGCATCCAGAGCAGCTTGCGCTTTCCAGCGTTGAAGTTGGGCCGCACGAGGCGGTGGCTCCAAAGCTTGTCGTCGATGTTGATCGTGACGGCTTCACCTTCAAAGACCAGCTTCACAGTTCGCCAGCGATTGGCAGCAAGGTCGATTTTTTCAGCAGGCAAGTGCTCGTTGGTGCGGAAGGCTCCGCTGACGGCATCTGCCGGGCGCGTTTTTTGGAGAAGTGGGTGATTCGTATCTTTCGTGTGGGCATCGACATCGAGCGTCACCGAGTCACGGAGCAGTTTTACCCGCAGCATGTGATCCACACTGCCGAATCCGTCATCGCCATCGATAAAGAACCACAACCAGCCGCCGTCACCCAGATGACGGTAGCGGAAGGAGATGCTCATGTCCTTTCCCTCGACTGGCAGATAGACCATCGGCGGATATTTCCCGCCGCTGGAACCTCGAGTCCACAGCACACCGTCACGCACCTCGGTGTTCTTGTTCGGGATCGGCGTGGTGAAGCGCTTTGCGTCAAATGTGGCGTCAAAGGTTTCGTGAATGGGCTCGGCGGCGCTCAGCGCTCCGAGGGTGAATGCCAGCAGGAGGAGGGGGCGCATGGTTGCAGGCTTACTTTTTCAATCCGGTCAGCATCGCCTTCATCTTCGAGATTGTTTCGGCATGCGCGGGGTCTTTGGAGAGATCTTTGGTCTCCTGCGGATCGTTTGGCAGATCAAAGAGCATGGTGCCTTGGCGGCCTTCGTCCCACTCGGTGTAACGGAACTGCTCGGTGCGCACGCTGACTCCGAGGGAAACCTTGCCTTTTCCCTTCTTGCCCTGGCCTTTGCCGGTGCCGGGAATGCCACCGCGCATGACCTGGGTGAAGGCGGGGCGTTCCCAGGCCGCCTGCGGGTTGTCGAGCAGCGGCTTCAGGCTCGTGCCATCACTCGCTGGGTCAGGCAAACCGCACACATCCGCCAGCGTGGCATGCAGGTCGATGAGTTCGACGGTGCGTGGGCAGGCCTTGCCGTTGTTCGCATTGCCAGGAACGCTGATGATGAGCGGCACATGCGCGGAGTTCTCCCACAGGCTTTGCTTCTGCCACAAACCGTGGTCGCCGAGGTGATAACCGTGGTCGCTGTGGAAGACGATCACCGTCTTCTCGCGCAGGCCGAGCCGCTCCACTGCGGCCACGACCTCGCCGACCTGGTCATCCATGAACGTCGTGGACGCAAAGTAGGCCTGGAGGATTTCCTTGCGCATCGGATCGGTGAGCTGGTCCTGCTCCTTTTTGTAGCTCGCATAAGCCTGTGTGGGAATGCCCGGCGCGTCCTTCATTGGACCCGTGGGCAGCTGGACTTTTTCGATGGGATACTGCTCGAAGTACTTTTTCGGAGCCACATAAGGGGTGTGCGGGCGGTAAAAGCCGACGGCGAGGTAAAACGGACCATCCTTCTTCGCTTCGAGCAGCTTGATCGCCTCCGCTGCGCCCACGGCATCGGTCTGCGGCTCCTCGGAGGGATCATTGAACCAGCTCAACGTGCCGCCGAACTGACCCGGTGTGAGCGTGTGAATCTGATCCTCTACTTTTTTATCGTGACCGATGGGATTCACCACCTGCTGCCACGACGGCTCATCATCCAACCCGCTTGTGCCGATCTGCGTGGGCACGCCATAGTGGTAGAGTTTGCCGACTCGCGCTGAGAACGCGCCCGCTTTCGAAAAAGTCTGCGGAATGCTCAGCACCTCCGGCAGTGCCTGGCGGAAGTGGGTGGAGTTCTCATACACCTTCGTGCTGCCGGGACGCATGCCGGTCATGAAGGACGCACGGCTGGGATTGCAGAGCGGGAACTGGCAGTAAGCCTTCTCAAACCGCACGCCGGATGCCGCTAGCTTGTCGATGTGTGGTGACTTCACCTGCGCATGCCCATAGCAGCCGAGCGAGGTATTCAAATCGTCCGAGACGATGTGCAGGACGTTGAACTTCGGCTGCGCGGCAGCGCAGACAACAAGGGCAAAAAAAGCAGCGAGGAAAGACTTCATGGCGGTGCGTGGTAACGCAGCCACTTCAGCGACTTCTCAACGAATTGTGGTAACTCGATGCCATTCACGACATTTTCGAGCAGCGCAGTGGTTCGTCTTCGATCATCGAAGAGAGCGGCGAGGATGGCGCGGCAGTTTTTTTGAGTGTTGCGATGCCCGGCGCTGTGTGCGGAGTGGTGCGCCAGTCGATGCTGGCGGTGTGAGGCATGAGTGGAGAATGAATTACGCGAGCAACTCCTTGATCACCCCATGCCCTTCGAGGCCGGTGAGGCGTTGTTGGAGGCCGTTGTGATAGAAGGTGAGCTTCTCGTGGTCAATGCCGAGCAAATGCAGCGCGGTGGCGTGGAGTTCGTAGCTGTGGGTGATGTTTTCGGCGGCTTTGAAGCCGAGTTCGTCGGTTGCACCGTGGCCAGTGCCGCCCTTGATGCCGCCACCGGCCATCCAGGCGGTGAAGGCTCCGGCGTTGTGGTCACGGCCTTTGCCGCTGCCTTGCGCGGCGGGCTGGCGGCCAAACTCGGTGGTGCAGATGACGAGCGTGTCCTCCAGCAGGCCGCGTGATTTCAAATCAGCGAGCAGGGCACTAGCGCCAGCGTCTAGCACCGCCCCCCAATAGCCATGATCGCGCACGAGGTCTTCATGACTGTCCCAGTTCGGGCGGATTTTCTTGGCGGTGGTGTTTTCAGCACCGCAATAGATTTGAATGAAGCGCACGCCGCGCTCGGCGAGTCGGCGGGCCATGAGGCACTGGCGGCCAAAGGGGCCGATCTCGGGATCTTCGATGGCGTAGAGCTTTTTCGTGAGTTCGGTCTCGCCAGAGAGGTTGGTGACTTCGGGAGCGCTGAGCTGGAGTCGCGCGGCCATCTCATAGGCGGCGATGCGGGCGTCGAGTTCGGTGTTGGCGGTGCGCTGCGCGGCATGCTGACGATTGAGTTTTTGCAGGAAGTCGAGCGTTTGCTGATCCTGCACGCGCCCGGTGCCGCTGAAGTCCTTCGGCGGGAAGAGATCGGCGATGGGTTGCTCGACGTTCGTGGCATCGAGCGTGGTCGCTTGATGCACGGCGGGGAGGAAGCCCGCGCCCCAGTTGATCGGGCCGCCGGGCGGGAGTCCGCGTGGATCAGGCAGCACGACGAAGGCGGGCAGGTTGTCGCTCTCGCTGCCGAGACCATAGGTGACCCATGCACCCATGCTGGGGAAGCCGGGCAGCGTTTGCCCGGTGTTCATCATGAAGCAACCGGGGCCGTGCAGCGCGGTCTTGCTCTGCATGGAGTAGATGAAGGCCATGTCATCGACCTGTGTGGCAAGTTTGGGAAACAAATCGCTCACCCAGCGCCCACACTCGCCGCGCTGCTTGAAGGGATAGTAGCTCGGTTGGCAGTTGCCGGGCTTCGACGCGAAGAACTGCAGCTTGCCATCAGGATCGAAGGGTTTGCCCGCGCGTTTGATCAGCTCGGGTTTGTAATCAAACGTGTCCACATGGCTCATGCCGCCGGGGCAGAAGATCTGGATGACACGCATATGATCCTTGAAAAAGATGTCATCAGTCTCACCGACTTTGCCCGCCAGACGCGCAAGCACACGGCGGAGCTGAAGAAACACAACCGGCCGCGTGTTTTGACTCACAATGGGAAAGCGACCGCAGTGGTGCTGTCCGTTGCCGCCTTTGATAAGATGGCGCAGGCAGCGGATGAATACCGGCTGGACATGGAATTGAAGGCGGCGCTGGAGGCCTATGATCGCGGGGATCGGGGCAGACCTTTGGACGCAGCATTCAGTGATCTGCGAGCCCGCCTCTTTAAACCCAAGCCCGGCAAGTGATGTTCGCAGTAAAGCAAGCTCTGTCAGCGGACTTGTGCGTGGAGGCACAAGTCGAGTGGTATCGCTCCGATGAGAAGCATGGAGGTGATGGACTGGCTCTGCGCTGGTTCGACCTGCTCCACAAAGCCTTGGAAACACTGAGCAAAAATCCACAGCGTCACGGCTTCGCTCCTGAGAACGGCGAGTGGATGCGACAGTATGAAATCCGCCAGATGCTTTTCCGCCCTTGGAAGTCAGGCGTTGGATGGCGAGTGCTCTACACCATCGACGAAGCCCAGAAACTCGTGACGATCCTTCAAATCCGTCACGAGCACCGCCTAAGGATGTTCGAGGCTGAGGATGACGACGGCTAGTCCACATAGACAAACTCGTTGGCGTTGAACAGAGAGCGGCAGAAGGCAAAAAGGCCGCTGGTTTGGATGAATTGAGTTCCGAGATGCTGTTCCTCGGTTGTGGGTTCGCGGGAGAAGGCGAGGGCGTAGGCGAGCTGGATTTGCTTGGAGACATCGGCACCGGCTTCGTGTTGCAAGCGCTCAGCCAAATAGCGGGACTGACGGAGGATGAAGTCGTTGTTGAAGAGGGCGAGGGATTGCAGCGCGGTGGTGGTGGTCAGGCGCGCGGGGGTGAGGTTCGCGGGATCGGGGCAGTCGAGCGTGGTGAGGAACTTCTGTGGGGTGCTACGCACGACGAAGCGGTAGATGCTGCGCCGCCACAATTCCGGCGTGTCGGCCGTGATGTGCTGATACACCGGCGCGTAGCTTTCGGTGTAAGTGAAGTCGGCGAAGCCGGGGCCGCCTGTTTGCTGGAGATTGAGCTTGCCGGAGATGGCGAGCACGAAATCACGCGTGGCCTCGGCTTCGATGCGGCGTGGGTTTTGCCGCCAGAGGAGGCGGTTGTTGGAGTCGATGTAGGACGAGTTTTCCAACTCGTTGGCCTTGGATGAACGAGTTGGAAAACTCGTTCTACGGTAGGCTTCGCTCATCACGATTAGTTTGTGCATGTGCTTGAGGGACCAGCCGCTTTTCAACAACTCATCGGCGAGGTAATCGAGAAGCTCAGGGTGCGAAGGTTTGCCACCGCCAAGGCCGAAGTCGCTGGGAGTGTTCACGATTCCTTGGCCGAAATGCCAGTGCCAGAGGCGGTTGGCGATGACACGGCGGGTCAAGGGATTGCGCGTATCTGTGATCCATGCAGCGAGCGCCTTGCGGCGGTCACCTTCGGTGGTGTCGAGTGTGCCGAGAGCAGGTTTGAGATCACGCAGTAGGCTGAGCGTGCCGGGTGGAATGGATTCATCGGCGGGAGATTCGGGATCGCCACGTTTGAGGATCTGTATGGCGGGCGGTTTGTCTGCGATGACGGCATAAACCTTGTCCGTGGCGACTTTGGCGTTCAGCTTGGCGCTGAGCTGCTTTTCCTCGGCCCGCAGCGTTTGGACGCGGGC